>NZ_SJPG01000001.1:5622526-5922526 GCF_007859715.1 Rubinisphaera italica
GTTGATCATTAAACCTGTGTTCGGCGGAATTCCGAACATGGCATTCGTAGTCAGCTGAAGCCATTTTATCCTTAACCAGAACAGGTGTATGAAACGGAGTCTTCGGTTCCGCTGGTTTGGACATCATTTCAGGATCCGTAAAATCAAAGTAGTCCCAATGCGGCCCCGAAGGTTCAGGAAGTTCCCAGCTCAGCATGCCTTCCAACTGCCACGTTTCGCAGAATTGATCGAAGGCTATTCTGAAATTATCTATTTGCAATGGTTCAATACGTTCATAATGGAATTCAGAGTTGAGCCGAGGAATTTTTGTTGTTTTCTTGAGCGGGAATACATGATCGCTCCCTTCTGGTAACTTCTTCCATTGATCACGAATGCCATCTCTGTCAGCTAAGAAAGAGGGATGACTGATGAGCCAACCCGCGGCACCAAGTAAGCGATCAAGAATTTCTTGATGCTTTCCCGTCACGTGACGAATTTGCCTTGAGCAAACAGAACCTAGCGGTTCCGTCCATTCGCTTTCAGCCCGGGGCCTCAATTTCAATAATTCGTTGTTCAAACCATCAGAGAGTGGAGCAAATTTGATGGCGTTAAATTGACTGACCCCCAGTGTTCGATGAAACTGACACAGAGTGCTGAACTCTGCTTCGATTCTCTGCTCTGCAGGACTCAAACGGTAGTACTTGTTCAAAAGGAGATAAAGGTTCCAGTCCAGGCAGAAAATCACTTCGTTTTCTGCCAGTCGATCGCGAAACCATTGTTTATTTTCATCCACTAGCTGATGGAATCGTCGATCATCGACGATGGATCCGACTCGAAAACTGGAAATGCCTCGGTTTTGATTTTTTTCAGCAATCCGCTGGAAATCTGCAAGTACAGACTGGCTCATTTTCCAATCGGCATCCTCTGCCGCTTTCGCATGTAAGTTCGTGGTCGTGTTTTGCATCCTGCTCACAGCCTCCGTATCTCGTCTCTAATAATTTCTACTGTCATTTTCCAAAATTGTGGTTGCACTGTTCAATACTGATTTTTCGATTTTGTCCCTTTCTGTGTGGAATTTTGCTGAATCCAGTCCCAGGCGATCAATTGACCGATCAACTGGGAGATGTTTTGACGGATTTCGTCAGAATTTGGTGGGGGTGTTTTCGATTTGGGAGAACCTTTGTCGGGTCTGGGCATCCGGTACCTTTCTTGAGGAAATGGACGAACGTGCGAAGACTGTCAGATAAGCCTTCGGCGTGAAAGCAGTTTTGAGCGGTTGTGTTACCGACAATTAGAAACAGCAATTGCCTGTGTCTGAAAGAGTCCCTGAGAATTAAGACTTCTCTCTCATCTAATGATGACACATTTTTCGCGATTATTTAGCGCTGCGAGCAAAGCGTACCGGAGTTTCGAAACTTTGCATTGAAACTGCAAATTGACCGGAATCGTCGGGAGCCAGCGAGGCTCAGAGAATCAGTAAAAACTCGAAAACGCCTGTTTTTAAGCACGAAACTGTAATTTACGGGTTACCAGTTAAGCGATTGCTGGTATCCTCCAGCAATCGCCAATTCTCTTAGGAGTAAATTCACTGTTTGGGTCTGAAAGCTTCTCCAACTAAGAATTGGCAATCATCAATTCATTCGCCAGCAGATTCATGCAGAGGTCCCAATCGTTCCCCATGCCGCGTAACCAGCGGGAGAACTGGTGCAGCATCAGGCCGGCGGCGATGTTGGCCGTGTAGATGGTGCTCCGGGCAGTGCATTGGCCAGTTTGGGCTTCGGCCTGCCAGAACAGTGTGGTCGCGTAATGCTGTCGGGAATTGTGATCCGTGGCTGTCAGGATCCGCATCGATTCTCCCAGCATGCGGCCGTCGCTCCAGAATTCGCAATGATCTTTGAGAGTTCGCCAGATGGATTCGCGGGTGCTGATCCGGTCGACGCAGCAGAAGACGACCGTTCCGACTTCCATGCGGGAGCGGAAGCGGTCGGCAATTGTCGTCACTGTGATTGTGGGATCGAGTTCCTGGATGCGTCGGGCCGTGGCCTCGACTTTGAGCTGTCCCAGATCCTGATGGTCATAACCTTGTGTGGTGATGTTGGTCGGTTCGACCTGATCAAAATCGATCAGCTGCAGTCGTGGTACTCCCAGAGCGGCCAGTTGCAGGGCGACCTGACGTCCGATCGCTCCCACCCCGATCACGGTTGCCTGCAACTCTTCGATCCGCTCTCGGGGGACGAGGTCAGCTTGTCGGGTAAAACGGTCTTGATTGGTCATGCGTTGAACTCCAGAAAAGAGTGGGGATTGTCAAACAGGTCGCCATACTCCCAGAGTTCGTCGGGTTCCATGAGGTCCGTCCAGTTCTGGGATTGATCGACCACGTTCTCGTCATACTCGTCCTGCCAGGCGGCATAGTCGGTCCCGGCAAACGGTTGCCGGTAATCGATCGAGGTTTTGATTCGCAGGCGGGAATCCTGCATGCGGTTCCAGCGAAGTTCTGCGTAGCGTTTGCCTTCCCTGGCCAGAATAAACATCACGGCCCAGTCACACTCCCCGAAACTGGTTTCCATTGTGTCCAGATCCGTGGGACTCGGTTCCGGGGACTCCCCCGGATGCGTATGGATCCAGATGCGAGCGAATTGCTCGGGCTTTAATCCGCGATCAATTTGCTGATCGAAGTAATCGGCAATCGCGTCCTCGGCAAAGCTGACGGTCACGGCTGTGCAGATCTGCGGTAACAAAACCAGCTCTTCGACATAGAGCAGATCGTCTGCAGAGGAGATTCCGAAGCCCCCCACTTCAGTCGGGCCGGCATCGCGCAGATAAATCAACTTGGCCCAAGCCGTCGGGCTGAACTTCAAGGCCGGTCGATGAAAGCGTTTACGACGAGGCCGTCTCTGCAGGCGTCGTGGGAGTGGGGATTTGTTGGGGGTGCGTCGTTTCATAATGATTGTCCTCTTCTTCTTCGAGTTCAGGATCAGTTTCAGAAAGGGTTTCGTAACAGGCTTCGCAATAGCCATCGGTCAGGCAGTTACTGCAGAAGTCGTGATTGCATTCGCTGCATGTATTGAGGCAGTCTTGGCAATGGGGTGCAGAGCACTCCTCGCAGCACAGCAGACAGGAACCGCATAGCGAGTCGTGACAGTTCCGACAGCAATCACAGCACTGATGGCAGTAGGGATCTTCACAGCCACTGCAGACAGTGAGGTCGTCATCACCGCAACTGGTTCCACAATCCAGACAGGGGGTGCCGTACCACTCCTTAAGGGTGACGTAGGCCGAGTCGTCGTTGTAGGTGTTGAGCGTGTTGGCGACGATCAGAAAGAAATCGCAGAAACGTCCCTGAGCGAGTGCCGCTTCGATCCCCGACTTCGCTTCCCCTTCGCAGAGGATGCCATCAGAAATGTGCGGATGGACGAAGTCGGAATTGGCATTCGAGGGCGCGGGGTCAAGAGCGTGGATGTCGTAACTGGGACCAGGTCCATCATTTGTCCAGTTGTAAACAATATCGAAGCGACCAAGCGTGATTTCTTCGAGAGTAATCTCGTCCGTCACCACACGGAGGATGCCGTGTCGTAGATCGATACTCACTTCGCTGAATTCGCTCGGGAGGGCGATCAGTTCTTCGTAGATCAAGCGGAGATCGGGTGCGGTGGATCGCGATTTGATGGACTGCTCCAGATCACGTGTCCGTTGTCGCAGATCGGTAGCGAGACGTTCCATGGTGAAGATCAGCCGCGTGTTGATGATCCGTTCGGCCATTGACCACTCGTGGTCTTGAGCCAACTGCTTCTGTCGCAGCAATCGCTGGAGGCGATTCCAGTCCTTCTCAGGGAGATCGATCTCCCGATTCGACGGATCGACCAGCATTGCCTCTCGAATGGAGATCGCGGCTCGCAACGCAAGTCGCTGAAAGTCATTCATAGGAAGCCTTTCTCAAAAAGTGTTTGTGGAAGAAAAAGGGCCGGGCAGCCAGGTTCAATAACCTGACTGCCCGGCCCAAAAAACCAAGGGAGAACTCATTCCCCCCTTTAAATTCATCAACACCCTGTAGGAGCAAACTGAACTCTCTCAGTCTCCCGAGGCCCATGCGACTTCCCAGAGGCACCTCGTGCCCCTTCGATTTTTGTGGGGGTGAGGGAGACGCGGTCGCCTTCCTGGAGGATGTAGTCCGAGCTGACCGGTTGGCGGTTGACGCGGATGAGATAGTCGGCTGCGATGCCGTGCTTGAGGCGTTGGTCAACGAACTTGGAGATGGTGGTCTCGGGTTCGATGGAGATGTAGTCGGCGAAACCGCCGCCGTCGTTGTTGATATAGAGAATCTTCAAAATGGGCTCCTTGTGTGAAAGTAATGAGGTGTAAAGGGGCTGTCATTTTCGTCGAGGTCGACGAGTTCGATGACGATTCAGGCGAATGTCGCCGCCTTGGATGTTGCCGATCAACAGCACGGCAAAGGTGATCCCGAAAGCGATAAACGACTCGGAAATCCCTCCAATGATGCCGGCGATAATCAGCGAACCATGGAGATAGGCGGCATTCAGCTTGTGCCGAGCGGACATGATCCTCCTTGTGGGGTTTGAGAAATGAGGAATTCCGGAGACATCCAGCAATCCTCGGGGAGTGGATGTCGCAATCGATGAACGCCGACGCTGTGCTGGCGATCGAGTTCATCCCAGTCGAGGATCGGAATGTCGTCATCGATGACATCGGGGTAGAGAGGGACGAATCCCCGTGAGTGGATCGTGCGAACTGATTCGCCGGTGGCCCGGGCGACTGCCCGATCAAAATCGCGTTGTCGCAGCGGACAACCAGTTTCTGAGCAGGGATTCAGAGAATGTGATTGAGAAGTCATAAGGATTCCTTGTTTGTAAAAGTACGTAAAAAAACTCCCGCGAAACGGGAGTCAGGGAGCAGACTGCTCCACCGGGGCAGTCACAGGGTGGTCAAGAATTGACCGACGGATTGTGGGCTCCTGCAGACTGCCGAAAGGTGGCAGTTAGCGAGAAGCAGTAGATGGCGGCGAACCGCCTCAGTAATCTTCTGGCATCAACACGGTCGTGAGGGAATGATCCGATTCCGTGATGATCCAGAATTTTTTCTGATCTTCAGAGTGATACACCGAGAAGACACGACCACCCGATTCCAGAGCCTGGTCGTTGGCCTGCCGATCTTCCGAGCAGCAGTCCCCCCAGTCGCCGGTGAGGTGACGTTTGAGAGCTCGGAGAACTTCGGAGGGAGGCAACTGGGAGAGAGCGTTGGGGGTGATGACGATCTGGCCGGAAGGGAAACGCAAGTGGCCAGAGGAAGAGGAATCAGCTGAGTCATTGAATGCGATCATAAAACCTTTCTGTTCAATAGAGGGGAGTGCTGTGGTTGATGCATTCAGGACTAAGGTATGCATCGGAGACAATGAACGCAGAATTGTCCGTAAGCAGAAGCCAAACAGCAGATTCGGCAAGTCGCGGTCATGAATCGGATTGCTAAGATCGAAAAATCAGTTCATGAATTCCAACAGACAGCGAGAAAAGACTGCGACTGAAGATTAATATTTCTCCATCACCTTATAGTGACACGTTTTTGCCGATTGTTTAGCCCATCCCCTAATAGCTCGGCAGCCTGGAGATTCAGAGCCTTTCGAGAGGCGATGCGACTTCGCAGGTGCATCTTTTCCAGGAAATATTGATATCAATGATGCAGAATGCGCACCATCAAATTGGGAGCTGATCCTGAAAAGAAAGACCTTAGCTCAATAATGTCGGTTACTCGAAACCAGATTGAAGTGCCCGATCAGTTTGTAATAAGCAATCATGCCAGAGAGATTCTACTTACAATTCCGCTCGCAGTGCTGGGAGATCGGAAAGGGTTAAGATTCCCATCGGTTTTTCAGAGGGCTTTCCATGCTCTGTCACCAGAATAGCCTGAAGTAAATTTCCCTTTTTGTATTCCTTCTCAATCAGGCTGAGTGCATCAATAATGTTCGCATTGCGATTGATGAAGATGAAGGAGTGTTTGTCTTCTGAAAAAGGGAGCACGTCAGCGACTGGCTGTTCTACATTAAACTCGGTTTCTTTGGAGAGCGTAGCCGCCAGCCACATTGCGATGGTATGCGCTGTCAGTAAATCAATGATGATTCCATCTCTGACCACCGGAACTTGCGAATACTTTTTCTCACGCATCAACTGGGCGATCTTGCCAATGGGATCCGTTGCCGCACACATCACGACATTATCGGAATATTTCGGAATCAGTTTTTCAGGACTTGCCAGAGAATTGGCCAGCTTTTCCATTCGTTCTACTGACTGAGAAGTTGGACTGGCAAGGATGAGTTTTTGATCGTAGCGATGGACCAGAAAATTTCTGAGCTTGGAAAATTCCAACAGTGCGAATTTATGTTTCTTAATCAGCCGATTCGATTTTGCCCCCGTTCGCACCAGATTGGAAAATGTGATGTTATCGGCAGCATTTTGCTGGGAACGCAGCAGTTCATCGATCTGGTTGTAAGCAGAAAGGAATCGGAAAGTCAAATTATCCATAAGGTCGGTTTGCTCATTGGTCATCAGGGGATGAGAAATGGAATGTCACGTGTCCATAAATGTACCCTTAGCCAGTTTCAAACTCCAGTCGGTTTCCAGCATTGATACAGATCAACAAACAGCAATGCCAATTGAGATACAGATATTGAAACGGCTAAATTTAAGTAGATTTTCGTTGAAGTACCTGTATTCTCACGATAAAATATGGCATGAGAGATTATTAAAAGGACTTTCTTTCACGTAACCTCCCAGGGATACTGTGTTTAAGTGCACATAAAATTCTGCATTAGCGTGTACGAGTGTAGTCAACGGGGGTAATTTCCTGCACATTTTTAAATTGTTGAAGGGGAGCAGGTTATGGCAAAGAGTGGTAGAATTATTGTGTTTGGCACGAAATTTGGTTTGACAGATTCGGCCAAAGCCTGCAAAGTGGGTTTGCAAATGTTGGTATACCATAGGGTTACAATCCCAACAGTTGCATGAGCTGTTGCCCGCTTGAGGGCTTTGAAACGCTTATTTAGCAGTTCTTGCAGTCGGTTCATTTCGCTGTTGCATTAAGCGTAGCCCGCTTGGGGGCTTTGAGAAACAGGGCCGATGTCCTTGGGCTTGCCGTTCTGGGAAGCGTGATGGAATTGTTCTGTTTGACAGTCCGAAATCTCTGATAAGCCAACTCTATCAATCGATTCAGGAGTATATCGCCGAACTTCCGCCGTGGGATGGAATTTGGCTGGAGCGCCCAGGCTCTCCATAGTGACGGAAAAACCCCGCATTGGCGCGCAAAAGTTGGTCAAAAACGGTGAGGGCCTGACATTTTTGTAAGTGACTATTAGGTAACAGGTTATGAAAACGGAAAATGGAATTTTTGAGTTTGGCACGGAATTTGGGTTGATTTTTTCGGGAGGGTCTGACATTATGCCCCTGCAAGTGCTTACGCGGCATGGAGTTAAAATGACCGCCGTTGCATGAAGCGTTGCCCGCTTGAGGGCTTTGAAACGAAACGGTACACCTTCTGGATTCAATTGCCCACGCTCCGTTGCATGAAGCGTTGCCCGCTTGAGGGCTTTGAAACACGCTAGACAGGATTCGTTCCATAAGCTGAAGCTTAGGTTGCATGAAGCGTTGCCCGCTTGAGGGCTTTGAAACAAGAACCCTGCATTCGGAGTGTGCGAGAGCCGTCCGTTGCATGAAGCGTTGCCCGCTTGAGGGCTTTGAAACAAACTTCCCCTGCCCTGAGGCTGTATGCCTCACTGCTGTTGCATGAAGCGTTGCCCGCTTGAGGGCTTTGAAACTTCAATGTTGCCACCGATGCAAATCTTTTCTCCACGTTGCATGAAGCGTTGCCCGCTTGAGGGCTTTGAAACATGCACCCCCTCTCCATGTGGGTGATTGTCCAGAACAGTTGCATGAAGCGTTGCCCGCTTGAGGGCTTTGAAACCATTAGGTCCGACTCGAACGACCGTGATTTCGATGTTGTTGCATGAAGCGTTGCCCGCTTGAGGGCTTTGAAACTTATAGTTCACAACGACCTGTCCGAAGACTTCGGTTGCGTTGCATGAAGCGTTGCCCGCTTGAGGGCTTTGAAACTTCGAATGCTTCAATGGAGCGTTCCCTCGCCCTGCCTGTTGCATGAAGCGTTGCCCGCTTGAGGGCTTTGAAACGTTTCCCTCGCGCCCCATCTCCTCGGGGAACATGTCCCCGTTGCATGAAGCGTTGCCCGCTTGAGGGCTTTGAAACCGGGCAACCGAGAGATGGTTATTTTTATGGCTGCCACGGTTGCATGAAGCGTTGCCCGCTTAAGGGCTTTGAAACTTCGAGACGCACCCGATACCAGTTTTTAGAACCGAGGTTGCATGAGCTGTTGCCCGCTTGAATGGCCGAATAGAGTTTTATCCTCCCTTGTAAGCAGTGTTCTCAATCTATTGAAATCAGAAATAATCCGGCAGGAGTTCGACTCCGCCGGATTATTTCTTTCCATGCTGGATTTCCCTGGCTCGTTCAATGATGCAGCCGCTTGCTTGATCCGACGAAGTCTCTTTCTGAGCCTCACCTTTCTGATGTCTGCAAAACCATATTTCTTCTGCACCTAATGAGCGTTCTCTGACTTATCACTTTTGAGTCTCTCAAAAATGACATTGCACGTTTGTCAGTTCGTAAACCGTATTCTTCAAATACGGAATGCTCCTTCACTGCAGTTGCCAAAAAAAGATTATCAAAACTGAGCTCTCCTATTTTTTCAAAAAGTTATGCCGTTGCTGTCATTTGAAGCGGTAGGTCTTCGAAATAATAGAGAGGAAACTGTTTTCCTCGGAAAGAGTCCACAGGAGTTGATTATTTGTGCAATGGGTCATTGCCTACGACATCAGTAGCGACAGACGCCGTCGTCGTGTAACGCGTCGTCTGGAGCAGGTTGGTTTTCGCCGACAGAAGTCGGTCTTTGAAGGCGAGCTGAAACAGTCACTGATGCAAGACCTCATGCAGGAATTGGGTTCCGAAATCGATCCAGCGACTGATCAACTGACCGCATGGTCAATGTCTGGTCGGGCGCGAGGCATCTTGCATGCCGGTTGTCCAAGAGCCGAAACTCAGAAAGATTTTCATATCCTTTGAACGACTCTGTTTACTTCCCGATTTGGACCCCACGTATTGCGTTCGGTCCGGTTACTGAAAGGAACGTCTTATGAGTGCAATCCGAGAACTGCAGAATTATTTGTTCGAACAGGCCAAGTCTTATCCAACAAAGCCACACGCAGACCTGTTTCATTTCCTCTCGGAATGGTGTGTTCTGCAGGAAGCTTTCCGGCGGGCGCGCAAATCAATCTCAAATCGCGGATCAGGCAATCATGCTTCAGAAGCCGTGCTGAGGGGACGTGTCGATCAGGCGAACGACTTTTTGCAGGAACTGGGGCATTCACTTCTGAATGGAACTTATCGCCCCGGGAAAGTTCGCAGCTACGAAATCCCAAAGCCTGGCAAGCCGGGTGAGTCTCGACGGGTCGCGGTTCTCAGTGGTGCCGATAAAGTGGTTCACCATGCACTGAAAATCGTACTTGATCCTGTCATCGAAGCCCGTTTACACCGTCGCTCTTTCGCTTTTCGTCCGGGGAAGACAATCTGGGATCAATTGCACGCACTCCGTAAAACGGTCGATCAGGATCCGCTGCGGTTCCAATGCGGTCTTGTGATTGACATTGAATCCTTTTTTGATCGTATTGACCATCGTCGTTTGTTGAATGATCTCGGTCTTCTCACAAACGAACGGCCTTTCACACGACTCGTCAAACAGCTGCTCAATCAGGTATCAGCCAGTGCTGTCGGGTTAGTCACAAAACGCCCTGCAGGAATTCTACAGGGAAGTCCTCTTTCGCCATTGCTGGCCAACTGGCATCTGGATTCCTTTGATCGAAACTGGGATCGACAGTTCGGCAAGACAAATCCGTTGTTTCGATATGCCGATGACATTGTCACGCTGACGAGCAGCAAAGAGGAGGCAAATCAGATCCGCAAAGTGTTGATTCGACAATTGAAGGAGTCGACACAACTTTCCATTGCCAAAAAGAAGACCCGCATCACTCCCCTGCATGAAGGGTTGCCAATTCTCGGGATGAAACTTCTGCGGAGCCATGATCCATTTCTGGATGAGAATCGAACATTAATAATTACGGATGCCGATCGGATTCAGGAGGCGATGCAGTCCGCCAAAGAAGATATCGAATCCTTTACGGCTGATCGTCCTTTGGGACAACAATTTGAGAAACTGAATCGTCGCTTACGGGGTTGGTTTCAAACCTGGCAATTCGCATCGGATGCCTCCTCTGCATTTGAATCCATCGATCTGTCAATCTACCGATTGGTTCGCTCGCGTCTGAAGAGCTGCCTGAAAATCAGCCATGCCGTCTTGAACGAGCAGTTTAGTGCACGAGCTGACACAGGACACCCCACATGGGAAGCCGACGGTGTGCAAATTCTGATGCTGCAGTCGTTACCTCGCAACTTTTATCAGGCCCGACAAAATCGATTTCCCTGGCAGGATGATGCGGCTTCGCCACTCTCACCAGTACCCCCCATTCGCATCACTGATCAATCCGAAACGAAAACGAATGGCAAGATGGTAGTCGTCTCGGATTCACACGCAGTCAACCAGAGTTGATTGTCAATGGAAACCCAGGATTTTCTTTGGTGATACCTTCAGAATTTTTCTGCTGCTGGGACGATCACTCTGGGCTGCGAGCGTTAAGGAGAACAATCCTGTCCTCGCAGCCCAGGCCTTTCTCAGTTCGGCAAAACAATTCCTTTCATGATTAAACTCTTCGCAAAGAAAGCTCATCACATGGCTGGCTCGACGAAAGCAAAAGTGCAAAAGCCTGCTCCGATTCCCTGTTGCGAAGTCGGTGTCTTGCATCTGTTTGGGCCAGGGGTTGTTTTTGCTCCCAACAGAATGATTGAATTTCGCGGCACAGGTCGCGATGCCGAATCGAAAAATCGTCGTCTTCGATTACCGTTGCGAGGTATGCAGCAAGTCTGTATTTACGGGAACGTGAGAGTCACCGCGGGGGCCATTCGAGTTCTGGGAGAAGCGGGAATTCCGGTCGCCTATCTTTCGGCTGACGGCTCTCGTTTTGCCGGGATGCTTTCTCCTCCACACGACGAGTTTCGCAACCGACGCTACCGGCAGTATCTGGCCAGTCACGATCGTGAGCAACAACTCAAACTGAGCCAAACGTTGATGGAAGCCAAGTTGACGACTATGTTGGAAATCGCTCGGAATTGGCAGAAACAGAGTCGATTGACCTCAAACGTGCTGCTCTCAGAGTTGAGAACTTCAAAAAAGAAGCTGAGCTCTGTTTCTTCACACGAAAGCTTACGCGGAATTGAAGGAACGGCTGCAAGAGTCTGGTTTCGAATACTGGCTGAACTTTTGCCAACGGGATGGGAACTTCCCGGTCGAGTCAAACGTCCTCCGACCGATCCCGTAAATGCTCTGCTTTCGTTTGGATATATGGTTTTGCTCAACAGAACTCTGGCAGCAATTCAGGCCGCAGGACTGGATCCGGCTCTTGGCTTTTATCACGAGTATCGTCCCGGTCGCAGCTCTCTGGCGTGCGATTTGATGGAGCCGTTTCGCGCGAACTGTGTTGACCAGCCTTTGCTGGGATTACTTGCCAGAAAAGAAGTGACTCTCAATGATTTTGAGAAGAAAGAGAAGTCAGAAGCGGTTATCATTAAGGAAGATGCCCGTAAGCGTTGGCTTGGTGTGCTTGAGGCGACCATGTATGAAGGCAAAAAATCTCAAAGCAGCCAGCTTCATCAGTCGATTCAGGAGTATATCGCCAAACTCCCACCATGGGATGGAATTTGGCTGGAGCGCCCAGGCTCTCCATAGTGACGGAAAAACCCCGCATTGGCGCGCAAAAGTGGGTCAAAAAGGGGGAGGGTCTGACATTTTCGTAAGTGACTGCCAGGAAACAGGTTATGAAAACAGAAACCGGAATTTTTGAGTTTGGCACGGAATTTGGGTTGATTTTTTTGGGAGGGTCTGACATTATGCCCCTGCAAGTGCTTACGCGGCATGGACTTAAAATGACCGCCGTTGCATGAAGCGTTGCCCGCTTGAGGGCTTTGAAACTTGGGGTTGCTCTTCGGGCTGTTTTCCTCGCCGATGATGTTGCATGAAGCGTTGCCCGCTTGAGGGCTTTGAAACACGTCGAGGCCGAGTTCATCCATCTTCACTTCCGTGTTGCATGAAGCGTTGCCCGCTTGAGGGCTTTGAAACGAAGAAAAACTCCACGGTGCGCGAGAAGGTGATCGTCGTTGCATGAAGCGTTGCCCGCTTGAGGGCTTTGAAACAGCTTATTATGAATATGTATCCGTTGGGTGACATGCACCGTTGCATGAAGCGTTGCCCGCTTGAGGGCTTTGAAACGACTTCCTCCAAGCGGAAGAAGTCAGTGCGATACTGGGTTGCATGAAGCGTTGCCCGCTTGAGGGCTTTGAAACAAGCACCCTCCGTCCGGATGACGGCACAGTCGGACCGTTGCATGAAGCGTTGCCCGCTTGAGGGCTTTGAAACACAAGATCCCCCACCTCGAAACGAATATCATCACGCAGAGTTGCATGAAGCGTTGCCCGCTTGAGGGCTTTGAAACAGGATGGCATAGAACGCGTTCCATGCCTGCGGGGTATGTTGCATGAAGCGTTGCCCGCTTGAGGGCTTTATTTATTGCAATAAGATGGTCAAAGGTGCAATTATTTTGTTGATGGTATACTTACCACGAATATCTGATTGGGTACGTGGATTGTTTTTGTCATCTCTAAAGAATGTACGTGCAACCCTGCTCGGCTCTGTTAGGCAGGAGACCAGCAGTATTACCGTTAAGGAATAGGATGCTGCCTGCAATAAGAGCAAGTTCACCTTGCAGTCGTTGCCGTCGCAGGAAATGGCAAGAGATCGAGCGTTAAACTCAAACAAGCCGTTTAGGAGCGTTATACCGGCTCGCAGTCATCACTGATCGAAGCTGAGAGGACAGACAGCAACCACAGCCCTCTGAGTGATGCGGATGTTACTCTGCGGGAAGTTCGGAAGAATCCCATGCGAAATGATAGCGTTTCGCGGAATCGTTTTGGCGCTGTGCGTAATGGAAATGGTCAATTTGCCAGTATCGGTCAGCTTGTTGACCTAGCAAGGTCCCCAAGGGAATCGGGGCGGCAACGAAAAAGGAGAGCCGACAACTTCGCTGAGCTAGCTTCAGAATCGCTTCTTTGGCGGTGCGAGCTATATCGTGCCATTCGCCTGTTGGTTCCTGGTCTTGTATTTTGTATTTACCCGCTTCGACAGGCCCTTTGAGGTGGATCAATAAAAAATCCTGTTCGTCGTATTTCAATTTCCAAGCGGTATATGCATCTCTGAGTGGTTGATCATCTTCTGCAGTACCTAACGTTTGAATCAATAATCCCACATGGCTCTTAGTGTTGCTTTGAATTTCATCCAATGAAAGCTTACTCGCTTGTGAGTCGATAACCAGATCTGCATGACAATAAACAGAGTGAATGAATGGGATTCGTGTAAGGGATGCTGATGGCAATTCCAGGCTTTTCGCATTGGAATGTTCAGACAGTGGGATATGCTCGTTGATCGGAAGAAATTGTCGATATCGATGAGTGGCCATCTGCTTCATCATTTTGGGATAATATTCTTTTCCAAATGTGGCAACATTTATTTGGTTCTGTTCAAACAATTCTGGAATTTCGACCGGCTCCAGGCAGACAGGATGGATTTGATAGTCTGCATTAATTTGTCGTTGTTGCCAAGCTGCGGTTAGCTCTCTCTTGACCCAATCACTATTTCGAGCCGCTTCTGTCCACATCAGGAGAAATCCCGCAGCAGATTCAATTCCCTGATGAATTTCGTTATCAAATCGCTCTCCGTTTGGTATTTGAGGATCGATCCATATCTTGTAACCCTCAGCCTCCAGCCTTCGAACGATCGAGTAAACTTTGTCCTTATCATCATGTGCATAACTGACGAAAAAATGTCTTTTTGGTACTTGCGATAATGAATCTACTTCCAGATAGGATTGACTATTCTTGATCAGCCCTAATTCAAAATCGAAATTACGCATATCGAGTGCAGAAATCATAGTGCCTTCAGGAAGACGCTGACCGAGATTCAACACAATGGCTCGATCCCCTGCTTCCATTCGAATCTGAGAACGATTGAATGGAACATTCATTTCCAACAGCATCGAAAGAAACTCCGCGGCTCCGGCATGGCCTACGGAGGATTCAAAGCCGTCCGCTAGAATCTCCTTCGCTTGCTCGACAGATAGTTGAGAATAGGAGTAATCGCCGTAGTTGGTGAGAACCGGGGAGTTGAGCAGATAGGTTGTCATCTTCGATTATTCCTTTGACGAGGATTTTGTCCGCGATTTTGGTTTCGAGTATTTTCCGCACCTGCTGGATTCATGTAGTTGAGCAATGGGGCCTGAGCGGTTTGCAGTTTTGGCAGTGGTAACTGCGGTCCTTCTCTGCCAAACCATTTGAAATTTTCCGCGACCGTGCCCACTTTCTTTTCTAAGCGAGGATAATGGACTGGTCCATCTTCAAAACCACGAGCATGAGCCAGGAAGGCGTTGATGAATTCGATGGAATCAAATTCATTCCTCTGATTCCCATACGCCTGACGGACGGCTAGCTTATAAGCCTCAATTGCATCGGCTCGTAACGAATCCTGATCAGAGGTGGAGAGCTGGCCTGAGAGACTGCGGTAATATTGAGCCCACTCTTTTCCGTTTCGCAAATCGGAGCCGATGATTTTGAGCGAGCAACTCCCAAAGCCGAGCGGCTTGCCTCCGCCAAATCGGAGAAAGTGTTCTTCGTTCTGATATTGCTCATCAAGACTGAGCAGCCAGAGTAATGCTCCCAGTTCGACTTGAGAAAGATTGGTGACATGGATTTTGAATCGAAATTCTGTTCCAATTTTTACCCATTCGGTAATCGATCGATTCTGGCTGTCACGCACATTGTCTGCTCGCCGATATTCCTGAGGCTTTAGGGAGTTAATATCAAAGTGCCTCTGCTGCATCCGGCGATGATGTGGAAAGACCTTGCGTCCCCGAATCTGCTGCCCGTTGTTATATCCATCTTCTTTTCTAGAAACTGGCTGACCGTTAGGCCTCTGCAGGTAAAAAGTCGCCTGAGTAGGTTTCGGCGTACTCAAAATCGCGAGAGGAATGCTTTGGCCTTCTTCAACTTTCTCGATTGCCTCGGAAGTCTCGCAGGAGACATTCCCAACGCGAAGCAAACCCTTCCAGGCGACTTTCGCTTTGGAATCTTTATTACGGACTTTATCAGCATCTTGTGCTACCCAGCCAAAAACGCGATCAGCCGGGGAAAGTTGCCTAAGGCTAGATGCCGGTTTAAGGCTTTCGTCAATCATATTTTCCGGTGGTTCATGGAATAACTCACGGGAAATATTGACCGGGAAGAGAGCTTCTGCCGTCCATTGTCCATTCTTAAAGTTTACGTTGGCATAACAGAGTGTACCTTCGGAAAGAGTCAACGCATTGGCAACATCTGACGGTTTCCCTTTAACATGACGGGACCATACAACATCGCTTTGTTTAGTTTCCGTCGATGGTCCCGGTTTGTCATCTTTAGCATGGATTTCCTGGTAATCGACAATGAGTTCATTCCATTGCTTTGTGAGGTCAGATCCAGGTGATGCATCACCTGCGTCAATTTTTGCATTAGAGGAAAAAAAGAACCTTTCATCATGTTTGCTATTGATATTACGATTTGTGATGAATAAGTAGCCTCCTTCCCACTGTCCTTTGGGCTCTTCTTCTTGGTCATCGTGATCTATTTCTAGCCTTGTGAGATATTCGTTTTTTTCAAGAGCCTTATTCCAGGGCTTTCGCTTATCTGTTGGGGTATGAGTTGGACATGGTTTCGTACCAGCAGCAATTTCAACAACATTCCAAAATGGAAAGACTGTGCGTTCAATTTTTCCTTTTTTCCAGTATTCTTTTTCGTAGTGCCATTTTGTGATATAAGCCCAAACAAACTCTCCATGCTTACAAAAATGATTTGGTCTGCTCTTTTTGTGTTGTCCGTAACTGGCTAGCCAAGCTGCATAAAGACGGTCATCTGGCTTACCCCCACTCCCAACATTTGAACTTCCGGTATAAAGCACAACACGCCCGTTTTCGATCCGAGCAGGGATCAAGTTCAATCCTTTTTTCGCATCCATTCGTAAGCCCAGACGTCGCTCACGTTTTTCCAGAATTCGCATTCTGGAATTGGTGACCGCTTCATAGGCACTGCTGAGCACTCCCTTGATCGAAGTTGCGGGGAGAACTGGATTTCCCGCAACATCCTTTTTCATTACGAAGGTTTGGTGCAATTTTGCATCGTCCGGTTTCGCTGTGCTGGCATCAACATTCAGAAGAGGTGTCTTCGTGGTCAGTTGGACTTCAATTGTTCCGGAATAGCGATCCTGAAAATAAATGTGATGACCGGAAGGAGTATGGTCGCCTAACTTTTCATCAGTGCAATTGCGTTCCGGAGTTGGGATGAAATTGTACGGATTGATGAAGGAGTCAAATATCCTGGCATCTTCAGCTTGTTCTGCCTGGCGGTCCATTTCCTGCAGGAGATTTTGACCTTCATCGGATGCTTCTGTAACTTCAGCAGCTAAAGAGATGTTGACAGGCTGCCCTTCGAATTCATATTCGACTTTTTGATTATGGAGTGCAGTAAGATCGTTATTTGCGATTTCCAACAAATCAGCCGAAAAAGTTCTTCGGCGTCTTCCCTCATTATATTCTTCGTGTCTCTGTAATTCCCCTCTATGGTAACGTTGCAAATATAATTTAGCATCATTGACGCTCAGCATCCCATATTGCCTGTTTGGGTTAGTCTGGCTATTTAATTCAACTTGTTCGTTTTCATCAGGCATTTGTTTTCTCCTCAATCGAGATAAATCCCACGATTCGTTCGTCGATGAACTCGACATTGCCGTCTTCATCTTTGTCGATTCCGAAATACTCAACCGCTTTCAGTCCGATGTATGTCTCTGTTTTAACTGAACTGAGCGGGACTGGAAGTTCCCCGAATCGTCCTTCGGAAAGAACACTCCAGTTGGGAGGATATCCCTCTGTATTCGAATCAGCCGTCTTTCCCCAGAGAAGATATTGATTATCTTGAGGGATGAGGTTGGAAAATGAGCGAAGCGAGTTCCAGCTCTCTGGGTTCAGATTTTCGTTCTCCGCCAGCAGGACAGCGTTCCCTCGCCCTGCCTGCTGATGTAACCAGCGAAGTTCCCAGTGTGGCGTCCAAAGCTTGAGCTCAAAGACTCCCGTCAATTGCGGATCAATCTCGGGAAAGCAGTCTTCACTTTCTCCCTGTGACTGATACACATGACAGGCGACAGGAGAATACAGTAAGCCTGTGAGTTCTTCTGTGATGAGCAGCCGAATGGCATCGATGGCTTGACGAGCCGAGCAGTCGCTCAGGCCCCAATAGTGTAATGAAACCGACTGAGAGTTAGACATTGTTTGTTGCCTCCTGATCGATGCAATTCTGCCAGGCCGATTCCCAAGCCGATAACTGCTCGCCAAGTGAAGAAAGGTCTGCTTCCGGTAGTGTGACTTCGTTTTCCTTCAAGCCAAATTGATTACCCTCAAAGCGGAGTTCGACCTTTTCAATTTCGATTTCTCCACGTCCCCGGTTGCCGCCGAAGCCGATGGGAATGCGTTGCTGGGAAAGATCACGAATCACCAACAGCAGAAGGACAATCGAGGCAATCTGCACCGTTTCCGCATCAATTGAATTCTCATTGGATGCGTTGGCGATGTCGGCAATACGGTCGAGATCGATTTCAAGCCGAAATGGTTCCCAGGGCTCTTTATTATCCTTGGAAACAATGGGATCAAGCACTTGAAACAGAGCGGTATCGGCGGCACCACCTGTCCAACGATCGATGGCGACATGAAAAGAATCCTGCCAGTCTTTGGCTGCAGTCGGAGCATGACCATCGGCATAATAGTAATCATTCCACGCTTCACTTAAAGCAGACTGTTTGCTAAAGCAATCTGAAATCGACAATGCTCCCAGTCCCAACATGTTTTTGCGGGCATCAGTGCTTTCTGCCTCGCTGCGAGAGCCGAAGACTTCCTGAATTAGCGGAAGATCTTCATTGAGTTGATCGAGAAAGCGTTGCCGTCCGTTTTCATTCCACCAGGCGGGTTCGTGCTTATTTGTTAATGTACGAACAATCCGCTCTGCCTGTTGCCTGATAACTCCTTTGACCGAACTGCCGGGGATTAACTGAGCAAGGCCGCCAGCAGTGCCTCCGAGTAAGGGCAAGGTGTCGATATTCAGTCCGTCAATGCTGGACTTCACGAATGTCGGAGAGAGCGGTCGCCAGTGAATATCCAGTTCACATCGATTGGGTAGCCGGAGCACAATCGAAGCAGCATTCTTGAGTTTCTCAACCGTTAGAGTTGGCGATTCGCCCTTCAGCTTTGCCAGAACTCCTTCAAAAGTATACAACTCTTCGGAAATAGTTATCTCATCCTTCAGCTTGACTCGCCCGAGTCCCCGCGACTTTCCTCCTCCCAATCGTATGCCATGCTTTTGCAAGTATTCCAGCAAATACCCGATCAGGGACTTGGTTTGATTGTCATTAACACTGATCGAGTCGTCACCATTCAAATCGACCACGAGTTCCAACTTCAGCAGGGATCCCTTCGGAATGACTGCCCTGTCAAACTTGATTTGATCCGCTGCGGTCCCATAATGATCATCAATGCCGACATGATCCCGAATCTCGAATGGCACACCATCTGGCATCGTGATGATCATGTTTTCGACAAAAATGTAAGACGCATGTCCGACCTCATTCCCCTGGTCATTATTAGAGTGATATCCCCAAGGTGAACTCGGAGAATTGACCAGATTCTCGCCACAGGCATTTCTGCACCAGTTCTTCAATGCACCGGCCAGACTTGTTCCCGGCAGATAAAGATTCCCCTGGCCATCAGTTGCCAAGGCTTGATCTGTCAAATAATCGGCTTCCCCGCAACCGGTATGCAAAGGATCGATCGCTTCCAATGTTCCATGAATTTGCAGCCGCCCCAAAAGTTTTCTGGCCATCAGTTTGTCTCCCGTCGTTTTTCTCGATCACGCTGATGTGATTTAAGCAATTGCCCCAATAGAGTTCGCACCGCTTCTTCCCAGAGCAATTCCTGCAACTCGGATTGTCCAGTCACGGTGAGTGTTGGCCAATCTTTACATTTCATATAGGAATCGTTCCACACCTTGTGTTTATCGCTGATCAGATCTCGAATCGTATCAAGCGTACTATTAGGCCACTTTTCGTTTCGTTTCTCTAAAAGCTTGTCGAGAATCTTAGTTCGTTGATCTGATTTCAGTTTCTGGCAAACCTGATTTCTCAACAAGGCCGCTTGGGCAGGGTTTGGTTTTTCATTGGTAAACTGAAACATTGCTTTCCGCTGATCTGGTTTGCTGATCAATTCCATGCAGCGATGCTGAATTTTTCGTTGCCACAGAGTCTTTTCAATCTGCCGGGCGTAATCAAAATGAGGTGATCTTTTTTCGATGAGCTTCTCGGGCGAATCATCAACTTTTTTTGTCGAATCCTCACTCTCCTCTGGCCAGGAAGTGACTGGCTTTGTTGTGAGCGGATGATTGATTAGTACGGTTCCGAAACCTTCAGCCCGCCGTAGTCCCAAGCCTTCGCGCTCTAATCTGGCTATCGTCTCTGCATCGATTTCCTGCTCAAACTGAATTCGCAGACAACTTCCTCCTGCGATGCAAACCAGAGAAGGACGGGGCAGGCCCCAGCGGACATGCCAGGATTCGACTCGTCGATGGCGTATGAAAGCGAGAACATCGGAATTCCCATTCCCATCCCTTGTTGCTTTGACTCCAACAACCGACTCAACTGCTGCGACAACCTCTGTTGCCGTCGGCACAGAACGCAGTGTGCTATCTTTAATTATCAAATCGGATGTCAGCCAGAGGATCAGTTCGTTTGTTGAATGATGCGATGTGCTTGATGCGGACAAGGATTGGCAGGTCAATTTCACGCGTCCATAATCTGCTGACTTGGATCGACCGATTGCTTCTTGCTGACTCAGTTTTTTCTGCCAATGGGAATCTGTGGTATCAAGTTGCCGAGCGATTGATTCACGTATCAGAATTTCTGAGCGCAGCCTCGTGCCAGCGGGGATCGCTTCGTAACTGAATATTCCACCGACTTCCGTTGTTGGTCGTTGTTCTTTTTCTCCAACCGTATTATGTGGATTGACGATTTTGTCAACGGCTTTGTGTTGAGGGCGTCTCGATTCGGCCACTGCAACAAAGCCGTCACGATAGGCTTTGATATATTTTCTTGAATCTTTTTGATCACCTGCTGAAAATTGATTGATTAGTTCCCCTTTCTTAAACCAGTTTTCATCACCTTTAGGATGAAAGAGGCATCCAGGAGTCGGAAGTCCTCGGCTTAGATGATCATCACATTGAACCACAACTGTGGCATTCGAAACCCGCACATCACCAGCAATAATTTTCTGCTGGATTTGCGAGTCTATTTTTCGTAATTGACGAGTCACAATTGGCAGTAGCAATGTGCCGGGAATAAAATCGAGAGACTTGACGACATTGCCTGCAACGCGATCAGCAACCAGTAAGGGATCCAGCAAGTCAATGTCCAGCTGATATCGCACCCAGTTGTCTTCGTTTTTCTCTGCCGCAAACGGAATTGGCTCAGTGTTGTAGCGATTGTGCTGTTCGGGAATCGCCGGTGGAACCTTCACGCCTTCAAACCAAGTTACCAGCATTTTCTTGTCTGACACGGATTTTTCTTGAACGACGACTCGCCCCGCCCCCCTACGGCGTTTTCCGCCAATTCGCTCCACATAGAACATTGCCAGTTTCAGGAAATTCGTTGCAAATGCTTTTTGTGTCCCATCAAGCTCAGAAGTGTCGAAGAGCAGTTGCGATTCCAGCAGTGTCCCTTGACGGACCATTTCATCAAATCGGAGATGTCGATCGATCGCCCGACCATTTGGTCCAATTTTGACTCCAGGCTTAGTGAATACGAGAGCTTGCCTGAAATCTTGCCGGTTACTGTTTCTTGCCACCTCGTGCTTGGAGACAGGCTTGAGGGCTTCTCTCAGATCGGAGGGAAGATGTGCGGGAGAAACGGAAACATGACCTGAGGCCAGTTGACGCGAATCTCGAATTTCATCGCGAGTCGGCTGGTCTCCGAAAAGATACTGCACCCAATCCTGCCAGCGTCCAACGATTTGCGGATCATTCGACTTGCTCAATTCCTGATCCAGTCCCCATGCAAGCATCTCAGCTGCATCACGTAGCATTCCCCGGAGCGATTTCGCTGGCACGAATGGCAATTTGTCTGCATCTCGACGGACGAGTCGGTCATCCCCGCCCGGCTGTTCCAGTCCGGAGCCGATATGCCAGTCGGATTCGAATTTCAATTCGAGTGGAATTTCTATCTTGGATTGATCAATCATGTGGTTTCCACCTTCCCATCCTGAATTTTGAGGTGAGCCAGTGACATCGCGTCATACAATGAAGTACTCATTACCTCATAGGAAATGCGAGTCACTGGATCGTCTTCCGGGGGGTCATTTCTGAACAGGGAGTTTTCTTCTTTTAATATTTGAATATGGCTCGACTGATACCGATGGCCAATCAACTCTAGTAAATGGTCGGCAGGCTTCTTTCCTTTCAGCAAAGCTGTTCTCAACTCGTGCATTTGAGAATTCGGAAGTGTTCGAACATCCTGGCCGCCGTTATTGCCAGCCTCGCTGGTGGCATCAACGGATTGCAGAGCGTTGACTTTCTCCCAAAGCCGTGCATCCATTCTGGGGTTCGTCCAATCGAGAGCGGCAGCTTGATTTTGCAATCGTTCTTCCTGCTCCAGATTCGCAGTCAGCACGTAGGGGCCACCCCAGAATCGAGTTCTGGTCGACTGATTGCGTTCTTCACTACCTATTTTATTTGCTGTTTTACGTGTGATTTCAAGAGCCATGGAATCTCGAATGGTTTTGATGGAATCCCCGCTGGAGGCATGATGAACATGAAAATCGTAGGCAGTTACCGGAAGTGGGACGTCTTCAGATCCAACTTTCACCTTGAGGTTTTTCTTGATGCCCGACTTTACCGATCGGATCAAGCCTTCTGCCATTTCATAAGCGGCATAGAAGGGGTAATGTGGTTTCACGATTGCCACACCAGCTGCCATGCCGAGTCGGCGGACGCCAAACTGCTGCTCTGCAATTTTCGCGACGATTTGTTGATACTCTTCTGTCAATTGAGAATCGGTGGATCGATAATTTTCACATTGAGACTCAAACTGACGCAAGAACTCCCGAACCAACGGAATACCGAATTCGGCTGTCGTTAAGACGGTGCAGTCATCCCCGCCCAGAATTAAAGGCAGGAGCGGAATATGATGCTTCTGTTGCCCCGACATCGCTTTTGCAAATTTGCCGTCTGTCTTGCAGAGAACATGAACGGCTTCCTTAAACGCGGCTTTCGTGCACTGATCAATTCCATAGGAGAATGCCCTCAACTTCACGATGAAGTCTCTTAAATCTTTTGCATCGCACAGTCGGTCGAAATTCTGGAAAATCTGACCGATCCCATTCCCATCCGCATGGATAATTGCCAGGTAGCGGGCATCCTCAAGCAAATCGTCCAGCTCATCGACATTTCGAGCCAGCAATACGCTTTCATCACCAGCAAATATTTCATTGAGACGCTTATTGATCCCTTCACGCCATTTATGCTGAGTCGATTTATGAAAGCCTCCCCGCTTTGCGGCAACAATTGTGGAAACGATAGTCTCGCCAGGAACCTTCACTATGCCACCAGCAGGTAATCCGCTCATCTGACATTCGGCCACAATCGGCAATCGCTGGAAGCGGCATTCGTTCGGTGCCAGCTGACTCCGCTTTGCTTCCAGTTTGTCATGAACTTTTTTGACGGCTTCTGCTAACTGTAACACCGCACGTTTGGGATCATCGTCGCATTCAACCCTAACAATGGCACCGCGGACGACGACTCCCGGATAGTCCAGATGAGCTTTCAGTGTGATGGCTTGGACAATTTCCCGAGCCAATGAAAATTCTCTGACAAACAACATCGCTTTGCCGGAGGAGACATACCAGGCTTCACAATTCTTATCCGAGTTTTCCAGAGGTGGATTTTTTGCAAGGTCGTTGACGTCTTCCAGAGACATCAGGTCAGTCAAACCCCCAACTTCCCGAGCCACCTTCAGTACCTCATCGGTTCCCAGCCGAAAGATTTGTTCGGAGGCTCCCACATTCTCAGCGAGTTTATTGGTCTCGAAGATATGACGTTGATTCCCGGAGGTTTCAATCAGTATCAGATGGTAAGGGTTTGGCATAAAATCACCGAACAGAGGCAGGACAAATTATGTTTGTTCTCAACATGTACGCAAAGCTCTGATGGGAAATGACGAACTCTTTGTTATTTTTTAAAAATTATCAATTTCGTCATTTCCAGCCATGTCACGCCGTATTAGAGATGTGATGAAAACATGCCCTTAAGCTTGCCGGAAAATTCTCATGCTTTGGAAACATCTCAGCTGGACTTCGTTGCGGATTACACTGGAAGCGGAGCAGGATTGTCGTCTGCCTGCTTATAAAGGTTCGATGCTTCGGGGGGCGATGGGGCATCGGCTGCAGGAGCAGGCTTGCTGGTGGGCTGGGCGGGAGCGTTGTTCGGGGCATAGCTCTTCCGGGAACTGTCAACGACCCCATGCCTGTGCGTTTGGAGCCTTATGGGATTCGGCTCCCGGATTTCGGGGGGAACCTCCCAAGCCTTATGTCATTGTTCCACCGATTGGAGAAGCAGGTCAGCGGCTCGAGTATTCAGCCGGGGAGCAGATTTCCTGGGAAATTCTGCTCGTCGGGGAGGCCCGGCCATGGGCTCCGTGGTTGTTGAATTCCCTGCAGAACTGTTGGCACCTCGGTTCCGACCGTTCTGCCTGGCAAACCGTTCTCATTGAAATTGAAATGCGACTGGGAGAATTTGAGCCTTTACCAGCAGGTTGCTCGCCCGACTACTGGCCTGTGATTGAAGCCGACCAAATTCAGGAAACGAGTTCTTACAGTCCACAGGCGGAATTGAATTTCCTGACGCCAGTCGACATCAAAACCAAAGGTCGTCGCGATCAACCCCTGACTGGTTATGAATTCGCCTCCCGGGCAGTGGGACGGGTGGTCGATCTTGTTGCCTCCTATTGTAGTGACATTTCTGCGGAAGAGATTCAATTGGCTCGTCAACTGGCCGTCCCCGTCCAGTTGGGAGATGAATCGCTGGATCGGGAAGAGTGGCAGCGGTTCAGTTCCACGCACGGCACCCATCGTCTGACCGGATTATCGGGCCAGGTGATCTTAAAAAACATTTCGCCAGAGCTTTGGGTCTACCTGCAGTTGGGACAATTCATTCATATCGGCAAGGGGGCCAGTTTTGGGCAGGGGCGATACCTTTTACATCCGCTGGAAAAGCCTGATCGTGACGAGTTCAGCAGTGAGTCATTCACCCCGAGCCTCGCTTCTTACCCAGAGTGACGGAAAAACCCCGCATTGGCGCGCAAAAGTGAGTCAAAAAGGGGGAGGTTCTGACATTTTTATAAGTAATTGACAGGAAACAGGTTATGAAAACGGAATGTGGAATTTTTGAGTTTGGCACGGAATTTGGGTTGATTTTTTCGGGAGGGTCTGACATTATGCCCTTGCAAGTGCTTACGTGGCATGGATTTAAAATGACCGCCGTTGCATGAGCTGTTGCCCGCTTGAGGGCTTTGAAACTTGAGTTCACTAGGCCAAACGATGGGGGAGCCATCGTTGCATGAGCTGTTGCCCGCTTGAGGGCTTTGAAACTTCATCTCATCTCTCCTAAAGAGAATAGAACCTCCCCCGTTGCATGAGCTGTTGCCCGCTTGAGGGCTTTGAAACTGACTTCCGGAGTTATCTACCGCTGGAAGGTTAATAATGTTGCATGAGCTGTTGCCCGCTTGAGGGCTTTGAAACGGTTGTACCACTTGCCGTTTAACTCCTGATCCACAGTTGCATGAGCTGTTGCCCGCTTGAGGGCTTTGAAACATTGCACGGAACCAACTCGTCGGCCTCTTCGATCTTGTTGCATGAGCTGTTGCCCGCTTGAGGGCTTTGAAACGACCCGTACTGGCCTCCACATCATGCACAACCCCAGTTGCATGAGCTGTTGCCCGCTTGAGGGCTTTGAAACTTCATGACCTAACGATAACTTTAGCTATCATAATCTAGGTTGCATGAGCTGTTGCCCGCTTGAGGGCTTTGAAACTTCTTGTCCTGACTTCGTCGCGCAGCTTCTCGGGCTGGTTGCATGAGCTGTTGCCCGCTTGAGGGCTTTGAAACGTCGGAACCAGCAGCACGTGGCCGGGGCCTGGAACCGAGGTTGCATGAGCTGTTGCCCGCTTGAGGGCTTTGAAACATCGATCAACCTTCTTCTGGCTCCGCCAGTTGCCGATGTTGCATGAGCTGTTGCCCGCTTGAGGGCTTTGAAACATCCAATACAACCAGACCGACATAACGCCTACCATTGGGTTGCATGAGCTGTTGCCCGCTTGAGGGCTTTGAAACTCGCCTATACATAATTTTTCTCCTTGCTCCATCGTTGCATGAGCTGTTGCCCGCTTGAGGGCTTTGAAACTTCGCCGTCACCTCCACATCTTGTGAGGTAGCGGCTTGTTGCATGAGCTGTTGCCCGCTTGAGGGCTTTGAAACTTTTTCCCCTTCCACACCGCAACTGAGCACTGCGTTGTTGCATGAGCTGTTGCCCGCTTGAGGGCTTTGAAACTTGATGAACTGAAGGCCTCGGTTGTCCTTCTCGGATTGTGTTGCATGAAGCGTAGCCCGCCTGAGGGTTTTGTTGGGATGAAGAATCTGTGAAGAGTCGTCGTGCAATCTTTGGGAAATTGAAATCATTCTCACCCGCACACTTGATCATCTGTTAAGTAGAGGTCTAGAATCAAATTGTCTCTGCTGTCGGCTCATGTCGCAGAGATCTGTTGCTGGATTGTCTCGCTGGAGTACCTCACGCTGAAGGAGATCTCGTGGAAACATTCGTCTGGTTCACACAGGCAGACCGCTTCGCTCTTGCCGAAAAGTTTCAACAGTTACAACTCCAGGAATGCTGGAAGAACGTGGAACCCAGGCTGGCAGAATTGAACTCCGACAGTGAAAAAGATCTGGTCAAAGAACTGCAGGAAATCCTGATCTCCTTCCTGAATACGGATCAAGCCGAACGCAGTTTGCAGGCCTTCACATTCCAACTGACAAGAACCCGCTGGCGTCGGATCAAAGCGTCGATCCGGCTGGGACTGATCGAAAAACAAAAACCGGAGAACCCATCTCTCCCTGAACATCTTTCAGATGAGTTTATTAATACAGAGATTGAAAAACTGGCGATGAAAATCAGTTACCAGGCCCACACCAATTCCGAGCAGGAACGGGAAGAAATCATCCGGGAATCTCCTGGCATCGTCTATGAGGCATATTACGATTTTCTTCAGACTATGCCGTTCGAACCCTTTGCAAAGAAGATTCTCTTCAATGCAACAGTTGATCGATTTCGAGAGGCCGGGAAACTGTTATCATGCGATCCCGGTATGTTTCAGAATCGTCCACAACCCGAATCCAAAATTTCTCCACTGGAGTTGATGCGGGAAGCATTGTTACTTCTCCGTCAGCGAGACGTTTATTCCCGGCTGGTTCCTCGAACCATTGACCGAATCGATCACTATTGTCTGTTTACTATCGAACTTCGCCTGCGCTGGTTGCAGAAAATGCAGGACTATTATGAACCTGAGGAACTGGCGAAGCAGGAACTGTTGAGCTGGGAACGCTATGAACGGATCCGCCGCATTCATGCCGGCTGGCCCAATGCGGAAGAACTCTGGGAATTTCTGAGGACTCATCCCGAGCTGGATCAGATCCTCAATCGCCATGCCAGTATTCCGGAATTTGTAGCGGAAGCCTATCCCAATGCCTGCAAGCCTCATGTCGACTGGAATCATCATGTTCGCAAGTCGCGGGAGATTGTCAGGAATTCAATTGGCTATGGTAACTGGGAACAGTATTTTGCCAATATCTTCCGCACGAACCCAAAAGTACAAGTGGTTTCAGGAATTGAATGAATTACGGAGAATGAATTTTCAAGAGCATTTTTTGGACAGGACGTCGTATGATTAAGAGCCTCACTTGGAAATTGGAAAGAGGATGGGAGGATCAAATGGTGCCGGATTCACTACTACAAAATTGGGTGGTGGATTTGAAGACGGCACTGGATCGGCCTGAAATCAAACCGGAATTACTGATCCTCAGCGGACAGGTTTATCGGGCCAGCTTACTCAATTCGACAGCAGAGAATCACCAGACGTTATTAAATGAGGCCTCCAACCGAATCCAACAGACAGCGGGATTCATCGATCAAGCCTGGTTGAGTTATCGCCCGTCAGAGAACTGGTATCAGGATGTTTCCCTCTTCTATGAACAGGTTGATCGGGGCCGAATTGATTCACTCAGACAAACCTATGAAGCCCAGCGACTGGTCGAGTCGCTGGATGCTGCTGAATTGGTGTGGGCCTGGTCGGAAGAACTGGAACAGCTTCAAGCCGACTGGCGGGAGCAGTTGGATGAAGCAGCCGACTGGTTAATCCATCACGCTTCAGTCTTTGGGCCGGTGAGCAGTCTGGCAAAAGTTTGGACGCCAGAAGACGAGTTTGCTCTGCAGTTCCTCCCTGCGAATTGGTCTGCCACATTGCAGAAGTACACGGCTTTGTTGAAAGTCCTTGAGGATGAGGAACAGACTCCTCCTGCAAATATGAACTTTGAGCCGTTTACGCTGACTACTCGGGACACGAGAAATCGCTGGCTGCCAGACGTACCAAAACCAGAACGGCTGGCAGCGGCGGGAGGAAATCGTCGAAAAAAACTGCCACTTCTGATTTGGCGATCTGATTTCGGACAGGCTGTTATAGATATTCCTGCAGAGCCGCATGCAGATCAGCCTGTGCTCATGCTCCTCAAAGACACTCATCACCAGCCACTCTCAGGCGTAAGTATTGTTCTGGCTGGTTTGAGAGGTCTGTCTGATAATCAGGGGATCGTCCAGTTTCTCTATGAAGAGATCTACGATATCCAAACGTGGATTGACCTTTTATATGTAGATGGTCGACCCTGGAATGCGGAATTTGATATTGTTCAGTTCCAGCAGATTTTCGCCGAATGAATTCCTGTTTGAGATTGGCGAATCGAACTGGACTAAGACAGAACGATTATGTTTCGCATCGATGATCAAATTCTAAAAGATGCTGCCCAAGCGGATGCAGAGAATTGTCAGACCTGCTTTGAGTTAGTCAACCGCTTCGGTGAACTTGCTCGAACCATGATGACCCCGCGTGCTCTTCACAATGCCGGGCTTTTTTATTCGGAGACGTTACTCAATCCGCAAGAAGCGATTCGGCTTTCACAGCCACTGCCTCTGCCAGCGAAGTGTGGAAGCTGCTCGGTTTTATGTGCAATGAATGCTGAGAACATCAATTCCCCTCTCAGTCCGGGAATTGCGCTGCCTCTGAGATGGCAACGCTCCGATGAACAGACGGAACGATTATCCAGACTGCTTCCTGATCGACTGGTGAGTATCTCGAGTGAGGTTCTCGAAAAAATGTATACTTGCAGTACAGATCTTTCAGAGTCTCCTGAGGATTGGTGTCTCACGCTCGGTGTTGATTATCCGGAGGCGTACGATCTCTCTGGATTGGAGGATTGCGAATTCGCATCCAGTTGGGCTGCGCTGGCAGCCGCTTGGATTCTCGCGATTCGGGGTGGAACTCCCGATCGAACCGTCGGAATCAGTGCTGCCTGGAATGAACAGCAGGGATTTATAGAAGTCGGAGGATTGAAAGAGAAGGCACTGGCTGCAACGCGAGCAGGCATCAGAACGCTGTATGTCGCTCCTGGGCAAGTTCCTACAGGTCATAAAACCCTTGGCATTGAGTTGATCGAATTACCTGCTCAGTTTATTAATCCCTATCTCTCACTCAAGCCGGTTTTAAGAAGAATGTTTGTCGTACCTGACAGGGAGGCATCCTTAACGGATCATTCCTATTACTACTGGTTTCTTAAGAAGACACTCAGTGATGATGAGTCTGCGGATACTTATTATCGAACTTGCATGTTATCGCAAATTGTCAATGAGTGTCGAGATCAGTTGAAATTAAATACCGTTGGGAATTTCCGGTTGATCACAGTAGCTAGCCGAAATGAAGAACTCGCGGAATTGATCGTCAGGATTCTTCTCCCCAACGAGTGCTTATTACTGTCCAGCAGAGAAACTAGATCGTCTGCTGAAAAGCTGCGGAGAATCATTGAAGAGGATATTCCTGACTGCCATCGCGTTATCATTCACGAAATCGACAGCACTCCTGATCATCCCCAGCAATATGTGAATGCCCAGCAAGTCCTTCAGGATTATTGTCATGATGAAGAGGTGATCATCGATCTGACCACTGGGACAAAATCAATCACCGTCGGATTGACTCATTTTGCCATGATCCACAACTGCCGCAGTTTTCTACTTCAATGCGAATACGATCACGACCAGATCATTCATGGAACGGAAAAGGGAGTCCTGCTACCTGCAAATAAAATTGATTGGTCAAATTCATAAATTTTCGTCATTTCGAAGCGAATGAAACCGTATAGCGGTAGTGATGACTTCTTGGGCCACCAACTGTTTCAAATTGATTTCATCATTCGATCCCCACTATCACACTGATTTCGAAAGTCAGCGACTTATGTTATTGTCCAGTCTCCCGATAGCGATGATTTCAGTGGAATTTTTGGCCTTAGTCATCTTACGAGTTATTTTGATTCCGCTTGTCGTTTTCCTGTTATTACAGGCCAGCGCTCCCCATTGGATTACTAAATGGGGCCGTTTTTTCTGGCTGGGAAAAACGTTTACCTGGAGTCGGAGAGTTCAGGATCTGGTGACCAGCGGATCTTTGCTGAGTATTGGTGTGCTCGGTTTAGTCTTGGGGTTTGTGGGTACGCTTTATCCTGTTTCGGAAGAAGAAAACTCTCTTCAGGCAACTCCATTAGAAAACCCGGTTGATGAACCGCTCAAATCATCTGCAATAGAAAATGCGCTCTATGAGACGATTCAGATCCTGACATTTGATGGCTCTATTGATGTCAAAAACATTTATCAAATACTAGCTGCTGATTGTGCAGTCGCACTGGCATTCATAATTGCCCTTGAACTGATTCGCAAACTTTTTCGAGACACCTTCTTATCGGCGATGTTTTTCATCCCGAAATATCGACGCACAATTATCTGTGGATTGGGTAGAATAGGTCGGCAGGTGATGGAAGATCTGGGGGGAAATTGCTGGTTGATTATCGTAGAACCAGATCCAGACAATCCCTCACTCGAACGAGCAAGAGAGTTGGGAGCGACGATCATCACAGGAGATGCCCGATCAGAAAAGCTACTCCGCTGGATTGGAGCTCATCACGCTGATCAGATCTATTTCGTGACAGGTAATGATGAGGCGAATGCTGAAACAATACTGGATGTTGCGAATCTGGTTCTCCAAAAGAAAAGCGGTAAAAAGCGGTCCGCACCCAAGTGCTTTTTACAGATGGGAACCTCAAGTCTTATTCAAATGATACGAGATTCACCCGCAATTAAAGATTCCGGCATTCGCTCGGAACTGGTCGTGTTTGACGCTCTTGATAATGCAGCCAAGCAGTTAGTTTTGGAAATGCTACCTGACTATCGCCCCGCTCCCGATCAGGTCGCCCACTTTGTGATTTGGGGGTTTGGTCCTATGGGGCAAAAACTTGCCCTTTCCCTGGCCGAATTTGCTCATTTTGACAATCTGAAACGGTCGCGAATGACCATTCTTTATCAACCTGATGAACAGTCGTTTGTCGATACATTTCGAGAGGAGTATCCAAATTTTGCTCCCGATCCGGTCCAACTCAAAGACCATGAACTGGATGGCTGGAACTGGCCTGTTGAAGCAGATGAGTGGGGCAGTCAGCATTTGCGCCCCTCGCGAAAATTCACGGAAGGCTCTGTTGTTGAGTATTGTGTAAATGCTGCATTTATTGAACAACCTGACTCATTGAGTAACCAGTCATTACAGGATCATCTCAATACACTCTCCGATGATTCGGCGACTTTTCCGATATTGATGATCTGCTCAGAGGATGATCGGGAAAATGCAATGATGGCAGAGAGAATCCATCAATTGTTTAAACAGAACCAAACTCAAATGCCTGTTTTTGTCTGGATCCCCGTTCAACCAAAGCTGGCCGAAATGATCGCCTCGCTAACAGCGAATGAGCCTTACAACCACAGACTGATTCCTTTTGGGCAATCGCATGAATGCTGTTCACTCAAAAGAATTGATCAACGGCTACGTGAAGATTTGGCCAAGGTGATTTCCGCTGCTTATGATATCAAAAATGCAAATTCATCAGATAATGTTGCTCGATTAAATGATAAAGATAATTATCAGTTTTACTGGTCAAATATAAGTGCTGCCTGCCACGCTCCATTCAAACTGGCTACAGTCGGATTGGAAGTGATGCCAAGTTCTACTGCTAAGAATACCAACAGACTTCAATTATCGAAAAATGAGACAGCAGAATTGCAAATTGATCAAAACATGGAAAGCACTATCGCGGCTATGGAGCATCACCGCTGGATGGCTGAGCGATTGCTTTCAAATTGGCAGTTTGAAGCAGTGCCTGATGGAGTTGACCCCTATCCTGATGAAGAAAATGAAATTGCCAAAGATCGATGGGATAATTATAAATCAGAAATGACTCGACGACGCAGGCGGCATCAATTCCTCCCCTTTGATCAACTTCACCCAAAAGATGAAGCCAAAGATAAAGATCAGATCTCTACAATAATCCGTTTGTGCTCAGGACATTACGAAGATAAATTTACCTCAGAGCCAATATGTCTCGTTCGGAAGGAATCGTTGAACGCATAACTTGGCAATGAGTGATACTAATTTCAGTTTATGGAGCAGTTCACAGATTTCTTAAATCCTCACCGCGCTGTTTCAGAATGTCATGGGCAAGGTGATTGATGCCATAGCCGCTGGGGATTAGAATATACGGCTTGTCAACTTCTCGACAATACTGCCTGACTCCTTCAGAGTGACCGTGCCCAACCAGTTTGATGAGGACCAGAACCAGAGTCACTTCGGGATCTTGAACAATGGGCTGATATTGGATCGCTGGGGAATGTACGACCGCCTCCTTCCAGACAAATTCCTGCAGTTGGAATGCCTCTCTGATTTTTTCTTCAGTGAGAGGTCTGGGAGATCCGCCAACCATTACGACTTTGCGACCTCGAAGAAGTTGAGCCACGACCTCGACTTCCTCTGAATATTCGGGTGGACTGGATTCAATCTTCTCGTATTCACAATTGCTGAGATACCGGTGGATTTCCGATAAGACTCTCTGAAGATTAATAGACTCTGACAGATGCTCTGGAATCGAATCAATATGCCCTATTAGTGATTCACGGAGTTGTTTATGGCTGGGTGGAATATGTTCATCTTCAAGTAGGTGATCAATTTCCTGGGCCACATTCTCCCAGGCTGCAGAAATTTCACAGGCATCATGCCCGACGACTGCAAATTCCTTCTCGATGCGACTCAGCACCAATGCGATGCGTTGGGGTTTGCGAATTTTCTCGAAGAAGCTTTCGATTTTTTGCTTGATCTTTGGTAATTGTGAAATTTGGGCAGGGTCTTGAATTCTCATATGACGGCCAATGTAAAAATTACTGGCTGAGGCATTTCGTTCAACCCATCGAAAAGCAGCCATTTGCTCGGGGTCATCGAGCACCCCCGCCTTCTTCTGAATCTGCTGCAATACAGACTGAGCCGTGGCTAGATACTGCATTCCTTTTCTAACTTGCTCCTCTTGTGCTTTTTTGTCTTGTGTCTCCTGACGCAAAATGTGCAGTAAAAACTCGGCAATGAGTCCAGTTAATTCCAGGCACATGGCAACTCGTGGAGATCCATTCTCCTGATTGTCTGTAGAAGTTTCCCATTTCACCCGAGCCTGGCACTGATCTCGCAACACTTCAAGTTGTGCCAGTTCAAAAGGATCTTCTTGAGCCGCGTCTTCCTTATTTTGACTCTCATTGTGTGGATGCCCATTGCCATTGGAGGTATTGACCTTCTGGTTGTGATTTCCAAAATGCAGTTCGCGAACCATGTCAGCTACTGAGGAATTGTCTCGCCATTTCTCTTTCGGCTGAATCTGACCTCGAGTAACTTGCAAGGTAATGATTAATCCATATCGATCATTAACACGCATCGCGCGTTCTAATGATTCCGGGGCATTGAAATCTCCATCCCGAGTATCGAGCAGCAGTTGCCAGAAGTCTCTCAAAACACGAATTTCATCGCATTCAAAAATCAGACGGCTCTCTTGATCAGACTCCCATTGAGATCTCAATCTGGCCGCATGCAATTGCAATTCTTCAAGGGGAACGGGATCCATTTCTGTCTGAAGATCCAGAATCGAGTCCAGAGTCTCCAGGATTTGACGTCGTTCCGATTGCTCTTCTTTTTTGCGACGATTGCAGGTTTCGATCCCTTGTGTCAATGCCCTGATCCAATTCTTTAAATCCAGACGATCCTCTTCATCGGGTAAGAATTCCTGGAAGGACTCGGCTTCCTCCAACTCAGTAATGTAGAGCTGGAATTCATCACACCACTGATTCAGTTCACGTCGGCGCGATACAGAAACCAAACGTCCCTGTTCCCGCATTGCGTTCATTTCATCCTTGAAAGATTCTGCGATCGAGACTCCTTGCTGAAAGAGTTCACGCAGATGAAGCACAGATTCTTCCAACTGGTGTTTGAGTTGATCGGTGGAATAGAGCATAAGACGTCTCCGACGGTAATTCGTTTAGATTTCAAATCGCAACATGACATTGAGACTTTGATGATTCCGAAATGATTGACACTCGAAGTCGTGGTCCTCGAATTGTTCATTAATCATACGCATGGCTTTGCATGACAAAGCATGAAGTCAACAGGACATCACTTCTCGATCCGATATCCCAATGCTACAATCGCCTTCAGTACCTCAATAGCCGTATTCCGATCGTATTCTTTTTCGGATTCCGGCAGGTCGCTGTAAGAAACCAGACAAGGATTCTCTTTTTTGTCATCATCCCGTTTGGGACCGTAAGTCCAGCCGTCCTGGATACGCTGCCGTGCCCAAACGTCGTGGTTGTTTGCGGCAAGTTGTTCAAGCAGGTCCAATGTCTCTGCCGGGAGTTTGATATGGGATGTGTCGATGGGATCGGGCGTATAAGTTTTCATATTGATTTCTTTTCCTCTGGAGATGTGTATTTGAAGAGTTGGTCAGGTTGGCTTAATAATCCTGTGGGAGTAATTTTCATTTCATAACAGGCATTGAGAAGAGTTATCGCCTGGTCGTACATGACCTTAATAATATTGGAATGCCCACCTGTCAGTTCTACTGCCTTTTGGTAAGCGGCACCGGATGCCTCCCATTGTTGTTGAAGCAGGTATGCTTCACCGTGAGTTGCCGTGATCCAGAGGAGGTCATTTTCATGATTATATTGCCACATTTCGACAGTTTTCATCATATGCTCGGCGTCCTGCTGGACCTGTTTCAGTAAATTTGCGGATTCAGAATCCTTCCCAGGTTGTTTCAGACAGGCTGCTCTCAGAAACTTCATTGCCAACTGGTTGATTCGTGGATAATGACCGTGCGATTTCTCATAGGCCATGCGATAATAATTCTCCGCTTTTTCCAGTTCTGGAATCGCCGCAGTAGATGGCTTTGTTCCAATCAGTTTAACGGCTCGATTCTTATGCAACTTTCCGAACCGGCATAAAGTCTCTTCGCTTGCGGCTTCAAAATTGGATTTCGCCATCAATAACAACTCGTGAGCCTCTTGATCTTTACCCTGTTTTTCCAAGACAAGTGCCAGCTCGTCAATTAAGGGGATCGCATACGGATGTTCTTCTAGTCCCTTTTTCAGAACGGATTCTGAGTGTTCTAAAACTTGGGTGGATTTTGATTTCCACCAGCCATGAGCTTGAGCAACTACGTCTCGATAGGTGGGAATCGATATTTGACCAACTCCAACTCTCAGAGGAAGGAATCGTGCCGCGGCACATCCGGAGGAAACAAAAGCCCATTTCCGCTGGCTGGGTTCCAGATTGGAAAAGCGGACGGAATTCAGTCCGTATAATGCGAGAACAAAATTATATTCCTTCAACCAGAGGTGACTCCTTCCCCGGTAACTCAAATGATTCCCAGCATACATCCGCAATTGCAGTAGCAGCCATTGAAGGCGTTCTATTTGACTCGCATTGTCTGGCAGAGTTGGCCAGTTTCCTGTATCCCGCGCCTTTCGGGTCGCTTCATGGAGTTGATATTCGAACTCCACGACGGCTTGTGTGAAATCCTTTTCTCCAAAGATCTCTGGGATCACGCGAATCTTAAACTCGGTTTCCAGTTTGACGAAATCCCAGGCAATCAGATTATTGACCCCCATATCTCCATAATCGTACACAGCTGGCCATAACACACGATGACCAACCTTTCCGACGAGCACATTGCGACCATGCAAATCTCCGTGCGCACGCCCTCGTAGCATCGCGGGTACAATCTGCGATGCAGAATGATGACAGAGCAAAGATCGCATGAAGTAAGCAGGATCTCGGAAGTGAATATTCCACGACGTATGATCCAAATCGGCAGTCACTCCACATCGCAATTTCATACCGTCTCCCGTCGGATCTTCCCATCGTTTGAGATTCTGCAATAGATGCCGATCAAGCTGATCAGCTGCCAACGGTTCCTTCCATTCCTGAGGATCATCTTCATAGGAGTGCCGATAGAGCAAAGTCCCCAACCGCATATACAGCTGAAACATCAGAGTGGAGATAGAAGTCACATGTGGTTCTCCATAACAGACGGCTTTCAGCATCGCTGTTTCCAGCGGCAACGTCTCATCGACTCCAATCAACTGTTCGGCATCGGAATACACCAGGGCCGTCAATTCTCCCTCGGCGGGATGTCGCTGCAAATCCATCAAGACGATATCATGCTTCAAACCTGCTGGTTTGCACGATTGCCATGCATCCCACTCCTGCTTTAAAGTCGCCTCTGGACCCAGCTTAAGCACGCCCGGCGTAATCGCTCCCTGCCGTGTCACTTCCAGATGCAGTACCAGTTCACCATCCCGACGCCGAAAACCTTCGAAAATCTCCTGCACAATCAGCATATTGGCATCAGCAAACAAGTGAGTTAATTGCTGTCTGAGATTCTGCTGGAAGGTATCGAGATAACCAGAATCCCCCGCCAACTCCCGAGCAAATCGCTGAGTCAACTCCCGATCCGCTTTTCCTGAAAATGCGATATTGACCATTAGTCTTGATCCTGTATTCACTATTGCAAACGAGTTACCGGGAATAATCCAATTTTAAAAAGTGAGCTTCTATTAAGTTTTTCCCGCAAAGCATACTGCAGCGTAGCCTCTGTGCCGCCGCGTTTGTGAGTTCTCTGACCGTCCCACAAAGCAATCAACAGGTCGGAGTGATCGACGACATATCTTCCGACTGCTGCGTATTTGCTGTAGCCTGGTTTGGATGTTTTTTCGTCGGTTTCACTCGCCTCTGGCAATGAAAACCATTCCTGGGATTCTTCGAGCAGGCGGTGGAACTGGTGTAATTCCTGGTCGGCAAAATCCTGCGCGTATTGATCCAGCCGGAACGGGAGTGGAGCGATGAGTCGGCACTCGCGGGCCAGGCCCATTTCGGCGACCAATTGATCGGCTCCGGCTGCGAGCGGGGAAAGTAAATGGAGCGAGCGTCCATCGGCGATCTGTTCGGCATCATCGAACAGATTGTGCAGTCGCACTTTCAAATCGGGGATTTGATCGGGATGCAAATCACGATGACCGGTGACGCCAATCGTGAGCACGTTCCCTTCTCGTACACACGGCAACCGTCCCGTCTTCTGGAGCAGCAATGCAGAGGTCGGGCTGATCAATTGGCCGGCTTCGGTTTGTCCCTGCTGAATTTCTGCAGGAGTCACCCAGACATTTTGCGGGTTCCGCTCGATCAGTTGCTGAGATTCTTCCGTCAAGTGTCCGGCAAACAGTGTGGTTTGATAGGTGGTCTCCGTTTGTGCCCGCTGGGAAAACGCTCGATACTGGAGTCTTCCAATCGGGATCGGATCAATCTGAAATTGATCTGCCGCGAGTTCGAGCTCTTCGTTCGATTCCCGGATCGCACAATTCAGACTTGTTTCCTCGGCCCGTTGATGTCCTCCGACAAAGTGAAACGCTTTCCAGCCTGCGTTCCACTGAGCCAGATACTCCAGGCCACGAGCCGACCTGCGTTCGTAGAAGACGATGGCACCGATCGACTCCCTCATAACTTCCTCCCATTCGTGCAATACCCGCTCTGACTACAACAGCGGTTTCAATCAGCTAAGTTGTGCTTCCAGAACCGACAAGATTTCCTGAGCCGTCTGAGAAATCGGCTGCATGGAACTGACTTCACTCGATGTCAGCCAGACACCCTTGCCGGTGAACGATGACAAGTCGCCTTCGATCTGGAATACAAAGACTTCCCGGGAATATCGTTTCCACTGCCCGTCCCGATGACTTCGATGGCTGTAAGGTTGCAGCTCCAGTTCGACAGATTGCTCTGGAATTTCCGAGTCCTTTAACGGTCGCCCCAAACCTTCGGCTGCTGCACGGATGGCGGCCTGCTGTGCGGATTCACTGTTCTCATCGATAGTTCCCGAGGGACCGGACCAGGTACGAATTTTTGTCATCGGCAAAGAGAAGGCTCCCCAATTGTCATTCCAGGTGAGCAATGTGCGACCTTCACAGAGAATGACGGCGACGGAGAGATTGACTTCGGGATAACTGAATGGCTTAGACATGAATGGGCTTTCTCAATGAAATTTGATTGCAAGGTGGACGGGAAATTGTGAGGATAACAAGAGGAAGTCTTGCGTCCTGAGTCTCATCTTATCAGAATGAACGCAAGATATAATCAATTGGTTCACGAAATTAATCGAAGATTCTCAAATAAAATGCCAAGACCACCGCGACTCTCTCTCGATATGATGGAAACGCTCGTCATTCTTTTTGAATGCGAGGGGGATGCCTCGATGGCAGCTGACATGCTCGAGATCAATCAGCCGAGTATGAGCAAGCGGCTCGGGATCCTGCAGCACTCGAATCCTCTGGCTCGTTACCCCTGGCTGGAAAAGCAGGGGAAGTTGTGGGTGCTGACTCATGAGGGAGAACGGAACCTGCCAGCGATTCGCGATATTGTGCGAACGGCTCGGAACCTGCAGGAGGATCTTGATGAGCGTGTTGAACGGGCTCCCGATATTTCGATCGCCTGCGGTCAACTTGCAGTACAGACTTTTGTTCGGCACGCGTTACTGAAATTTCGTAAGCGAAATCCTGAACTCCGAATTCGGGTGAGCACTCCCCGCGGAGAAGAACGCATCCTGGGCGTTGCGACTGGTCATTACGATGTCGCTATTGTCACCCATGATGAGGCGGATATTCTCAATATCGCCAAGCGTCCGCTGCATGTCGAAAATCTGTTTGAAGATCCCTGGGTCGCCACCTGTAGCAATAAGGCCCCGAAAGAGATTCGTCAGAAATTTGAATCATTGCCCGGCAAAATCACATTCGCCGACCTCGTTGGCTTTCCGTTATTGCTTCCCGAGCCGGATGCAGGGATGAGAAAGAAATTTGACCGAGCCGTCATCGCGGCTGGACTTCAGGATAAGCTTTCTGTCCGCATGGAACTCGGCGGCTGGAATACTCTGCTCGAATTTGTCAAAGATGGCTGGGGGATCGGCATAGTCAGTCGTCAGTCCAGCTTGAATCAGAAATTGATGACCAAAGAGTTGCAAGCCGAAAAGGACTGGCAACCAGCAGCCGTCCGTTTGATCACACGCCCTATTGATGACGATCAAACGGAATCAACATCACTGCAAGAATTAACGGAACTCATTAAAGAGGCTTCTCCGAAGTAGTGCGTGGTTAGGAGTTCAAAGCAGTTCATGAACTACATCAATGATTTTCCGTTGAATGTCAAACCAAGTGTCCGGGGAACAATTCAAAGCTTTTTTCGCTTGGACTCGCAGTGATCAGTTCTATCCAGAGAAGCTTCAGCATTTCGCTTTAACGAAATTGATGAAGCTCAACCCTCGAAGGTCAGTGGTTCAATTCGCTGCCGTTTATGAGCAAGATCTCTAAATTATGAATGTGATGCAGTCTACCGTATCATAAGGTCCATTAAGGTGGACTGGACGGGGTTTCAGCCATATCGGCAATTCTTTAAAATATTTCCCATTCGTAAATTATTGGGCTGCACAATTCTTTTTTGTTTCTGTATAGTTGGATTGGGCAGCAAGATGATCGCCCGTGACAAAACCAGGGATGGCCCGCGTTTCTCTCCTTAAGAAATCCCTCACTCAGGAGTCTCCCATGTCACCGGAATTGCTGACGTCTTCCCCTGCGCCCATCAAACTGGGACGCCCGCTTGAAAGAACTTCTTCCTTTGGATTTTCAAATCCGAATCCTCAGAGTTCTCCTCTTCAAACTTTGCATACACCCATTACTGAATATCGCGGTGATAGCCATCTTATTACCTTGGCTCCGACAGGCCGAGGCAAGGGAGTCTCTTCCATCGTACCGACGCTACTCGACTACCCTGGCTCAGTCATTGTGTTTGATCCAAAGGGCGAAAACTATCAAATCTCAGGTCGACGCAGAAAAGAAATGGGACAGCGGGTGATTGTACTGAACCCGTTCAATGTTCTGAGCGATGAGACCGACAGCCTCAATCCTCTCGATTTATTGCAGCTCGAAGGAGCAGACATCGAAAGTGATGCTCAGATGCTGGCTCAGATGTTCGCAGCTGGCAATCGCTTCAATCGAGACCCCTTCTGGGACAATTCAGCTTGTGGTGTTCTCTCGGGATTGATCGCTTATTTCGGCTCGAAACCAGATGATTCCACCCGCACAGTCAATGCGATCCACGAACAGTTTCATGCGGACGATGTGATTTATCAGCTGGCTGTGCTGTTGGATAATCACAAAGATGAGATGCCGCAGTTTGCTTATCGAGAACTCGCCGCATTTTTGCAGCATCCCGAAAAAGAGACGCGTCCGAGTGTGCAATCGACCGTGGCGTCTTACTTGAAATGTCTGGCAGGCGGGAAGGTTCCGGAAGTCTTGAAGCACTCGTCCTTCTCGCTACAGGATTTTGTGGATGGCGAGCCAATTTCCATTTTCATCATCATTCCTCCATCAAAACTGGTCAGTCATCGAAATCTGTTGAGACTGCTGATCGCGACACTGCTGGGGGCTGTATTGACACGGGAAAATCGTCCCGAACATGCGACGCTCTTTCTGCTGGATGAAGCGGCTCAGCTGGGACATTTTCCGCTCTTGGAACAGGCGATCACCCTCTGCCGGGGATATGGCCTGAAGGTCTGGAGTTTCTGGCAGGACCTGTCGCAATTGAAGGAGCATTATCCGGAGACCTGGAAATCGATTCTCAATAACTGTGACATCAAGCAGCTCTTCGGCATCTCGGGAATGTTCATGGCTCAGGAATGGTCGTCCATTTTGGAGCACGATCCCCATGATTTACTCAAGCTGGCTGATAACGAACACCTGTTGATCTTTCCCGATGGGACCGAAGAGATTCAGCAGAGGCTCAACTATCTATGCGATCCTGAATATGCAGGGCTGTTCGATGAGAATCCTCGATACAGCCATACCCGACGTATCCGGAAACGACCTGAATATCGAGGACGTAAACTCCCTCTTCCTGACCCCCCAGAAAAGGAACAAAACGATGACAACAAACAATCACTCTGAGGAAATCACGATCAAGGAAGAAGAAAATGACTTCCCGTTGCAGACTGTTTCGTTCGTGCGAATCGGCTCTGCTCATGCGGAGGCAAGCCCAGAAATCGAAAAGTCGCTGCAGCAGTTTCTATATCGTGTGCGGGACGATGTTGCAGTGATTTACGAGCCGGAGGCCATTGGACAGGACGTAGAAATTAAACGGATGTACTAATCCCTATTGAAACGAATTCTTTTGATTCAGGATTGACTCATGAATAAATATTCCTTCACTGAAAAGCTGCATCGCAAAAACATTTATACCTGCATCCTGGTTAAAGGCCAGCTTACGAATGAAAAAAATGGCTACTGCTATTTCGGAGTCTTTCTCAAAGACTTCGACAGCATTCGCTTGCACTTCGAAAGTCAAAAACCATTCAACCCCAAAGACTTCAACTGCATCGTCCTGGCGCGAGCAGAGGGAGAACCGACCGATGAAGTCCGGCATTTCATGAACCGAAAATTCAGCTTCGCCGAAGACAAAACCATTCTGGAAATTTCGCGGAAGACGCATGGCCCGAATAAGAATTGATTGAACTTTTATTTAGCCAGACTAATTAATCAATTTGCAAAGGTGGCAATAAATCTTTGCCATTCTTTCTTATTGACTTCATTCGATTGACAGCAATGTGCTGAATTCTTCTACTTGAATACTGAACAAGAGTTCGTGTGACATAATCTGCGGTTGTTCCTGGGTAATGTTTCATAAACACATGTTTTCGGTTTCAGGAAGAACTGATGGGTGAGTCTTTTCAATTGATGCGGCAGTGGCGGATTTTGCAGTTGCTTTCTGCGCGGCGGTATGGGATGACCGTCAAAGAGTTGGCGGACGAAGGGGAAGTGCACACGCGGACGATTGTGCGGGATTTGAATTTACTGAAAACGGTTGGCTTTCCGATTCACGAATCCGTCGGTTCGCATGGGCGGAAGCATTGGAAAATCAATTCCGAAGTCGGCATTGCTCAGTTGCAGTTTACACTTGAAGAGGCGGCTGCGTTGTACCTGGGGCGTCAGTTTCTGGAAGCCTTTGCGGGGACGCTGTTCTGGGCCGGCTCGCAGAGTGCGTTTCAGAAAATGCGAGCGGCTCTGAGTGATCAGACGATTGAGTATCTTGAAAAGCTGGCCGCGACAGTCCACTTGAGTGCACTCCAGCATGTCGATTATTCCGATCGAGCCGAGCTGATTGACGACTTGATGATGGCAGCCGAGGATCGCCGATTGACCGTCATCACTTATCAATCGCTGCGTTCGACCGAACCTGTCACGCTCTACGATCTTCATCCTTATGCGATTGTGTTTCACAAAGGAGCTCTCTATCTGATTGCGTGGTCGCTGCAGCACAAGCAGATCCGCACCTTCAAAATCGATCGCATTTCCGAAGTGGAAGTGCAATCCGGCCTGATGAAATTCAAACGCCCGCAGGATTTTCAACCCGAAGAGTTTCTCGCGAACTCTTTCGGCATCTTCAGTAATGACGACCCTCCCAGCACCGTGAGAGTCCGCTTCTCAAAAGATGTCGTTCGCATTCTCAATGAAAAGAAATTCCATCCGAGCCAGGAACTTGTCCCTCAATCCGATGGTTCGGTGATTGCCGCATACTCCCTCTCCACCTTCGAAGAATTCCGCTCCTGGCTCCTCAGCTTCGGCCGCCACGCCCGCGTGATTGAGCCTGCAGAATTGATTGAGCAGATTCGGGATGAGGTGGGGGTGATGAGTCAAATGTATCTGAATTCCGTTTCCAATAAATAATCGACAGTCCTCATGAATTATAAAACATTTTTTAAATCTGCTACAGACGGCTTTAAACCATACCCCTATCAGACACGACTCGCGGAAGCGGAGTTGTTTCCCGAAGTGTTGAGTGTGCCCACGGGAGTTGGTAAGACTGCTGCGGTGATTTTGGCCTGGATGTATCGTCGTCATCTTGATGAGAGCGCTTCTCAAACTCCTCGGCGGCTCATTTATTGTCTGCCGATGCGAACGCTGGTTGAGCAAACTCACGAAGTCACTCGATTATGGCGCGACCAGTTGCAGCAGGCTGGGTTGTTGAAGAGACCTGTCAATCTGCACGTACTGATGGGCGGCGAAGAGGATACCCGTTGGTATGCCTCCCCTGAGAAGGATGCGATTTTGATTGGAACTCAGGATATGCTTTTGTCCCGGGCGTTGAATCGCGGTTATGGGATGAGTCGTTATCGCTGGCCGATCGATTTTTCGCTCGTCAATAACGATTGTCTGTGGGTTCTGGATGAGACACAATTGATGGGCGTCGGCTTGACGACGTCTGCTCAATTGCAGGGTCTGCGTGAAAAACTGCAAACTTATGGAAACTGCCAGACATTGTGGATGTCCGCGACGCTCAATCCCGATCCACTCAATACCGTGGATCACCCATTGCCGAAAACCGGGAAATGGCTATCGGAACAGATTGAAGCAGATGACCGGGAGGATGATCGTGTCGAAAATTTACTGACCGCCTCAAAACCATTGCTGCCAGCAAGTCTGGCTGTTCCGACAGATTCTGCATCTCGAAAGAAATACCCTCAACAGCTGGCTGAGCAGGTTTTGAAATCGCATCAAGCAGGTACTTTGACACTGGTGGTTCTCAATCGCGTCGATCGAACTCAGGAGACATTTCGCCAGCTTCAGAAGCAGACAGAAAAAGAAAATGGACTCGAAATCAAATTAATCCATTCTCGATTTCGTCCTCATGAGCGGGGACACATTCAGTCGGAAGCATTGAAGGAACAGAGTATCCCGCCAGCAGGACGAATTCTGGTTGCTACTCAAGCAATTGAAGCGGGAGTCGACATCTCGGCGACCACTCTGTTTACAGAACTGGCTCCCTGGTCTTCACTGGTGCAGCGATTCGGTCGCTGTAATCGAAAAGGAATTTGCGGAACTGATAATCACCCGAGTGCTCAGATTTTCTGGATCGATCTTGATACTGAAAATGCCAGGCAGGCTGCACCTATTGCATTGCCTTACACGATTGAAGAGATGGATCGTGCCAGAGATGTGATTCGTAATCTAACCGATGTCGGCCCTCAATCACTTCCGAAGGTGACAGAACCCGAACCGATCGTGCATGTCCTTCGCAGGAAAGACCTCATAGAACTTTTTGATACCACTCCCGATTTGAGCGGTAACGATCTCGACATTTCCCGCTACATTCGAGAAGCAGACGACACGAGCGTGCAGGTTTACTGGCGTGGCTGGGAGATTGGCGAGTCGAACAGGAAACGCGAACCACCTCAGCCAGATCTCGACACATTTCCTGCTCCAGATCGACAGGAGCTTTGTGCCGTATCGATCACACAGTTCAAAGAGTTTGTCTCCAAAACACTCAAGAAGAATGACAAGACGAAATCTTTGGCCTGGGTTTGGAATCCTTTGGAGAACGAGTGGGAAGAGTGCAGGAATGTACGGCCGGGGCAAATTGTGTTGCTGCATCAACAGGCTGGTGGATACGACAAGGAACTTGGCTGGACGGGTGAAATTTCAGATGGGCCGGTCAAGCCTTGTTCTTCCGGAAAAAATGAGACGTTTCTGCCGGCGATGGATCAGGAAGAACCGGGAACGGCGATTACCATACAAACCCACTTGAACGAGGTTGGCACTTCCGCGATCCAGTTACAACAAGCCGAAGATGCTCAGTGGGATACAGCGATTCCATGGGAAGAAATCATTCGAGCTGCCTGGTGGCACGATGTCGGGAAGGCTCACCCGGCTTTTCAGGGAGCGATGCGGGGGGCGAATTCGGAGTTGCCGGAGGATCAACTGTGGGCGAAATCGGGACGTAATGGGGGCTATCTTCAATACATGATGAAAGGTGGAGAAGAGACGATAAACCGCCGTGGGTTTCGTCATGAACTCGCCAGCGCACTGGCTTTCTTACAACAACATGCCGCTGACCCTACCGTGAATCTGATCGCGTACCTGATTGCCTCCCATCATGGCAAAGTCCGGATGAGTATTCGTTGCTTGCCGAACGAAACGAAACCCAAAGATGGACGCTTATTCGCGAGGGGGTTGTGGGATCACGATGAATTACCTGCTCTCGAAATAGGTAATGGTGAAGTCTCCCAAGCCGTCAATCTGGAACTTTCTGTCATGCAATTGGGTGACACTTGCAATGAGGCAGGTCAAACCTGTCCGAGTTGGCTTTCACGAACATTACAACTGCGTGACCAATACGGCCCGTTTCGACTGGCTTTTCTGGAAACACTAATCCGTATCGCCGATTGGCGTGGCAGCAGCAAGAGGGACGCACAATGAAAACAGCAACCTACGATCTCGAATTGACCGGCTGCACACCCAAACCACTGGCTCACTATCTGAAAGCCCTGGGCATTTTGCGACTGGTCTCCGAACAAATACCCGAAAGCCAGGCTCAGGGCTGGTGGCAGAACGACACATTCTGGCTGCGTTCGACTTTGGATCGGGAAGCGTTAATTAACTTCTTTCTGAATGATTACTCACCCAGCCCAATTGTTGGGCCGTGGGGTGCACGAAGTGGATTTTTTGAGGCCTCTTCAGAAAAAGCTGCCCGAGAAGCCCTGACTGCAATTCAAACTGAGAATAACCCTCGACTTTTGTCGATGAAAAATGCAATCAGTGCGGTTCAAAATATTTTAGTTCAACTGGGGTTGAGTCAGAAGGCCGAGTCAGAGGAAGACAAGTTAGCACTGTTGCGTGCCTGTCGGAATCGAATGGATGATGAATTATTGGCCTGGTTAGATGCGGTTTATGTGCTGACTACTGAGAGTCGTGCCTTTCCCCCACTTTTGGGTACCGGGGGTAATGAAGGAAGCGGTTCCTATATGTCGGGGTACGCTCAGCAGATTGTGGCTGTACTCATTGAGCGAAAATGGGATCAGTCTTTGTCTCCCTCATTATTTGGCACAACCGGACTGAATCTATTTGATAAACAAACCCCTGGTCACTTTTTGCCTGATGCTGCGGGAGGGCCAAATTCTGACACAGGTTTTTCCGCCAATACTTTTCTGAATCCCTGGGATTACCTGCTGGGTTTGGAAGGCTCATTGATGTTCGCGGCCTCGGCTGTCAAACGACTGGAGGATCATCGTGATGGTTCCCTTTCCTATCCGTTTTGCGTTCGTACAGCAGGTGTCGGATACGAATCAGCAGACCTGTCTGATGAATCTTCAGGCCGTGCGGAAATGTGGTTGCCCCTTTGGAGACAACCGACGAATCAGAGAGAACTGGAGTCTCTATTGAGTGAAGGGCGAGCAGTTGTCAATCGACGAAAATCAAAAACGGGAATTGATTTTGCCCGAGCCATAGGGACTCTTGGAATTGATCGCGGCATCTCAAAATTTGAACGATACGGATTTCATCAACGCAATGGGTTATCGAATTTTGCAGTTCCTTTAGGGGAATTTAATGTCGCGACAAAACCAAAGTCGGGTGCATCATTGCTGGAAGAGCAGAACATCGACCAGTGGCTCAGTCGATTTCGCAGTTCACTGACCAGCAATTCTCCTGCCAGGGCAAGTCGAGCATTACGTGCAATCGAAACAGCAATTCTCAAGCTTTGTCAGCGAGGCAACCCATCCGACATCCAGCAACTACTGATCGCACTCGGTGAAGCCGAAGCCACGATTGCGATTTCTCCCAAACTTCGAGATGGCGAAAAAGGATCGGGACTTTCTCCAGTTCCACTTCTTAAAATGGACTGGCTCGCTCATGCGTATGACGTTAGTCCAGAGTTTCATCTCGCAGCTGCTCTGGCCAGTGTGAGACATAACGAAGTCGGACCCATCCGCAAGCATCTCGAACCGATCGATCTGAATGCTTTCCACAAAAGGTGGCTCAAATGGCTCGAAGTCGCCAATTCTCCCAGTATCGTCTGGACCAGCGGAAATCTGGTTCGCAATCTCAATGCGGTGCTCAACAGGAGGTTGATTGAGGGAATTCAAATTGGCAAACAGCAAGGAGACCAGGAACTCTTAGCTCCTATTGAGGGAAAATATCCCGCGTCGCTGAGCGATATCCACGCTTTTATTAACGGTAAGCTCAATGAGCAGCGACTCGATGCTTTATTCAAAGGGCTGATGCTCCTGGATTGGAAACAACGTATTCCCGATTCTGCCTATACGCGGCAGAAATCATCAGGAGCGTGTTCACCAGATGCCGGTTATGCGTTGCTGAAACTCTGTCATCTCACCCGTCGGAATCAGGAACCTGCAATCAAATTGCAACCTAAAATTACGGCTCGGGCATTCGCAGGCGATGCAGCAGGGGCGACGACACTGGCAGCGCGAAGATTACGAATTTCAGGGATTCCCCCCGCAATCAATCAAATTCATCTTTCGGCTGAAGTCATTCAAAGAACCACTGCGGCCTTGATGTTCCCGATCTCAAGGAAATCCGAAGATGATCTCAAAGATCTGATCACTGCCAAACATCTCAAAAAAAGCGAGCCGGCGTGAAAGCTCGCGTACACAATTTGAATTCACGGTACTTAGTTTTTTACTCAGGAGACGTTCATGTCACTCGATTTTTCCACACTCGATCAACACCCCCGCATTTTGATGCAGGTTGCTCTCCAACCCGTACAGGGGTCCCGCTTTCAACCGACAGGCTTCCCCGACTTGGGGCCGGCCACTTTCAAGGGTTTCAATAAAGAAGGAAACTCTGTCGATTGCCTATTGGTCGAGTCTGCTCAGTCCATGGCCAATCGACTCGAAGCCGTTTGCTGGGAAGAAGGTGAGGGTTGTATTGTTAAGGCTCTTGATGGTCTCCCATTTATCGAAGTTTCTGAGGGGGGGAAGGTCATTACCAATTCCCTGCTGGAATCACATCGTTTGAACAGTCCTTACATTCTGGAAAGTAAGGATCGAACATTTTTTGATCAACTCAAAGAAGAGTTGGGAGGTTTGGAAGTCGGGCGAGTCGACCTGCGTCAACTCGCAACAATTCTCATCAAATATGATCCGAATTCATTGATTCATGGAATCTTTCTGGCCAAAAAAGAACTGGCCGGTGGACGACTGCGATTGCCTCGTATTCTCTCTTCATTCATCGAAGCCCAGAAGGTGGAAGTCGTTGCCAGTGGTGGGGTGAAAAACGATAGCCACGATCCGCAGGGAGATACGAAAAAGGGATTCGGCAATGTCCCATTCCATCGTGAAGAATACGCTTCCCCCAGCATCACCGCCTATTTCAATCTCGACCTCGCTCAGCTTCGAGGCTACGGACTTGATGAGGATACAAATACGCTCCTCATTGCACTCTCGCTCTACAAAATTCGTAAGTTCCTGCGTGAGGGACTCCGCCTGCGAACCGCGTGTGATCTGGAGCCAATTGAGGATCTCATCGTAAAACGACCTCAGGAGTTCACCGTTCCCACATTGGAGGAACTGGAAGCAGAGCTTCCCGGTTTGATCGAAGCTGCCTCTCAACATTTCGCCGATCCTCGTGTGACTCAAGTCCAGTACAAGAAGTAAATTATTATGCTCACGATTGAACTGAAATTTTTAACGGGCAAGTGGCACGCCACCCCTTGGGGACGGCAGGTGAACGAAGGGGCGGTCGAATGGCCTCCCGCTCCCTGGCGAATCCTGCGGACCTTATTGGCCGTCTGGCATCATAAGCATCCGGAAGTGTCCGAAGCGGAGATGCGGGATTTGATTGACACGCTCGCCAGCGAACTACCTGTCTATCATCTCCCCACTCATGCCGAAGGACACACGCGTCACTACATGAAAGGTCATCCTAAAATAGATAAGAAGAATCCAGAAAAAAGTTTCCCCGGTGGAAAGCCAGATAAAGTATTCGATACGTTTCTGACAATCTCTCCCCAGGAAACTCTGCAGATTCATTGGTCCGAAATCACATTGTCAGATACTCAATCGGAACTTCTTGATCAACTTCTCAAATCCATTTCCTATTTCGGGCGTGCAGAATCCTGGATCGATGCCCGTCTGGGGTCATGGAAAAGCAATGCGAATGCATCTCCGCTCAATGGATCACCAGCAGAAGACCATCAGGAAATAGTACGACTCCTCGCTCCGGGAGAATTGGACCAATATGCCAACTGGCGTGAGGAAATGGTCACAGATTCGCGAAACCGTAAACTTGCCGATAAGAAATCCATCGCTCTCGCAAAGGGAAAGCCCATCGATAAAATCAAACTCTCGAAAAATGAGATTGAAAAAATCGAGACAAGCATTCCGGAAGATTTCTTCGCGGCTCTTCACATGGAAACCAGCGAACTGCGTCAGGCAGGCTGGAATCGCCTTCCTGCCAGCCAATGGGTGACCTATGTGCGTGAGAAGCAGATTCCAAGTATCACCAAGTCAGCAGTTCGAAAAAAGAATGAGTTGCCAACCGTCGCACGATATGCGATTGCCGGAGCCGTCCTACCCAAGTTGACTGACGCCATTTTTCTTTCGGAACGTGTGAGAACTTCACTTATCAGTATTTCCGATGGAAGTCCACTATTCATAGGCCGAGAGAGCAAGGAGAAACCTAGCCAGCCAGCTCATGGACATATGCATGCTCACTTTTTCTGCGAGTCCAACAACAATCTCCAAGGGCGGATCACTCATATCAGCATTTTTGCTCCACAAGGATTTGACAATGCAGCGGAAGAGGCTTTGAGTAAATTCAATAAAACCTGGGGAAGTGGCGGTCACGATTTGCAATTCGTGCTAATCGGAATCGGGCATCCCTCAGATTTCGGCGGCTCAAATGAAAAGAAAGGAGAAGCTCCGATTTTTGCCCAATCGAAAATCTGGGTTTCGCGAACTCCTTTTGTCCCAGCCGATCGACTACGCCGCCAATATCGACTTGAAGATCCTTTGGAAAAATCAAGATGCGAAAAAGATCTCGCACGAATAATTCGTAAAGAACTCGAGCGTCGTAACTGGCTGGACCAGCATTACACGACTCTGGATTCCATCACCTTAATGGATACGAAAACGAAACTCGGGGGACATGAAACCTCCTGGCTCAATTTCCGACGGGAACGAACTAAAGGGGGTGGAACAAAAGGCAATACATCAGGTTTCGGCATCAAATTAAAATTTAGCCAACAAGTCGAAGGCCCTATCGCACTCGGTTATGCATCGCACTTTGGTCTGGGACTCTTTGTTCCAGGTTAGAATTCGAGTGCAATAAATTTGGTAATTCAAGAAGTGATATTTATGGTTATTGATGATGATTTATTTTCAAATAATTTCAGAATACTTCAGTTTATCGTTCACTACTGAACGGCATGTGTGTTCTAATCGTCATGTCGAATTGACAGGGCAGCGTCAATGGAGCGTTGCCGGGTTGCATGGAGGTCTTGCGGGTCGATCACGGGACTTCAGTTGAGTGAGAGTCCACTGCCGTGGTCTTCGGAAAGGTCGGTGGCAGGCTGAAGCCCGGTCCGGTATGCAGCTCTCATGATCTCTCGCGCCGAACCAACGCCCCCGGAAAACGGGACGTCTTCCTCACCGAATGCAAACTCTCCCCTCGCTGCCAACGTCGGCATTGATGGGCTGATCCCCGTGCGAATGCTCAACGAATACAGCTATTGCCCGCGACTGGCCTATCTCGAATTCGTTCAGGGAGAATGGGCAGAAAACCTCGAAACCCTGGAAGGGACTTTCGGGCATCGCAATGTCGATAAACCTGATCGCAAGCAGATTCCCGCTCGATCAAAATCCAATAGCAAGGCTGCAAAATCGGAAGAGACTGAAGAGGAAGGCCCCACATCCATCCACGCCCGATCCCTCACGCTCTCCTCCGAACAGGAAGGTTTGATTGCCAAACTCGATCTGCTCGAAATCGAAGGCGAGACGATCACTCCAGTGGACTACAAACGGGGTAAGGTCCCCGACTTACCGGAAGGAGCCTACGAACCCGAACGCGTGCAGATTTGTGCTCAAGGTCTGATTCTTCGCGACAATGGCTATCATTGTACAGAGGGCGTGATTTACTACATCGCCTCCAAACGACGGGTTGTCATCCCCTTTGACGATGAATTGATTGCACGCACGCGAGAACTCGTCCGGTTGTTCCGGGAGACTGCGATTTCAGAAATCTGTCCGCCGCCGCTGGAAGATAGCCCCAAATGCAATCGCTGCTCACTCGTGGGCATCTGTCTGCCCGATGAAACGAATCTGCTCATCGATCAACAACAGTTGACCCATGAGCGATCGCAACTACCAGTCAAACCCGATGGCCTCCGCAAACTGCTTCCCGCCCGGCAAAATGCCCTGCCTCTCTATGTGCAGCATCAGGGAGCTTTTGTTGGTAAATCAGGAGACCGCATCACCATCAAACTCAAAGGGGAAGAACTTAGCAGTGTCCGCTTGCTCGATATCTCGCAGGTGTGCGTCTTCGGCAATGTGATGTTCTCGGCTCAGGCGATCCAGCAATTGACGAATCGGGGCATCTCCATCTGCCACCTCACTTATGGAGGCTGGTTCCACAGTATGACCTCTGGCCTGCTGCATAAGAATATTGAACTGAGAATCCGACAATATCAGACGGCAGCTCAGGCGAACGAAGCCTTGCAGATCTCCCGTCAATTCATCGCCGGAAAAATCAAGAATTGCCGAACTCTTTTGCGACGCCACCTCTCCGAGAAAGAGCATCCCGTATTGAGGCAATTGAACGAATATCATCGCCGTGCCTTGCGCGCCGAGTCCGCCGAAACGCTACTCGGTCTTGAAGGGATGGCCGCCAAAGAGTACTTCGCGGCTTTCTTTACACTTCTGCCCGATCAACCCGAGTTCGATGTCGATGGCCGCAATCGCCGGCCACCTCGCGATCCCGTCAATGCCGTCCTCTCATTTTTATATAGCCTGCTGACCAAAGAATTAACGGTCGCCCTGCAGTCGACCGGCTTCGATCCCATGCTCGGCTTCCTGCATCGTCCCCGTTATGGACGACCTTCGTTAGCGTTGGATCTGGCTGAGGAATTTCGTCCTCTCATTGCCGATTCGGTCGCCTTGACGGTGTTCAATAATCAGGAAGTCAGTCCTGATTCGTTCCTGCACAAAGCCGGGGCGGTCACGATGACCGATGCCGGTCGCAAAAGTGTGATTGCCGCCTATGAACGTCGTCTCGATACGGAAATCACGCATCCGATTTTCGGCTACAAAGTCAGCTATCGACGCATCCTGGAAGTCCAGTCTCGCTTACTCGCCCGGCACCTGCTCGGCGAATTGGCAGAATATCCCAGTTTCTTAACCCGTTAATACATACAAGCACGAAGCGTAAGCGAGTGAGTCTCTAATATTGATATAATCAGAAATTCAACAGGAGTGGACCATGCGGACCGTCTATCTCATTTCTTACGACATCACCTGCCCGAAGCGATACCGACAAATCTACAAATCGATGAAGGGGCACGGCGAGCCGATGCAGTATTCGGTCTTCCGCTGCGAACTGAGCGACATGGAATTACAGCAACTCAAAGATGCCCTCTGGCCGGTCTTGAACCTGGACGAAGATCGTGTCATGATAGTCGACCTCGGCCCGATCGAAGGCCGAGGAGACGATTGCATCGAATTCTGGGGCGAACCAATCGTCGCCGTTCAACCAAGAACAGCGACAATTATTTGAGAACAATCCGGTTCGAGCGGTCCAGTGCCGCAAAAACCCCCGGCAGCCCTCGCAATCGTAACCTGTTCCTTGGCAACCAGATACAAAAATGGTAGAATTGGATCATGCAAAATCAGCATCCCAAACCAACAGCCCTCGCAAAAGAGACGCTAACCCCCTGCCAGATCAAAAGATCAGAGGCGGGCGGTCTTCCGTCCTGAAAATGGACGGCCCCATTGAAGCATGGGGTTTCAGTGGTCTGCATCTTGTCACTTCCTTGTCTTCCGTCCTGAAAATGGACGGCCCCATTGAAGCTTTATGAAAAAGGTTTTGAGTTATGAGTAATTTAAGGTCTTCCGTCCTGAAAATGGACGGCCCCATTGAAGCTAATTGTGATTGACCATTTCCGTAAAGTAAGTTACTGTCTTCCGTCCTGAAAATGGACGGCCCCATTGAAGCTGTTCCCACAAGATCCGAAGAATTCACGATGCCTGTCGTCTTCCGTCCTGAAAATGGACGGCCCCATTGAAGCCACGTGGATGTGACAATGCACATAATGATCGCATCGTCTTCCGTCCTGAAAATGGACGGCCCCATTGAAGCCCGCTCTTACAACGAACGTAACGATTGTGCTGTCGTCTTCCGTCCTGAAAATGGACGGCCCCATTGAAGCTAAAATATCTTGAGTTGATGCGTACACAATACCGGTGTCTTCCGTCCTGAAAATGGACGGCCCCATTGAAGCAGTCGTGCGATGGCGACGCGAATTTGTTCATTAGTGTCTTCCGTCCTGAAAATGGACGGCCCCATTGAAGCCCTTACTTCTGATCTAATTACACCCATATCAGCTGTCTTCCGTCCTGAAAATGGACGGCCCCATTGAAGCTCTAATTTCCGTATGCTCCACTTCGTTCCTGTCTCTGGTCTTCCGTCCTGAAAATGGACGGCCCCATTGAAGCATGTTGGACAGTTCCGGCTCCATCACTCCATCAGTGTCTTCCGTCCTGAAAATGGACGGCCCCATTGAAGCAAGTTTCCTATGTTAATTTTCTCATTTTCTGGAATTGTCTTCCGTCCTGAAAATGGACGGCCCCATTGAAGCGGTTGTGGTTTCATTCTATCAATCGAAATATCGTGAGGTCTTCCGTCCTGAAAATGGACGGCCCCATTGAAGCTTGTCAATTGGCCCAACTACTTTTCTTTCCGCTTTTTGTCTTCCGTCCTGAAAATGGACGGCCCCATTGAAGCATCTTGATGGTGATGACTACGGGGGCTTGATAGAAGTCTTCCGTCCTGAAAATGGACGGCCCCATTGAAGCAGTCTCAACACAAGATGCATTCAGGTTCGCTCAACGTCTTCCGTCCTGAAAATGGACGGCCCCATTGAAGCAGTTACTGCTGACGATGTGTGGGTTGCACCCTGCCTTGTCTTCCGTCCTGAAAATGGACGGCCCCATTGAAGCGGAAAGATTCGCATAATAGCGACGATGTTCCACACGTCTTCCGTCCTGAAAATGGACGGCCCCATTGAAGCGGTAGTGGGCCTGACAAGGTAAGTAAAAACGGATGTGTCTTCCGTCCTGAAAATGGACGGCCCCATTGAAGCAAGTTGTGCCATCGTCTAATCCTCCTGATTATTTTGTCTTCCGTCCTGAAAATGGACGGCCCCATTGAAGCACGTTATGTCAGCGAAAGAAAATTACGGATGGGACAGGTCTTCCGTCCTGAAAATGGACGGCCCCATTGAAGCAATGCGTTACGGATATCATCATTGTTCGCAAGTCGGGTCTTCCGTCCTGAAAATGGACGGCCCCATTGAAGCCGTAGCTGCAGGGCAAATACCATCTGGACCTGAGATTGTCTTCCGTCCTGAAAATGGACGGCCCCATTGAAGCGATCAGTCAGCAATTCCCAATTCGTCGAGTCTTCTTGTCTTCCGTCCTGAAAATGGACGGCCCCATTGAAGCCGTCGGCGTATGACCCTCGTGAATGGCTCGATACATCCGTCTTCCGTCCTGAAAATGGACGGCCCCATTGAAGCCTGATCAGGTTCAAGAACTTCTGAAAGCCATCGGGGGGTCTTCCGTCCTGAAAATGGACGGCCCCATTGAAGCTCATAACTAGACACTTTCCATTGTTTGCCGAATAAGTCTTCCGTCCTGAAAATGGACGGCCCCATTGAAGCCGCGGGGTGGCATCTCTGGCGACTGCTTTACCCTATGTCTTCCGTCCTGAAAATGGACGGCCCCATTGAAGCCAATATTGCAAGCAGTTCAACCCTACGCATGTATCCGTCTTCCGTCCTGAAAATGGACGGCCCCATTGAAGCCAGCCATTTCCAAGTGTTCTGTTTCATCTGTTTCTCGTCTTCCGTCCTGAAAATGGACGGCCCCATTGAAGCAAATTTAATTTTGCGAAGAGCGTCCTGATAATCAAGTCTTCCGTCCTGAAAATGGACGGCCCCATTGAAGCTCGTCCGTCGTGCGAGCCGCATCGTAATGTGCGTTAATGTCTTCCGTCCTGAAAATGGACGGCCCCATTGAAGCGGCCCGAGCTGCGATAATGGTGAAGTTGCAGCGGCTGTCTTCCGTCCTGAAAATGGACGGCCCCATTGAAGCACTAACGTTGGTAAATATCTCTCTGAACTTAGTTGGGTCTTCCGTCCTGAAAATGGACGGCCCCATTGAAGCAGATGACTAATCCGTATTTAGACGATACTGACGCTGGTCTTCCGTCCTGAAAATGGACGGCCCCATTGAAGCAACTTTATTTCCTTCTAGATCAACTAATCCTCGTTCGTCTTCCGTCCTGAAAATGGACGGCCCCATTGAAGCTGCAATGTGGGGTTCTTGCAAATCAGGAACTACACCGGTCTTCCGTCCTGAAAATGGACGGCCCCATTGAAGCCCTTTGAGTCATCCCAAAGGTAGCAATTTGCGTTTTGTCTTCCGTCCTGAAAATGGACGGCCCCATTGAAGCTTCTGATCATCCTTGCGTTTTCCTCTTTCGTTCGTGTCTTCCGTCCTGAAAATGGACGGCCCCATTGAAGCCGCAGCAGTTTTCGCAGTAGTTTTGTCTTCCGTCCTGAAAATGGACGGCCCCATTGAAGCTATGGGATCGAAAAAATGCCGAGGATTAAACTTCCACGTCTTCCGTCCTGAAAATGGACGGCCCCATTGAAGCAATAGCAACGCTGATCAAAGCTGGGTTGTTCAAGACGTCTTCCGTCCTGAAAATGGACGGCCCCATTGAAGCTGAAACTCATTAGACTACCTCTGGGAGTGTCTTTCGTCTTCCGTCCTGAAAATGGACGGCCCCATTGAAGCTTATGAACCGGGCTGCTGCCGATTATCACTCCCATGTTGACGTCTTCCGTCCTGAAAATGGATGGAACGAGCTGATTTATTATCACACAACACTAAGAACGCAACAGTTGATTCAAAAGTGGATTCAAAGCAAAAAGAGACATACCCATGCATGAGTATGTCTCTAAAGAAATTTCCTAATTAAGTTGATGAAGAAAGAGCAGTTTTTAGGTTGCTAAGCCCTTCTATTACTGGGACTGTCCTGAATTATTGAGATGGAGTGTTTTTCGGCGGTCTGGGGCTTTAACTCCCCTCTCAGTATAAACTTCATTCAACCACGCACGAATCTGAACATCAGACACATCGCATTTCTCAGCAATGGTTTTCAGTGGCATACCGGACTGATCCCATTCAAATGCTTTCTGTTTCATTTGCTTTCGATGATCAGCAGTCGTTGGAACAGGGAGATCACTGGATTGAAACCAGAAATCAATTGCCTTTTTCACAGTCGGTGAACTGCAGTCAAACTTTTCGGCGATTCTGGCAAGCGACACTCCCTGCTTGAAATCCTCGGCGACCTCATCGGCGATCTTTTGATAAGCCGGGACTTTACTTTGTTTATTCGTGAGGGAGGCTCTGCGGGTACGTCCATCTTCGAGAGTTTCGCCAGCATTATCCGCTGCCATTTTCAGGAGATTGGAGACTGTCGCTTTACAACATTTCAGCTCTTCTGAAATTTGCTTTCCAAGCATTCCCTGCTGGTGCATTGACCAGGCGAGTTCTACGCGAGGATCGACATCGGACGGTTTCCGAAATTCTACCGCCAGGGTAGTTCTCTCAGGGTTGTTCCCATATCTTCCAAAAAGTTCTCTGCTGGCACAATTCTCTAAAGACGAAGTGAACCGACCCTCCAGCCAGCCTTCTTTTTTGCTTCGTCCCCCTCTCTGGAAGACTTCGATCCGACCGCTAGTGAGTTGAAAGAGAAGCTCGCGTAATGCATCAACTTCCGCCGGAGGTCCAAACTTAGCGACATTCAATAATGTGACTTCGATTTGTTTCAGATACTTGTGAATATCATCCTCGGATGGAATGGAAAGGATTGAAATATTTTGATCATCTGCAGCTGCTAACTGCTTTTCGACGTCTGTTAATGTCTCCCGCTTTTCTCTACGAATTCGTTCGAGATCGAGTGCCTGAGATTCAGACGTAGGTTCTTCATGCAGTAGCAGGTTGAGTGCTCTAGTAAGCTGTTTTTTTCGCAGCTTCAAATTCTCAATATCTGAATCATCGAGATTTCGATAATGCTCAACAGATCTCTGACAAACTGCGACAATCCGTGCCACAAGTTGCTCATCCTCCTGAATCAAACCTGCCAGTTTTTCACATAGTAACTCGAGGGCGAGATCGCGCCTGAGATACGAATGCAACGAGCGATGTTCTCTCGACTTCAGTTGGCATCTTGGACAGATCAGATATTGAGACTTGCTACCACCGACGATGAGGCTGCGGTCATGGTCTGAACAGAAGAATAGACCATTGAGAATCTGAGCAGGGCGATCAATAGCACCAATCCGATTCTTTCGCTTCTGATATCTTTGCTTCAATTCCAGCAATCGAACCTGAGCCTTCTGGAATAGCTCATCTGAGACGATGCGTAACTCTTCGAAATGCTGGCATCTTAAGGGTTCATCTCGTTCACACTGTCGAACGTATCCCTCTTCAGACATCAACATTGATTCTGTGACGCCATAGGCCCAGTCACCCAAATAGCGTCTATTTTTAAGTAGCCTGGTTACGGCCTGTCGCGTCCACGCCCCTTGGCCTTTACGCGATTCGGGAACGTCCGGGCTGTCATTTAATCGTTGAATGATCGTGTTGATCGATAGCTTCAAAACGACAAACCACTCAAAAATCTTGGAGACCCAGCGCGCCTCCGGCTCATCAATGATGATTTCCTGGTCAAATTTTCCCTTTTGATTGGCAATATCAGAAATCCGTTTCCCACGGTACCCGTAGGCCAAAGTCCCAGTGACTTGTCGACGGTCAAATTTGCCCATATGAGAGGCACGGATATGATCCACATACATTTCCGAGGCGAACTCATCAAAGACTGACAGGAACAGCAGGAAACGCTTCCACTTCGAATCTGTTTTCGAGTCGATGCCATTCATGACAAACACGACCCGCCGTTTTTTATGTTTAACGGCCTTTTCAACAAAATTCATACATTCGCTTGACTTGCGATATAATCGATTTGTCGCAAAGACCAGCAGAGTCTCAACCTGTTTACTCAAGAGACAATCTTTCATCTGTTGTAAACCAGCTCTTTTTCCATGGCGTCCCGTTTTTGCCACATCGTAATAAATGTGTTCCAGCGGTACATAAATGTCATTCTTTGAGGCGAATTCCAAGCAAGTTCTCACCTGATCAATAATGCTGTTCTGATACCGAGAACTATACCTGGCATAAATAGCCGCTGGCACTGAACGGGTTACGCCTGAGAACTGCTGCGAGTATTCCCGCCAGAGAGCTTCGATTTGAGCGGAAGTCTCTGATTGAGTAATCTCGCAATCATCGATATCATTTGGTGAGAACGCTTTGGCGGCTGACAACATCGTCAGCACACCCAGAAGCACTAAGTAACTTAAAGAACCGGGTGAATTAGAATCTCCCGGCCCGAGGCTCGCAAAATCAAACTTGTCCCGGATTTGTCCCTGTTTGCTACCTCCACAACCAGCAACGACCGGAACTGACCAGCAGTATCCGGATTTACCTAATCCGTTGGGCTTCAAACAGTTGGGTTGTAATTGCCGTGTATGAAGCACTTTACGAAAAGCAGGTGCCCCGAAAGATTCTTTCGGGGCGGCGCAGCCGTGCGCAGTAGTATCTTGATGTATTGTTCGACATAATTCATTGATGTCAGATAACAGGCAACAATACCAGGATCAGCTTTACTGTCACTTTGTCACATTTTCGTGTCATCGTCGCCGCAACTTGCTTCAGCCTGACTCGCCAAAACGGATCTTACTGGGAAAACTCAACGAACAGTTAAGCAGACAGTCGGCGATTTGTGTTGGATTTGTAGTGATGCCGGATCATATGCATCTGCTCGTCTGGTTTCCTGAGACGGGTCAGTTAAGTCGTTTTATGCAAACATGGAAACGGCTTTCCAGTCATGCGATTCGCAAATGGTGGGAAGAAAATCGTCAGAACTATTCGATGAACGTCGACCTGAGTGAAGGCATCTGGACACCAAAATACTTTTCTTTTGAGATTTCAGAGCAGCAAAAGCTGACGGAGAAACTGAACTATCTTCATCTCAATCCTGTGAGGGCAGGACTTGCCGAAAGGGCTGTCGACTGGAAATGGAGCTCCGCCCGCTGGTATGAACAACACAGATCAGTCGGCGTTCCCATTAAATGGATCGAGTAAACACAAACAGCGCACGGCTGCGCCGCCCCGAAAGAATCTTTCGGGGCCACCCACATATTTTCGTTGAAATTTTAAGAGATACAAATAAGAAAAGAGCAAGTCTTTTCAGACTCGCTCTTTTCTGGTCAGTTTCGACGATAAAACCTCTGTCTCGCTTAATATGCCAATCCCGGTGCCAGTTGGGCGTGGAACTCCAGGATTTTGTGTTCGCCGCAAGGGATCACTTTCAAGCATGCGACTTTGCCTGAGCATTTGAGGGCGTGAATCCAGTCATCTTCGCAGATGATGCGGATGTCATCGAACATTTTGATCACATCGCCGGGAGCCAGCCCCAATCGGCAAGCTTCACTGTTCGGCTGAATTTCTTTGATGAGCATCCCTTCAGGACACATCACACCAAAGAAACCGAGTGAGGGCAGTGGAGCAGGACAGACAGGTTTTTCAACAATGACTTCTTTGACAATCGGTTTAACATAGTGATTGCGGTGGTAAGTTTTCTTGTAACCATAATTTCCACCACCGTAATGGCCGCTGTAACTTTTTTTGTATCCACCTTTTGAACAGCCACCTGCTTGTGCAGTTGTGCTGAATGTGGTGAAAGCAGCCAGAGCGATCAGTGTGAGAGTAATGCGTGACATGATTGATTTCCTTTGTGTGATTTTGTTTAAGTTACTGACAACATTGTGTTGCCTCTCACACTTAAAATCGAAAAGGAGTTCCGGGAGGGGACATGGAAGGTGGAAGGCTGAAGGCGGAAACAAGGGGGGACTAATCCTGTTCATCCACCTCATAAAAAATTCGAACCCCCGATTCGAACTTCTGCCACCAGCGATCACACCAACGTCCCACGGCTTCTGGCGGCGAAGATTTTCTGACTGTTTTATGATCAAGTGCTCTCTGGCAAGCTTCGAGTGTTTCTCCATAAATGACATATTGATCATCAGACAATTCTGCGATTGCCCAGTGTTCGTCTCGCTCTTTCACAAATTGCTTATCAGGCCACATGTCACTTAACCAGCTTTTATAAATGGCGGCACCATCTTCAGTGAAGCTAATCACCCCCTCCAGGCCTTTTGAATCATCGTCTCTGTCGTAGGTACCAATCAAACCGTCAACAATTTCATACCCCTCTCTGTTTAAGTGTTGGGCCATCCTGTCCACAAATTCAACATCGAGAAATTGTAACCAGCCTTTTGTAAAAACACGTTCAATGGATCTTTTAACTTGATCGGGATACTGGTGTTGAGAATTCCCAAAGGATCTTTCTGTTAAAAATTCAAGGGACGTTCCTTGACCATGCCCATACCAGATTGTTTCAAGGATCGTTAAGTCCCAAGGATTTAATCCTAATTTTTTTGCACTGGATTTCCAGTGCCGTTTGACATCATCTTCCTGCCATTCATATGTCCAAAGTATTTCCCATTCATCCCAGGTTTCGGTTGTCATACTTCGGAAGAGCTAAAATTTAGGCCAATGTATTTGTACATTCTGCGTGCAATATGGTCCGCACAGCGGACCCTACAGTTTTCACGCAGGTTGTTTCACGATGTTAATATCCCGTGTTGGATAGGGAATGGTGAAGCCGCGGTCGTCGAAGCCGTTTTTGATTTCTTCGGTGAGGGACCAGCGGACATCCCAATACTCTGCTGTTTTCACCCAGGGGCGGACAATCAGATTGACGCCGTTGTCGGCTAACTGATCGACGGCGACCAGCGGAGCCGGTTCGTCGAGAATGCGCGGTTCTGCGGCGAGGACTTCTTCGAGAAACTCTTTCACTTCCCGCAGGTTGTCTCCGTATCCACACATGATAACCAGATCGATGCGGCGAAGTTCATGAGCCGCGTAGTTGGTAATGATGCCGCTCGTGATCGAACTATTGGGAACGATAATCCGCTTGTTGTCGCCGGTTCGCATGACGGTGTTGAAGATTTGAATCTCTTCAACGATGCCAGCTGTCCCACCGGCTTCAATGTAATTGCCGACGCGGAACGGGTGAAACAGAATCAACATGACGCCGGAGGCGAAGTTGGAAAGCGAATCCTGCAATGCCAGACCAACCGCCAGACCAGCAGCAGCGACGACTGCCGCGAAGGAGGTGGTATCGACACCGAGCCGATCGAGCACCGCCATGATGACGAAGAGCATCAACGCCCAGTAGATAATACTCTTCGCGAAATTCACGAGCGTTGAGTCGACACGTCCGCGGCGCATCGTGCTGGCTGAAAGTGCTGTCAACCAGCTGGCAACCATGCGACCGACGATAAACATCGCAACGGCCGCAAGGATATTCAGTAAAATTGCAGGGCCATATTCAAGAGCATATTCTTTGAGCTGGAGCACCCAAACGGCTGCCTGATTGATCGAAAGTTCTGTTGGTCCGCCCTCTGAAGTGGGAACCGGTGTTGGTACTGCTTGAAAGGCCAGCGTCAATAAATGTCCCTGCATAGTGTCTCTTTCTTGTTACAGTTGAATGATGAAGGTTAGTAGAATTAGGTTGGAATGAAGCGAAGGGTAACCCAACATGGGTGAGATGTCACTGTGGCAATGAGAACTTCAAGACGTTGGGTTACGCATTCTGCTAACCCGACATACGGCTCCAGCGGCTGCGGCATCATAGCTTGCAGCGATTTTAGCTGTTAAGATCAGTGTTCAGAAAATTCAGTATCCATTCAGGATTCATCAGAGAGGATTCCCATGCGCCTACGAACCTTTTTACCCTGTTTGTCTCTACTTGTAGTCCTCTGCAATGGAGCCGTCAATTCGGGCTCCGTATTAGCTGCCGATCAACCGAACGTAGTCATCGTGATTACTGATGATCAAGGCTATGGCGATCTTTCCTGTCATGGCAATCCGATTCTGAAAACTCCTCAAATCGATGCGCTGTATGAAGAGTCTGTTCACCTGACCGACTACCACGTGGCCCCCACCTGTTCGCCGACCCGTAGTGCTTTTCTGACGGGACACTGGACGGATCGGACGGGAGTCTGGCATACCATTATGGGGCGTTCCATGCTGAGAGAGAATGAAGTGACTCTCGGGCAACTGTTCAAAGATGGTGGCTACGCAACTGGCATGTTCGGCAAGTGGCATCTGGGAGATAACTATCCGTATCGTCCGGAAGATCGAGGTTTCACCGAAGTTCTTCGGCATGGTGGAGGCGGTGTGGGGCAAACTCCCGATTACTGGAACAACGCCTATTTCGATGGTCATTATTGGCACAACAGCAAGCCGGTTCCCGTTGAAGGTTTTTGCACGGATGTCTTTTTTGATTATGCAAAACGATTTATCAAAGCTCAGAAGAAAGCGGATAAACCATTTCTGGCTTACATCGCAACGAATGCACCCCATGGTCCGATGCATTCGCCCGTTGAATTCAGCGAACCTTATGAAGATCAAAACGTGGGACTCGCCAACTTCTATGGCATGATTGCCAACATCGATGAGAATGTCGGAAAGTTACGCGCATTCTTAGATGAGGAAGGCCTGACAGAGAATACGATTTTCATCTTCACCACCGACAATGGGACTTCTTCAGGCAGTCGAGTTTTTAATGCGGACATGCGAGGGGCCAAGGGAAGCGAATATGATGGCGGACATCGTGTGCCGTTCTTTCTGCATTGGCCTGAGGGTGGATTCACAGAAAGCCGAGATGTTACCCCTATCACTGCTCATGTCGATGTCGTTCCAACATTGCTGGAGTTCTGTGGAGTAAGTGCTCCCAGCAATTTGAAATTTGATGGTGTCAGCATTGTGCCCCTGTTGAAGGGGACGGCCACCGATTGGAAAGATCGAATATTGGTCACGGATTCTCAGCGGGTGAAAGATCCGATCAAGTGGCGCAAATCAGCGGTGATGACTTCGGACTGGCGACTGATTAACGGCGAAGAACTGTACGACATCAAAAACGATGTGGGGCAGAAAAGTAATGTCGCCACTGGCAATCCGGAAGTGGTCGAGCGATTGCGCGAGTTCTACGAAGACTGGTGGAAAGAACTCGAACCGACGTTTGCTCAGTCGACGGCCATCTATCTCGGTCATCCAGCCGACAATCCTGCCCGGCTCACTTCGCACGACTGGATTACCACTCAGATGACGCCCTGGAATCAGCAACAGATTCGTGGAGCGATGAACGGCCCGCAGAATACCGGCTTCTGGAATGTGAAAATCACCGAAGCCGGCAGTTATGAAATCCGCCTGCGCCGCTGGCCAGAAGAGGCGGACCAACCGATCGGAGCATCACTTCCACCCGGTGCAGACGTCCCTGGGGTCAAACCTTATCGTGCTCATCCCGGTGTGGCGATCAAGCCCGTTAAGGTCACTCTGCAAATCGGAGACATTGTCAAAACAAAAACGGTCAATGCCGATGAAACAGAAGTGACATTTCAGCTCGATCTGAAGCCGGAAACGACCACCATGTCTGCTATATTTACAACAGATAAGGGTGAAGAGTACGGTGCATATTACGCGTATGTTGAGAAGAAGAATTGAGCTTTTCAAGAAGAAGTTAATGCACTGAACTGTCAACTCTCCCCTTGGGAAAGGGTTAGGTTGAGGCAAATGCGCGTCACTTTGGATGGGAACGTCGAAGGGATTCCCCTCATCCGGCCTTCGGCCACCTTCTCCCCAAGGAGAAGGAAAGAAAACTGCTCCCCAATGAAAGTGAAAGATTACCGCTTTGCGATTGGGTCTTAAAATTGAAACTTCCCGGAGGTATAATAAAAGCAGGACAATAACCATTTAGAAATCACATCTTAGAATGAGGCTATCGCCGTGAATGCCGACACCCGCTCGATCTGCACCCGTCTCGATCCGCCTCTGGCCATAGTTGCCGGCAAGCGGACTCCATTCGTCAAAGCTTATGGAGCATTGGCAAAATTTCCGGCTGATCAACTGGGAGTGATGGCGGTCCGCGAAGCACTTGCTCAAATCAATATGGAGCCGAAGGAAATTGATGAGTTGATCTTCGGCTCGGTCTGCGGTCAGAGTGATGCTGCCAATGTCGCGAGGGTGATTGCACTCCGGGCAGGGATTCCGCAGGATCGGATTGCACATACCGTCAATCGAAACTGTGCTTCAGGGATGGAGTCCGTCATTGAGGCCAGTCAGATTATCCGCGAAGGTCGAGCCGAGGTGCTGATGGCGGGTGGAGCCGAGTCGATGTCGCAGGTGCCCTTCCTGTACAATGAGGAAGCCAAGGGCTGGTTTATGAAATTCCAGCGAGCCAAATCCTGGACTGATAAACTCTCGCTGCTTTCACAATTACGTCCCGGTCATTTCAAACCGGTCCCACAGATTCAACTCGGGTTGACTGACCCTGTCTGTGGATTAAACATGGGTGAGACAGCTGAGGTTCTGGCAGATGATTTTGATATCTCCCGGAAACGACAGGATGAGTTTGCACTGGAGAGTCATCGGAGAGCGGTCCTGGCTCAGGAAAAAGGGTTCTTCAATGATGAGATCTTGATGATTTCCGGCGACCTGACCGGTTCTGCTCCATTACATGAGGATCTCGGACCTCGAAAAAATCAGACGATGGAATCACTCGGTAAATTAAAGCCGATCTTCCGAAAAAATAGTGGAACAGTGACTGTTGGCAACAGTTGTCCGATTACCGATGGAGCCGTCGGGCTGGTTGTCATGTCTGCAGAGACCGCTGAGAAAAAAAGTATAAACCCGCTGGGATTCCTGCATGCTTATTCCATAGCTGGTTGCGACCCCAAGCGTATGGGACTCGGGCCAGTCTTTGCCGTCGATAAACTGCTGCACGGCACCAAAAAAGTTCTTTCAGATTTCGAACTGGTTGAAATCAACGAAGCCTTCGCCGCTCAAGTGCTGGCTTGTCTGGATGCGATGAAGTCAGCCGACTTCTGTAAATCGGTCCTTGGTCGTGAAGAGCCAATTGGAGAATTGCCATTGAATCAGTTGAATGTGAATGGCGGAGCGATTGCATTAGGGCACCCAGTAGGAGCCACGGGAGCACGACTGATTCTCACTTTGCTGCGGGCATTGGGAGAGCGGCAATTGAATACGGGGTTGGCATCGCTTTGTGTCGGAGGTGGACAGGGTGTGGCGATGTGGTTGGAACGAGCTTAGTTACACCGGACATAACTTGATTAAGATATAATAATCGGGGGTGGCGGGGGCGCTCCGCATAAGCGGAAGCCCCCGGATGTTTTACGATTCGGGGGCTTCTCTTCGAGAGCGCCCCCGCCACCCTTTGCATAATAAAATTCGCTGACACTGATGAAGGAGACGGAAGATGGCGGCACTCTGGACGCATTGGGACCTTGAACAAACGACCGATCAGATACTGACCCTCTGGATTGATGTGCAGGGTCAGAGCCAGAATGTCTTTTCGACCGAAGTCATCTCGGAACTCGATTCCGTTCTTGATGAATTGGTATCACGCCAGGGTGTGAAAACTATTTTTATCCGCAGTCGAAAGGCCAATAGTTTTTTTGCCGGAGCGGATATTACTGAATTTGCAAAGATCGAAACCATCGAACAAGCTCGCGAAGTTTCCAGACGAGGACAGGATATCTTTGCACGTCTTGAAGCAATTGAGCCGACGACAATCGCCGTGATTCAAGGGGCTTGCCTGGGTGGTGGATTGGAAATGGCATTGGCGTGTGATCATCGCATCGCCGTCATCGATTCTTCAACACGCATTGGACTTCCCGAAACCGGGCTGGGAATTCTGCCGGGCTGGGGAGGGACGCAACGACTTCCGAAACAGGTCGACTTGCTGCAGGCGATCGGAATGATTCTGCAGGCGAAGAAATTCTCTGCAGAAAAAGCAGCGAAAGTTGGTCTGGTTGATCGAGCAGTTAAGCCTGACGAGTTGGAATCACTGCTGAAAGAGTTGAGGAATTCCACAATCGATTTGAATCCTCAAAAATCCAGCACCTGGATCGGCTGGTTTTTGAATGAGACTTCTTTTGGCCGTAAACTGATCTTCAATGCGACTGAAAAGAGAATTGCTCGACAGAATCTCCACTATCCTGCATTAGGGAAATCGTTAGAGGCGATTCGTCAGTCATTCAAAGAGGATGCGAGTGGATTTGAATTCGAGCAGCAGGCGATTGGCGATTTACTGTTTACGCCGACTTGTCAGAGTCTGGTCAGTTTGTTTCTGAACAAAGAGCGCGCCCGTTCTCTCGATACATGGGACGTGCCAACTTCAATTCAGGAAGAGAAAATCAAATCTCTGGCCGTGCTCGGTGGCGGGACGATGGGAGCAGGGATTGCCCAGGCGGGCATCAAAAAAGGGATGCAAGTTGTCCTCAAAGAAGTGAATGAAGAAGCTCTCGATGCGGCTCGGTCTCGGATTCATTCAATTTATGAAGCTCTGCTTGATCGAAAAAGCCTGACTGAAGACGAGGCGAATGAACAGCAGGCTCATTTGACCTTTACGACATCGTTAGAGGGAATTGCGGATGTCGATGTTGTTGTGGAAGCGGTTCCAGAATCGCTCGGATTGAAGCAGAAGATCTTCAATGAACTGGCAGGGACCTGTAATCAGGATACGATCTTTGCCACGAATACCTCTGCTCTTTCTGTGGATGAAATCTTTGCGGGTGTGGAGCCGAAGTCTCGGGTTGGAGGCTTACACTTCTTTAATCCGGTCCATCGAATGGATTTGATTGAAGTGATTTCCGGGTCTTACAGTTCACCGGAAACCGTTGGCCGATTGCTGAAACTGGCGAAGCAACTCGGCAAGACTCCAATTTTGACAAAAGATTCGCCGGGGTTTGTGGTCAATCGGATATTGATGCCGTATCTGGATGAAGCGATTAAGATCGCAATCGAATTTACAGCTCAAAATCGCGACCCCGCCTTGATAGATCGAGAAATGAAAAGCTTCGGCATGCCGATGGGACCACTCGAGTTGATCGATCAGGTTGGCGTTGATGTCGCTGCCCATGTGGCCGGTTCGATGTCAATTGTTTTTGGTGAGGAGTCCGATACTGCGACCGTGCTCGAACGCATGGTGGAGGCGAAGCGGCTGGGGCGGAAATCGGACGCTGGTTTTTATAACTACGTGAAAGGCAAAAAAACGAACGCGATCGGCTTACAGCCATTGGTTTCGGGGATTGATGTCGATCTCGTCGAGTCGCCCACAACCGAACTGGAGGAAGTTCTAACGCCCATTCAACAGCGGCTGGTGCTGGCGATGGTGAATGAAGCGGGGCGATGTCTCGACGAAGCTGTTGTGGCAGACGCGTGGATGATCGATCTGGCGATGGTTCTCGGGACTGGCTTTGCTCCATTTCGAGGAGGCCCGCTGAGATTTGCTCGACAGCTCAATCACAACAATCTGATCGACACTCTGGAAAAACTGGCAGCCGTTTACGGCGAGCGATTTCAGCCTGCGGAATCGATCCGCCAGTTGGGCCAACAATGATGCGTCGGTTGTTTCGTCCGAATTTCGAATTTGAACATCAACTCGCAGCCGGCAATTCCCCCTGGCAGTTGCCAAAAAAACTGGCTCAAGTCAATGCCCGCTGGGCACATCGGGTCATTCCCTTAATGTCACCAGACGATTATTTGTGGTTGCCGGAAATTGATCTGCTGGATGACGAATCTCGTAGGCGACTCACTTCTGAATGTGCTCAGCAGGGTGTCACTCCGCTGGAAACATTCGATGGCATGCAATCCGCTTCAGCTGAAGTCGAATTGATTTCCTGGGGCTGGTCACAGGCGATGACTCAACTGGCAACGAAAAACGGCTGGACCTTCTCTGCTCCTCTCCTCGAAACTGTGGAGTGGATCAACTCGCGTGGAACGTCGTTTCAGTTTGAAGAAAAATGGAATATTGCTCCAGCAGGTTGTCGCGTTATTCATTCACTGACCGACTTAAAGGAAATTGTAGCAGCTCAGGATGAGACTGCGAACTGGCTGGTGAAAGCGGAGTTCAGCATGTCATCACGAGAACGACTGATGGGGCGAGGACGCACTCTAACCGGAAATGATCAGAACTGGGCAGAGCATCGACTGATCAAAGGTCAGGCTCTCTATTTTGAACCCTGGCTGGATCGAGTTGCAGAGATGAGTATTCATTTTCAGATCGATACGAATCGGTCTGTGAAGAGACTCGGCTGCACCCATTTGCATACGGATGCTCATGGACGATATCTGGGAAATGTCGCAGTCGCAAAAAATGAAGAAGCAGAATTCATCAGGCAATGGCAAGTCAGCTATGAGCAGACGAGTGCTTTTGCCGAAGAAGCTGCAAGTCGAGGATATTTTGGGCCTCTGAGTATCGATGCAATGCGATATCGAATCTCCGACGGCACACTCTTGGAGCGTCCTCTTCAGGATATTAATGGACGGTTTACAATGGGCCGCTGCGAACTGGAGCGTGCATTGTCAACAGGTGAATTGACTGATTAAATCCCTCGGGAACTCTTCAGGAAAATGCAGGTCTCCTGAAGAGTTCGTATCGAGGACTCTAAGTCATTCTTCAATTTAGAGCATTTCTAAATGCAGTGTGCATTCGCATGTACGATTGTTTGCCTAAATCGCTGCATTTGCTCATGCAGAACACAGAAAATTGATTTTGGAAATGCTCCCGTTATTAATACTCGCCAACGACTTCGCCACCCTGAATAGTGCCGAGCGATTGATAGACACCTTTGTCGATGTTTTCACTTAGGAAACGAACATGGCCATCTCCGAGAACAAACTGGGCTCCACCTTTATGCTGACTGCTTAGATCATCGAAGTGAGCGACAGGATCGTTTGGAACGTGGTCCATGGAACCTAAGACACGCTGAAACGCTTCTTCACCTTCTGGAACCATGCCAACCCAGGTTGAGTACCAGCCGAGTGGCTCTCGGGTGAGACGTTCGCCAATCATCATTGTATTGCTCAGCCCGTCTGTGAAGTCTCGGAATTTCACTTTGCTGTTGTGGTAGAATGCTCCATCGCCTTTGCACTGTCCCGAACTTGTTACGGGAGCAGTGCCTGCAGAATTCTCACAGGCATCGAGTTCTTCAGTTCCGAAGATGCCGACATAATTGGCGGTGGGTAACTCAGCCAGAACCGTTCCGGGGGACCCTTCTTCTTCAATTTCAAACTGCTGTGGTTTCGGATCGGAAGGACATTCAAACGTGGCGATGTTATTGAGCCGGAAAGTATCGTTGAGAGGAGCAGCAATGCTGACGTTGGGATTGAACTGGTCATAGAGTGCGGGCTGTTCGATGAATGGAAGGATCATAGTTCCCCAACCCGCTCCACTGGTTCCTTCGTGAGGCATGTGAGTGGCGGTCGGAGCGACTGCAATCCAGCCGGGAGGGAGTGTATTGTGGACATCATGATAATTGTGCAGTGCCAGTCCGAGCTGCTTGAGATTGTTTTTACAGCTCGATCGCCTGGCTGCTTCGCGAGCCTGTTGGACGGCTGGAAGAAGTAAAGCCACCAGCACGGCAATGATTGCGATGACGACAAGAAGCTCAATGAGAGTAAAGCCACGAGGCTTCACCGTTTGAGGGAAAGTCTTATTTAACAACATAATTATTCCAATGGTATTTTAGATTTATTGATCTGTTATGGTTTATGAACTCAGGTTTCTGTCGCAGAAATGAGTTATTGAAGATCCGTCAATAGTTACACACGCAAACACAAATATTTGCCTGTTATGCAGCGATTTGGGGTATCAATGGTTGTGAATATGTAAGTGCATCAACTTCAAAAGATCACAACACTGAATAACGTTCAGCACATATAGCGACTCCAGCCAGCAACATTCGCTTACACTTTCTCAGTTAGAAAGTGACGGGAATGAATACGGAAGCTGCAGATCCGTTGAATGCCCTGCGATATCTTTGGCCGGAAATCGAACATACCACCATTGATTCAGAACAATGTTCGAATAATGGGTGGTCATCAAATTTGTGCCAATTGGCTATGCCAGGACCGGGGGGCCGCGTAGCAGCGGCAAAGAAGCGTCGGTATTAATTGCAACCATCGCTGGAGCCGGTGACTCCAGCCAAACAACACTGTAGTTTTCAATAATGACTGGTAAGTCAGGAGTAAACTGGGCCATCCACAGCAGTTCACAAGCTGGGCATTCCGAATGGGAATGATCGTGCGAATGCTGATGGCTGTCCTGATGCTTTTCAGTTGATGAGTGCACATGATGACAATGTGAGTGCGACTCATGATGGATCTCAGTTGATTGCTGAGAACCATGGTGATGACTGCAGCTATGTGTGTGAATGTGCGCATAAGGGTATATCAAACCGCCAAAAATATAGGCGGCTAGAATCCCTGATAATACGAACTGCTGTCTCATCTGAAGTTGAATCGTCCTGACTGAAATTTTATTGATAATTCCCTGTCATGTTACTCGTGAATTGGAAGAGGTCGAGAACTAAGTTCTGAAATTGTCTAATTTTTAATCGTATTAATGTTTTCTTACGTCAGAAGCGATGTGGCTGTTGGAGCTTTTTCGAAGCTTAAGTTGATATTGACTCAAATCGACAAAAAGGGCTACTTTTCGCTGTGATCTGTTGGGGATTCTCCAGAGAGATCACGTCTAAAAGATGAAATTACATCTGCTGTTTTGTCATAACTTATTTATGTGTAAGAGATTAAGACGCAATGGATGCGTAAGGAATTTCTGCATTTTTTCTAATACCTTGTCTCCAAGATAGAATTTCAAAGCGTATGGAAACGCCTTTGTATTCATGGAAATTCCTCACAAGAATATTCCAGACCGTCTTTTCTCGCAACGATTTCCGTGTGATTTTCGTGTTGAGAGGCTTACGCATTTTGAAGCGAGAGATGAGAATCTCTTACGGCATCATTTTTCTGGTGGTCTGTTCCTGGAGTTTGACAGGCTGTACTGCTGCAAAAAATTATCAGGCAGAAAATCTCCCTGCACATTTGCAGGCTCCCAGAAATGAAAACGCACAGACACTGGATTTGACAAAATTAGCAACCGCAACAACAACGCAGGATTTGATTGGTAGCGGCGACGTGATTGAGGTGTCGATCTCTGCGGGCCTCTCTGCGACAGACACCGCAACATTTCCTGTTCGTGTCAGTGAAAATGGCACTGCCTTATTGCCAATTGTGGGAACTGTCAGTCTGAAAGAAATGGATCTGGAAGAAGCTGAGGCTGTGATTTCAGGAGCTTGTATTGAAAAAGGGTTGTACAAATCGCCGCATGTCACTGTCACAATGAAACGTCCTAAAGTCCATATAATTACAGTGTTAGGGGCAGTTGAGGAACCGGCGACTTATGAACTTCGCGCGGGTCAGTCGGATGTGCTCCAGGCGATTGTCGCTGCTGGGGGGCTCTCCGAAGATGCAGGCGTTTTTGTCCAGGTCCGGCATCCCGGTTATCGTAATCAAGCGAGTGAACCACAAGATTTGATTGCTTCACTTGAAAGCGGTTCAGATATTCAGCAGGTCGGACAGGAAACCATCGTACAACCGATTGGTCATCAAACCGTCCGGATTGATCTGGCCTCAGCGGCGACTCAAAAACCGGAATCCTTGCGATTGCCAGATGGAGGAATCGTGATGGTTGAACGGCGAGATCCCAAGCCGATTCATGTATTGGGACTTGTTAAAAAACCAGATCGCTATGAATTCCCAGTTGCTGAAGATCTACGTCTACTCGATGCCATTGCACTCGCTTCCGGCACGAACAATCCGCTGGCAGACAAGGTTTATATCATTCGCAATACACCAGAATCTGAAGAGCCCACATTAATTGAAGCCAGTATCAAAAAGGCAAAACGGAATGGTCGGGCCGACCTGCGTTTGGCACCAGGAGATATTGTGAGTATTGAGCAAACCCCAACCACATCCGTTTATGAAGCTGTCCGTTTGATTGGATTCGGCGTGAGCGGACGAGCGTTCTAGAGCATTTTCATTATATACCGCAGCATCGGATAGGAAAATACAGCGTTTTACTGTTTTTAAAGGTCCATTTGCCTGCAGTAACCATTTAAAAATGGTCTAGTGGATTGTTCCGATTAACACTTCGCGTAGCACCTTAATATTTAATTGGAACAGAGCACCAGGGCATTTCGTTCTTCCACTTGCGGTCGGATGAGCGCTCAATTTAATACTCTGCCATTTCCGACTGGAGCGAGTTCAGTTTATTGATGTCCATGAGACTCCATAAGCCTAATACCTTGATAGAAGTGTAACAATTGATTCAACGGATCTTATTTATTGACCTCAGATAACAATGTCATGCCAGTTTGTGAGCTGAAGAGCTTGATGTTGGTAATTTGGGAATTGAACTATGCCTGCACCTGAGAATTACGATCCACAAATGAATATCCAACTTCAGGATAATCATAATCCTTTACAGACAATTCTCCGCTTTTTGCAATCGTTGCTGAGAAGAAAATGGACCGTTATGGCGTGGCTGACGTTCACGGTCAGTCTTGGAATGACTTATTTTGCCTTGGCACCGCGGAAATACGAATCAAGTGCGGAATTATTGGTTTTGCATACTGGTGATGGAAATGTCGATCAAACTCAGCAAAGTCAACGAACCCTCCAGGACTATCTGCCGACATACACAAAAGTTCTTGCCAGCGATGAAGTTCTTAAAGGAGCCTTGGTCCGGCTGCCAGACACCGCAAGAACTAAATTCATCGGAATGACGAAACATCAGGCGATCGAAAAGCTTCGCTCAAGCCTGACCGTCAATACTGCCCGGCAAACCAATCTGCTGGAGGTGAAATACTGTTCAGAATCGCCTGAAGAATCTTCAATGATCGTCACGGAAATTCTGAATTCCTACTTTAAATTCATGCATGAAATGCACGAAAGCAGTTCGGGGCAAATGCTGGATACGCTAACAAAAGAACGAGATAACATTCAAAATCAGATCTTAGTGAAGCAATCCGAACTTCTGGATCTTCAAAGAGAATCCGATTCTTTGATTGGCACTGGTGATAATGTCATGAGTGTTGTTAATGAGCGAGTTATTGAATTGAATCATGCGTTAGCAAAAGCACAGCAGGAATCGATTCAGGCCCGTTCCTACTATACTGCTGTTGAACAGGCGGTTCGCAATGGAGAAAGTCTCCAGCAATTGATGAATCAGTCAAACCAGACGCTGGCGAATGAATTGATGAAATTGAGCGCCGGAGTCGACAGTCGCGACTCGTATGCCTATGCCCGCCTGCAACAACAATTGATTGAAGATGAAGCGTCCCTGCGAGATAAGCTCAATGGGAAATTGGGCCCGAATCATCCAGAAGTTCTGGAACTGCAAGAACGGGTTAAAGCTGCCCGAGACTGGATGAATGGACGTGGTCAGCAAGCCACTCAGGATTCCAAACAATTGACCCGCGACATGGGGCCCCAAATGCTGGAAATGGCCAAACAACGCTATCAACATGCCGTGACTCATGAACAGGACATTTATCAACGGTTCATGCAGGAAAAGCAGTTGGCGTCCCAAATGAATCAACGACTGATGCTTCTACAACTGGCCGAGCGTGATTTGAGTCGATTGCAATCCGATTACGACATGATGCGGGATCGAATTAACACAATCGATCTCAATAAGCAGTCCAGTTTGCGAACGCGAATCACAAAACATGCGGAACCGAATCGGACTCCAGTCACTCCCAAGCTGACCAGTACGTTAATGCTAAGCATTCTAGCGGGATTATTCTTCGGTGCGACTACTGTCTTACTACTCGACTTGCTCGACGACCGTTTCCATTCACCCGATGAACTCAAGCGAGAACTGGGAGCTCCCGTCATGGCGATGGTTCGCAGCCTGCCTTCATTGCCCCATACCCATGGTCTGGAATCAATCTTCACCTATACAAAGCCTAATAGTGTCGAAACGGAAGCGTTCCGCACTTTGCGAACATCGATTGAGTTTGCTTGCGAAAATCATCAGCGCATCAGTATTACCAGCACTCAGCCTAGCGATGGAAAAACCACGGTCATTTCAAATACAGCTGTCGCATTTGCTCAAGCCGGCAAGAAAACGCTGATCATCGATGGAGATATGCGGCGTCCTGGATTGACAGCAGTCTTTGCATTGAAAGGACAGGCCGGGCTCTCAACCATTCTCAGAGACACCGCTACGATTGAAGAATCGGCATCAAAATATATCACAAAAACGCGACTCGAAAATCTCGATGTGATCTCAGCAGGGCCACGTCCCAGCAATCCTGTGGAATTGCTAACGAGCGAACGTTTCGAAGAATTAATAGGCTGGGCAGAGGGGGTGTACGACCAGATCCTGATCGACGCCCCACCTTCGCTGGCTGTGACAGATCCGGCGATTATTGGCCGATTGGTCGATGGTATTATTCTCACCGTCCGGCCGGATCGAAATAAACGTCGCATGATCCTTCGAGCTGCTGAGTCCGTCACTTCTCTGGGAGGAACTCTTCTAGGAGTGGTTGTTAATGGGTTGAGTGACAGCAGAGGTGAATACGGCTATGGCTACGGTTATGGATATGGCGAAGGCTATGGAGAAGGTCATGATGATCCCGCCTATGAAGGGGAAGAGGAAGCAATCCCCATATCCAATAACAATAGTCAACGACCTCGAAAACGATTTTCACGAGATCAGTCATCCGATCGTTACGCTGCATAAAAAGCGATTTACGATCTGATTTTTATGTTTTAAGTCATTAAAGGAATACTCTCTTTGAGATCGCGAAGATCTCATCGCTGGAAAGTGGGCTGAAGGTGAGTTTCAATACATCATTCGACAGACCTGTCGGCAAGAAGCGATCTCGCCGTCATTCTTTGCGTGGCTCTTCACATCGCTCCTCACATATTAACTCTACAGATCCCCATGAAAAGACGAACCTGCTTCTGAAAATATTCGACATCTCGCTGTATGTTGGTCTATTGGCAGTACTATTGGCTTTCGCAGGACGAACTCCTGTTGGACATCTCATTTTGTTGTTTGCTACGGGAGTCACAATGACTCTCTGGCTTGTTCATCGAGCCACTCAGCCGACTTTACCTTGGAAATGGACGGGGTTTGAATTCCTGCTGCTTTGCGTGATTGGTATGGTGACATTTCAACTCACGCCACTTTCTACAGAAACTCTTCAGGCGGTCTCACCTGCAGTTGAACGATTTTTGCTCGCCGATTTGTATCCGGAACTAATCGGAACAGAGCCTCGATTCTCATGGAATAAAATTTCGTTGGCTCCCGTGGAAACTCGCCTGACTTTTGTGCCAATACTTTGTGTGCTTTTGTTGTTCCTCTTGATGGTGCAGCGATTCCAGCATCGCAAACATGCCCGTTCTGTAATGCTTGTCATATCTCTGGGAATGGCTGCATATGCTCTTTTTGGAACTTTGCAATACCTGCTTGGAAATGGAAAGTTTTTTGGGCTGATCACTCACCCCTTTACAAACACTTTTACAGGGTCAAAGGGGTCCTTTACGAATTCAAATCATTTCGCTGGATTTCTGGCACTTGCGTTAGGCCCACTGCTGGCCTGGACGATTACCAGCGACGCTCATTCGAAAACTTCCCGATCTCATCGACGGGAATGGAATTCGAATATGCGAATTGCTTTTGGGGGAGTCGCTTCGATTTTATTGTTGATTGGAATCGTCCTAAGTGGCTCGCGAGGAGGACTGATTTTAGCCACTGTTTCGCTTGTCATCACGATGTCATTGACAATGATTCGTCGTGCCGCTGATGCTCGCTTACCAATTATTTTTGCCGTTTTCGGGATAATTGGATTAGGAGCAATTTCATTGATTGGAGATCGGGTACTGGACGTCAATGCTCAGGAACTTGTCTCTGCGGACATCGAAAAAATGGATCGTGGAAATGCTCGTGGAATTATCTGGGAATCTAATCTGGCCGCCCAAAAAGAATTTCGCTGGTTCGGGACCGGACTGGGAACGCACAGGCATGTCATCCCTGCTTATCACGAAGAAAAAGTTTCGAGACGGATTTACACACACGCAGAAAACAGCTACTTACAAATAGGAACAGAGAACGGAGTTGTCGGTTGGATCCTTCTGACCCTGGCGATTCTACTTGTGATAATCAAATTAATGAAAGCTGCGTTTTCAAGCAACGTTTCAAAAACAGAACTCCCATTCATTATTGGATCCATGGCAAGTTTTGGCGTGTTTTTGTGTCATGGTACTTATGATTTTGCGTGGTATGCACCAGCCTACATGCTCGTCCTGGCACTGTATCTGGCCTATGTGTTCTCAATTCAAACCACTCATCCCGAGGCGGAGAAACAATATTCCAGAAAAACATTCAGTTCCCTGATTATGGCAGGTGGTTTAATTGCATTCCTGACGTTCGGATACGACGCCGTCGGTCCAGCTGCACTGGCAGAACCTGCAACGATGAGATATCTCTGCTACACAGCTCAGACGAAGCATGTCGATAACGTCGATGATGAAATGGCGATATTAAAGATTCGCGTCAGTGAATTGCGTAAATCGTTGCAGATTAATCCTGACGATATCGAAAATCAGATTAGCATGGCGAAATGCCTGCGGCGAGCTTTTGAGCTTCAGGATCTGCATCATCTCTACCCGATGCCCCTTGCTCAGGTACGAGCCGCCGTTTACTCGGGGGGATTTCAGGATTCTAAACAATTGACAAGCTGGCTGGAAAACAAAGCAGTCATGCAACAAGCCTTGCCGTTGATTAACACCTGTCTTCAGCACGCCAGACTTGCGAGCCTGCTCTGTCCGTTGCGATCAGATCCCCTACTGATTCAGGCGGAATATTGCTTTACGAATTCACCGGATTCTGAGCAGGTCGATTACTATTTTGCCAGAAGCGAACGTGCTGAACCCCAGAGTATGGATGTTGCATTCGACCGAGGTTATATGGCCTGGAATCGTGGGGATATTGAAAAGGCATTCCAGGAATGGCAGCCCGTATTTAATGACAAGGATCCGAACCAGTCGCGAATTTTATCCATTATAGCTCCTGTCCTTTCCCCAACAGATTTGATCAATACGATTCATCCTACGTTAGAGACGTTGAATACGATCACGATGGTCTATCAGAAACTTGGAGAAGAGCAATATGCTCAAGCTGCAATTGCTTTGGCCAATGCGACAACAAAAGCGATCCCGGAATTGCCCGCCTCCGAACGGCTCGATTATGTCAATATTGCATTCATTCGACTTCGTTCTGCGAAAGTTAAGCCTGAAACAATTGCATTCATCAATCAATCTGCCGAATATTTCGAATCCTCGGTTCCAATGCGCAGACAGTTTGCTCAATGGCTGGTCAGTCAAAAAGAATTCGCATTGGCAGAACCTCATCTGGAATACTGCATCTCTCGATCCCCCGGAGATGTTCAGGCGAAAGAGTGGTTGCAGAAGTCGCAAAAGGCAATGGATCAAATCGCTCGGCAATCTTCAATGAGACTCTATCGTTGACCGAAGGTTAATGTTCAGCTGGGTTTCAGTCGATCGAATATTTTCTTTCGCACCTTCACGATCCCCCTTCACAATCACTGAAGCGCCTGATTGGCTCAACGATTGCAGAGCCTTCTCAAGACGCATAATTCAATAAAAAAGACCCACCGTAAAAGTGGGTCTTGAAGTGTTTCCGCTTTCAAATCTCGAAGGCATTTCGAGCAAGATGCTCTAATTAATCCAAGCCGAGGAGCTTTTCGATGCGAGGCCATACGGTCGTTCGGGCTTTTTCATAGGCACGATGATCAGTAATGTCCCGAGTTTCGGCAAATGTAGACAATTGCCGTGCTTCCTCCTGAAGCAGGTTATAAACCTGGATCGTATCGTCGATATAACGCTGGTCGTCTTTGTCTTCACAGTTTTCCTGGACGAGCAACAACTGTTTTTTCAGCGTGTCGATCATCCCGACCATTCCCGACATGATATCCTGAACCTGCTCGGTTTCGTACACATCATTGCCGAAAGCATCGGCTGTTGCACCGATCGCAATATAGGTGGTATACATGTGAGCGGCTGACAGTCCACCGATTGCTGAAAGTCGACCGTCGTCTTTTGCCTGGGCAGAGCCTGGCAATGTCAATACTGCACCGATTGCCAGAACAGCTAAGGCCACGCGGTACCGAAGCCCATTGATCATGAAACACTTCATTGTTGAAATTCCTGTTCTATTCGGATGATTTGCATGAACGCTGAAAGTCTTAGTCAGATACCTGAGACAATATCATGCCGAATTTGTTAAGTGGAATCAATAGGTCAATTCAATAATTCGCCCTGGAATCAGCCGAACATACCGAACGGTCTCGGGAGCGGTCGGATCATCAGAGAATCGGAAGATCACTTTATAGATATGTGGGATACCGGGCAGAAGTGGTAGAGTTTCAAATCGCCACAGCCCATTTAGACGCGTGTCCTCATAGCCATCGACATCATCCTCTTCGCGATGCACATACATATTGACAACCCGCACACTTGTAGCATCGGGTACGATGATATCGATCATAGCGATCCGAGGATGTTTACTGGCTGGGATGTCCCGACTGGGTAAATAATAAGTGCGGCCCAATGTTCCCGGTGACGGAGCGGCTGTCATCCGATCAGGGCCAGCCGGCAATGGTGGCATCTGATAGTTGGATTGAGGATTGCGCTCGCAGGGACATTCTGCATTCGCCCACTGGGCCGTTGCCGATAGCGTAACGCCCAGTGCGATTAAGGAAGTGATTGAAGATTTCATCAGGAGTTCCATTCCGAATTCAGAGAGTGTTAGTTCGGCAGAGTCGCCATACCCTGCGATTTGAAATCACCCAGTCATCGAAGATTTCATCTCTCATCAATGCGACAGCTGAGCATCAGTGCTTCTGGACCTTGACGGTCCTTGGTACTGCAAACTTATCACACTCCACAAACGTTGCTGGATATTCCTGGTGAAACCGCCACCATTTACAGACTATTTCTGAGAGTCCCACGCAAAGCTTGACTGAACTTCGCCCATTACCTGTTCAGGAATTTTTGCACAATCCTCACATCGAGACATGTGAATGGAGCTTGAGACCTTCTGCGCATAAAAAAAGCCGCACACTTTAATGTGTGCGGCTTGCAGGACTCAGTCGCCCTTTATTGATACGTCCTAGTTCAGAGTCGATCGGTACTCAATTACAGGACGGTTGTTGTTGCCGTGCAGGTGAGCTTCCACAGTGAAGATCCCTCGACCATGGACATCTTTAACTCGCAAATCAATATGACGACCGGCTCGTCGCATCGCTCGTGTATAGTCGCCATCATGGTGCAGGTGCTGACCGTCGATGCTGACAATAATATCGCCAGGTTCCAGGCCAATTTTCCAGGCTTCTGTTCCCCGGTTCACTTTGGTCACCACCATTCCCCGATAAGTCTGGTACCCGTAAAAACCCAGAGTTGGAATGTCGATGTGGCAATCATGATTGTTCTGATCAGGATTCACCAGATACATTTTTGTTTTGGGTTGGTAGTTTTGATTTTGCTGACCAGGATTGATCAGATACTTCTTGTTTTCTGCGTTGGCAGTGGCTGCTGATGCGACAACGATGATGGCGACAGCGAACAGTTTGGTTGAGTTGAAAATCGTCATGGTTTTGTTCCTCGTTTTTATAAGTGTTTGGTTGGGTGATGGTTGTGTTACTGATGAGATGTAAGGCGTAATTCAGATGCAGGAGGGGACGTCAAAACTGGTAAAGAGTGCAATTATTTTGTAACAGCTACAAATTTCGGCTGGAAACAGGCCCAAATGACAAGGCTTTGAACTCGTGTTGAGTCGATTTCAGGTTCCTCGTTACAGTTCCCCCCTGCGCCCACCTTTCAGGTTTGCGTGGAAGGTCTGTTTTCAGGGAGCCGAGTTCATGTTTAAATTTCATGACCAATTCATAATGACGATCCTGCTCGTTTCGATACTCGGAACGGCTGGCTGCTATTCCACACCCATCAGTAATCGCAAGCAGTTGCTGCTGATTCCGGAACAGCAGGAAATCACGCTGGGCATGCAATCCTATGAAGACATCCTGGCCGAAGAAAAACTCTCTTCCAATCCCCACTATGTGGAGATGGTTCAGCGGGTCGGTCAGAGGATCGCAGCCGAAGCCGGACACGATGAATATGCCTGGGAGTTCCGCGTGATCGATTCTCCCGAGATGAATGCCTTTGCATTACCCGGCGGCAAAGTCGCCATCTATGAAGGAATTCTGCCGATCTGCGAAAACGAAGCTGGATTGGCTGTCGTGATGTCTCACGAAATTGCTCACGCGATTGCCCGTCACGGCGGAGAACGCATGACTCAGCAGGGTGTGGCAACGGCAGCGGGCAAAGTGGTCGATTTCTATTCGAAAGATAAGGAGCAGAAAGAACGCGAACGTGTTCGCGCCGTCTTCGGAGCGGCAGCTCAGTATGGCTATATTCTCCCTTACAGCCGCAAGCACGAATCGGAAGCCGATCAAATCGGCCTGATCCTGATGTCCCGAGCCGGTTACGATCCTAAAGAAGCTCCAAGATTCTGGAAACGCTTTTCCCAGCAGGGCGGTCAAAAACCACCCGAGTTTATGTCGACCCATCCTTCCGATGAACGACGAGCAGCCGACCTCGAAGCGATGCTCCCTGAAGCCCTCGCCGAATACAGCACTGCCACCGAACAATACGCCCTCGGCAAACCAATTTTCAACGCGTCAAATCTGGCGGGTTCAAAACCAAAGCCGGCAGCCAACGCCATTATCCCAGCTTCAAGCTTGAGCGCCCCCCCAACGGATGATCCATTCTTTACGAAGCCGTAGGTCGGTAGGGTGAAACAATATGACCTTTGGAGTCGACTTCTTTTGGTTAAGCCACAAGGGGTTTCCATTTAAGGAATGATATTCACTGTGACAGCTTCTGGTTCGCAGTCCCGAAAGAATCTTCGGGGACACCAGCGTTATTAACTGAGGGATTGATCTTTTTCAGAAGGCAGCGATCGGGCAGTCTGACTCCATTTGTGAATGATCTTAATCAGCTCCTGCCTCTTTACAGGTTTGCCCATATGGGCATCACACCCTGCAATCAGACACATTGTCTGATCGATATTCATAACATTAGCCGTCAGGGCGATAATTGGGTGGGAGTATCGATTCTGCCTCAGGATTCGAGTTGCTTCCAGTCCATCCATTTCTGGCATCTGAATATCCATAAGGATACATGAGTAAGGAGAACCATTTTCGTCTTGCTCTTTCGCAAGGTGAATTGCGTCCAGTCCTGTGCCGGCAATATCGACCTGAGCACCTGCCTTTTCAAGAAAGTAACTGATCAGTTTCTGATTATCTGGAGAGTCTTCTGCCAGTAGAATTCGAAATCCGGACAATGCTGGCAGATTCCCGTTGAGGGTGAGAATTGGTGATTCGCTGTTCTTATTAATTGGACTGGCGGATTGATTAACAATTATTGGCTCATACAAAGTGAATCGAAAATGAGACCCCTGATTGACTGTGCTGCTCACAAGTTCAACACGACCATTCACAATTTTTGAAAGCCGGTCACAGATCGCCAATCCGAGTCCTGATCCTCCATAACGCCGGGATGTTGAGGAATCTGCCTGAGTAAATGTCTGGAAAAGCTTGTTGACGTGTTCTTCCGCAATTCCGATTCCGGTATCGATAATATCGAACTGAATCTCGTCTCGCTGATCGCTTACTGACTTTCTGACCTTGAGTTGGACACTGCCCATGTGCGTAAATTTGTAAGCATTGGATAACAGATTAATCAGGATTTGTCGCAATCGTGTAGGATCAGAAATAATGGTGACCGGCAGGTCATCGGAATATTCAACGGAGAAATCAATATTACCTGATTCGGCAATTGGTCGAACCAGTTCAATGACCTCATCGACCAGTTGTCGAATTTCGACTGGAATCAATTCACTTTCCATTTTTCCGGATTCGATTTTTGACAGATCGAGAATGTCGTTAATTAACGCCAGCAGGTATTTCCCATTGCGTTGAATCGTCATGATCCGTTCACAAGCTTCAGGAGCCTCGGTCTGCTCCAGTAGAATTTCCGAATATCCGATAATGGCGGTGAGTGGTGAGCGAATTTCATGACTCATGTTAGCCAGAAATTCGGTTTTTGCAGCAGCTGCTGCGTTTGCCTTTTCAGCCATCTGCAAACTGTGTACTGATTGTTCTTCCAGCTGCAAATTCAGGTCACGGAGTTTTTCTTTCCTTTCCATCACTAAGCTGAGTAACGATTCTGTCTCCTGGGCTTTTTCATTAAATACACATGCGGCTTTGGAAAGGAGTCCAAGTTCATCGTTACGCTCCTCATTGAGATTCAATTCGCAGGACTTTCCATTGGCAAGATCACGAAATGTCGCTGCCAGATTTTGAATGGGAGGCACAATGTCCCGACTGATCAGCCAGGCCGCAATGATTCCCAATAGAATTGTCGCAATAGAAAAGATATTACTGGCATTTGCAAATTGGCGGTTGCTAATACTCATATTTTCTTCGAGTGAGCTAATCCTTTGAGCTTGCTTCATGCGTGTGCTGGTTGCGAGATACTTCAGTTCCTCTGACTCCCCAGTCAGTACAACATTGACGAGATGCAGATAGCCACGCGTCGCCTGAATCATTTGAATGAGAGCGTTTTCATATTGATCGATCGAGTTGATCAAACTTTGAATCTGAGCGCTCAAGTTGTCAGCCGCGTTCTTGCCTGAACTCGTTAATATCGTGCGGCATTCATTTAATTCCGTTTTAGCTTTTCGAAAGTGTGAAGAATCTGGAGAATAAACAAATTTGAGTGTATTGAGCTTGGCAGCTTGAAAGGCGGCATTAACCGATTGCAGATCGAATTTCTGAGGAACAATTAGATCCAACTCAGAAATTTGCCTCTCAAACTGATCTCCAATATTCTTCAAATCAACATTGAGAAGCTTTTTGCGTTTTGCCCGGTCGACGATGACCATCTCAAAAATTTCCTGATGAGACAGTGCATGATTTCGCATTGACCGAATATCAGACTGTTCCTGAACATCTTCGGTTGCCAACTCAGCCTCGTCCAGCAATCTCGCCAGTTCGCGCTGCAATTCTCCTGTGCGGATTTCGGGACCTTGAAACCCGCTGAAAGTGTAAACCAGGATCTGTCGTTGCAGTTCACTTACGACACGATCAATTTCATCGTATCGGCCTACCTGCTGATGGATTTTCTGAGATTGCTGCAAGTTGTGGTCGGCTATCTCAAGCCCGATATGATTGAGCCAGACAATCGAAATATGCAGCATGAGTACGATAGTAAATCCGAGTGAAATTTTGGCGTTCACACTTTGAAGCGGATGTCGAATGATTTGATTCAGAAATTTCAGAATGATCACAGCTTGCTCCTAGGCCGTTAGAAATTCGTACCAGCGAACAAGACTGTATTCATAAACATCCATCACCGTATTCCATACGGCGACTCGGCTGAAGCGTTCTTCATATGATCCCCCATTCCTCTGCGTGTTTGCCGGCACAGCGATCTGGCCATCGATACCAGGTAAGTTGAATTTTGACACTTTGCCTTCATACCAGTAATCCCACTCGGGTTCTGACAGATAATCGCGGGCAAAATCCGGAACCGAAATGTAGTATCCCTGACGGGCCATATAAGCTCCTGCCCAACCCTGTAGCCACCAGTTGATATAGTCGTAGGCGGCGTCGAGTTCATAACCTTTTGTCTGCGAAGAGATGCAGAGCACTCCATGCCAGCCTCGATATCCTTCTTTTGGTGCGGCATAGGTAACCGGTATTCCCGAACCGTTGAGAGTGGAAACAGCTGGAGAAAACATGCTTTCAATCACAACCCGCCCGGTTTTCATAAAACGGACCGACTGCGGCACCGAACTCCAGATGCCATTGAAATGACCGTTGCGTTTGAGACGGATCAGGATCTCAAATAACTCATCAATTTCGTTCCGGGTCATATTGCCGATGTCCTGGAATTGAATCAGTCCCAGAGACTGTGCGGCAAGTGCCGCATCGAAAATTCCAATCGTCGGTTCATTGACAAGACCGACACGTCCAGAATGCTCTGGGGACAGCAACCATCCCCAGCTCTCGCTTTCGTAAGCGGTACCTTGTGGAATAAATTTTGTGTTATAGCCAAACGAATCCACATTATGCACATAAGGCAGAAAGCTGATTTGTGCAGTTGGATTCGCAGCAAGGGAACGATCCTGTTGAACATAAAGGATTTTATGAGGAGCATCTCCTGCTCCAATTGGCATGTCTTCCTGGAGTCTTCCCGTTTTGCTTAAAGGGTTGATCTGGCTCCACAACGGAATGCGTTCGATACTGATTGGTTGTATTGCATTGGCTCCCCAGAGCACGTTAATACTGTTCGACCATTGCTCGTAAACATCAAAACTCTCGGGCCTTGTGGACGCTTTTTGCAATACCTGTGCACTGCCTCGAGGTTCAAACAGGATCTTAATCCCCAAATCCTGTTCGGCTTTTCTGCGGATCTCTTCCTGCAAAGTGACATCGGTCCCTAGAACACGAATCGTCGTTTTCTCACGAGCATGAACAGCGGGGGGGCTGACTAACCATGAGGAGGTAGCGACTGCACTGGCCAATTTGCCGAGAAATACTCGTCGTGACGATATTCCCGAAGGCTGATTTTGTTTTTTGGATGGGCAATTCATTGATTTTGATCAGCCGATGGAATACTGAAATCGCTGACAAGTGATACGAGCGCGTCGTAGCAGCTTCAGAATATGTAGATGAAGACGTGTATAAATAGTTTCGGCAATTTTTTGCACGCTGGTGATCTCTGATCACGTAATTCCTTTAATTGAAATGATCGTAAAAATGATCACTTCAGGAATTCATCTCAAAATCGACAATAATTTCTTCGGTCTGATCTCACAGAAACCATCGAATTGAAAAGCTGACATTACGATGTATCGTTAAACCTCAGATTAATATTCACACCGTTGACGTCGTATCTCTCAAATGCATCCTCATGCAAACCGGCGATTCATTCAGATCAGGAATGAAATCCCAAGCTCAGCCAATCCAGTAAGCAATCCAACTATCGCTAGATGTCGTATAATGTGTGCCACTGCTGACTAAACCAGCAGTGTTGAAAACGATGTTGTGTTTCAGAATAAGACGACATTTTATGTTAGACAGATTACTACTGTATCTCTGATGTCTTTCAGGCTGCTATTGCGTCCCGGAAATATTGGGCTATCTCTGAGATTCCTGCGTTGTCTGTCCGTGAATTGGCTTCTCGGCAGACGCACAGTTGAGACTCGCGTCCGCAGCCGATAAAGTTGAGTCGCTATAAAAATTGGATTGCTGGACAGTTGTGCCTGCGATCTGCTGTTCGCAACCCCCTTGAAAGACGCCCTTGGAATATCTCATCCCTCATCACTGGTTTACTGATGCGAACTCGATTTTGCTGGTCATGTATGCGATTGGCGGACTCTATTTTCTGCAGATGGGAGCCGAGTGGCTGGTCGAGGGAGCCTCGGCGATTGCGTATCGACTCGGAATGCCTGAAGTTGTCGTGGGAGCAACCATTGTTTCTCTGGGAACGACTGCTCCGGAATGTGCGGTTTCTGTGCTGGCGGCTTTCAATGGAAATGCCGGGCTGGCATTAGGGAATGCGGTTGGTTCGGTGATTGCCGATACCGCATTGATATTCGGCCTGGGGTGTCTGTTAGTTCGTCTGCCCGCTGACAAATATATTCTCTCTCGCCAGGGCTGGGTGCAATATGGATCGGCCGTGTTATTGGCAGGGATCTGTTATTTTCAGTTTTCCCGACAGGGTGCTGAAGCAAGTATTGAACGATACTATGGCGTGATCCTGCTGGCTTTGCTGGCCGCTTACATGGTGATTTCGGTTCGCTGGTCTCGTCGTCATCCGAATGAAACGACGGCTCGTGTCTCCGAGAATATTGCCGAGCATGTTGAACCGGGCGAAAAGGTGCATGTGGCTGATGAACATGTCACAAAGAAAGGTCCGCTGGCGTTGTGGGGCATGATGATTGCCGGTCTCGTTGTGGTCATTTTCTCTGGGCATGTCGCCATTGAAGCCGCTTCGGAACTGGCCGTTCGGATTGGGATTCCTCAAGTGGTCATCGCGGCCACACTTGTTGCATTGGGGACATCGCTGCCAGAATTAGTGGTCGGATTCACGGCAATTCGTCGTGGGCATCCTGAGTTGCTCGTCGGGAATGTGATCGGAGCAGACATTCTGAACATCCTGTTCGTGACGGGAGCGGCTTCTTCAGCGGCCGCTCTGCCTATTATTGACTCAGCCGCCAAAGTTCCGGAAATATTCCTCTACCTGCACTTACCAGCGATGCTGCTGATATTGACCTATTTCCGCATCTGCATTTTCAAAGCGACGCGAGTTGGTCATTTCGATCGTTGGATGGGAGGACCACTGGTTCTCATGTATGTAGTCTATGTCGTGTCGCAGTTTGTGGTCAGCATGTAGTAATTGGTTACATTAAATCGTTTTAATTCAGGCTGTGCATGACGAAATCGACTAGAATGATCGTGACAACACCCGAGTCATGACTGACCCGGCTCGCCTGAAATATCGAATACAAAAATAATTACGAAACGGAGTTCATGATGGATATCGCCCTCAGCCCTAAACTTGCCGAACTGACAGCTCTCGACTGGCTGGTTCTGTTTGTCACTTCTGGAGACAATCCCAATCTTTCTGCAGTTGTACCCGATGAAGTCGCAGCGGTTGTCAAACGAGTAGCAACTGTGGGGGATTTGCCGAAAAAATCTGGCGAGACAAAGCCGTTGCTGGGACTGAGCGAATCACTCCCCAAGCGGATTCTGCTAGTCGGATTGGGGCCAGCTGAAGATGTCAAATCCTGCGAGCAGGAGCGGTATCGTCTATTTTCGATTGCTGCTCGTGCCTTATGTGATCAGCCAAAGCGAGAAGTGGCCTGGGTGCTGCCGGAAGTCAGCGGAGATCAGCTCGATGACTCTGAACAAATCGAACTGGCAGCGATGGCAATTGAATCGGGTGTGCAATCGCAGGCGGTCTATCAGCAGGAACTGAAGAAGCATCCTTATCAGAAAGTGACGCTCATTGGCAGTTCTGCCGGGGATGAAAAAGCAGTTGCATCGGGACGGGCGATGGGGCGAGCGATCAATCTGGCTCGAGATCTTATCAATCGGACCGCCGAGGAAGTCACGCCCACTGCATTTGCCAATCGAGCCTCGGCTGTCGCCAGTACGGTCGGCGTGACTTGTCAGATCTTCGATGAACCCCAACTCCGAGCAGAACGAATGAACTCGATGCTCGGCGTGGCGAGAGGATCTGATGAACCGCCGCGAATGGTGAAGCTCGAATATCAGGGCAATGGCGATGCCCCATTTATTGGACTTGTCGGTAAAGGAGTCACCTACGACAGCGGTGGACTCTCCATCAAGCCGACCGACAGTATGAAGACAATGAAATCGGATATGTCGGGAGCAGCCACGGTGCTCGGGGTGATGCAGGCGGTTGCCGAGTTGAAACTGCCCGTCAACCTGCGATGTTATATGGGTTTGGCAGAGAACATGATCAGCGGGAAGTCTTATCGAGTGGGCGATGTATTGACCGCTCGCAATGGCACGACCATCGAAGTTCTGAACACCGATGCCGAGGGGCGACTCGTGTTGGCGGATGTTTTATGTTATGCGGTTGATGAGGGAACATCCAAGCTGATCGACTTCGCCACATTGACCGGTTCCTGTGTGGTTGCTTTGGGAGAAGATTACACGGGCGTGTTCACGAACAATCAGGAGTGGTGTGATCAGTTGATGAAGTCAGCCGAGGCGACGGGCGAAAAGGCCTGGCAGATGCCGATGTGCGATTCGTTTAACGATCAACTCAAGTCCGACATTGCCGATTGCAAAAACGTCGGCACCCGTTGGGGAGGGTCGATTACAGCCGCCAAGTTCCTGGAAAAGTTTGTCTCAAATACGCCGTGGATTCACTGCGACATCGCCGGCCCCGCCTTCCGTACCGACAGCAAACCCGAACGCGAAGGCGGAGCGAGCGGGGTGATGATTCGCAGTGTTGTGAATCTGCTGAAAGCATATGCATCGTAAATCGTCAGCATACTTCCATACAGTTACCCGCAGTGCATCCAAAGCCACATAATGCGACATAACACCCTCTTTGGCCTAATCATTTTCAAGAGGCAGAAGGATTCAACCGGAACCTCGCGACGCTTCGGGTTCAGATTAGAATGCCCGAATGATCAGGATCAGTGCCACCCTGGTGCGGGTGAAGTTATTTCAATGACTGGAATAAATATCTGATTTATGTGCAATTTATTTATGCTTAGTAAGCTCATAAAATGCATTCATCGTAAACTTTTTAGAATTTACAACATCATCAAAATACGCAAGCATTACCCGTTTTTCATTTTCTAAAACTTTGTCCATTACTTTTGTATTGAGAAGATCAGAAGACTTTGGCCATAAATCGGATAAACGTCGGGAATATGGCCATCCAGCTTCTTCAGGACATCTCATTAACATGGCATGTTGCGAAGAGCATCCTATCCCTTTTGGATAATCAACTGACTGGACCGAATATGTAATACTATAAGTAACGGCACGGGGCTCATGGCAGAATGAAATATTTAATGGACTGCATGAGTATACAATTTGAGTATGCATTCTGTTGATTTTATTGCAGGTGATAGTGTATCCATATTTGGATACTAGGAATTCAAATTTTGAATAAACAGATTTCGCAAAGAATTCCTCTGAATGAAGATTTTCATTTCCGTTCATTGCCTCAATCTTTCAGGACTCAATGTTTTTGAATTTGCTGAACTCATCATACGCGGGTGGCCCCGAAAGATGCTTTTGGGGCGGCGCAGCCGTAAGATACTTCTTGGACAACTCACTCTCAATCTGAAAGCCTCTCATGGACTTCGTCCACCCAGATAGCGGAGCTATCTGGGCCACCCGCGGATCACTCGTGCTGTGGCGAGATGGCCCAGCCACCCAGCCAGGTAGGATTATGAATTCCTGATCGAATTAATAAATAGTGAAAGGTGCGTCCTGACGCACCCCACGACCTATGATCCCTGCTGGAAAACGGTTCTCAAGGTCCGCGAAGCGGGCCCTACTGCTACTCAAAATGGCCAGATCATTGGGATCAGTGCTACGCTGCAGCCCCAGAGGATGAGGCTTAGGGGGCCGCCGATGCGGAGGAAGTCGCTGGCGTGGTAGCCGCCGGGGCCGTAGACCATGAGGTTGGTCTGGAAGCCGTGCGGGGTGGCGAAGGAAGCGGCTGCGGAGATCATCACCGTGATCGCAAACGGCGTTGGGTCGACACCGAGGTTCACTGCGGCTTGTAATGCAATTGGGAAGACGAGCATGCCGGCTGCTTTGGCCGTGATGAGGTTCGTCATGAGCATCGTGATGCCATACACGACGGCCAGCACAGCCGTTGGTGAACTGCCCGCACTGTTGATCACGCTTTCGGCAACCAGCTTGGCGGCTCCGCTTTGTTCCATCGCTTCACCGAGTCCAATGCCTGCGCCAATGGTCACAAGAATTGACCAGTCGATACAGGTTCGGGCTTCCGAAGGACGAGTACAGCGGGAGAGGATCATCAGCATGGCCGCAAATAATGAGGCTTTCAACATGCCGAAGTTAAGGACGGTAGCGGTGATGATCATGATGCCGAGAATGATTTGTGCCATCCAGGCCTGTTCGTGCCGCAGAGGTGTCGAGTCTTCCACACGGCTGACCAGAAAGAAGTCGCGACTGTTGCGATGGACATCAGCAAAAGACGGATGAGCTTCGAGTAACAGAGTGTCGCCCGGCTGCAAAACGATATCTCCAATTTTCCCGCGGATGCGATGTCCGTTACGGGAAACGGCAATCACGACGGCATTGTATTGCGTGCGGAAATGGACATCGCGAATTGTCTGCTGGACAGCCGGGCAAGTGTTGGAAACGACCGCCTCAACCAGACAGCGTTGCGAGCGGGGACTGTCGAGTTTGAAGACCTGATTGGTGGCTGGTTTCAGGCCAGCCATTTTCTGGAGATCTTTGATCGATTCGACGACGCCGACGAAAATCAGGCGGTCCTGCACCTGAATTTTTCGATCAGGAGAAACGGCTGCGATCAACTCATCATCGCGCGAAATCTCGATCAAATAGAGGCCGGGCAGCGATCTTAGACCGGCATCGCCGATTGACTTGCCGATTAACGGGCTGCCGCTTTCGACAATCATTTCGATGGTGTATTCGCGAGGGTCATCAAACTGAGTTTCTGCGGAAACTCGTTCCGGCAGTAACCACGAACTGGTTAACAGGAGATAAATCAGTCCAATGATTGCCAGAGGAAGGCCGATCCAGGCGATCTCGAATAAGCCGATGGAATCGTAACCGGCCTGCACGAACCAGCCATTGAGAATCAATGTGGTACTCGTCCCGAAAATGGTACACATGCCTCCCAGAATGGTGGCGAAGCTGAGCGGCAACAGGAACCGGGAAATGGAAAACCCACATTTTTTTGACCAGTCATTCACGACAGGTAACAGCATCGCAACGACAGGCGTGTTATTGATAAAAGCCGACATGAATGCAGCCGGGAAGACGAGCCGAAGTTGGCCGACGAGAGCGGTTTTGGGGTGTCCCAATAAACTCTGAACGAAGCGATTGATTGCTCCGGTTTGATTCAACCCTTCAGCGACGACAAACAAAATCGCAACGGTAGCGAGTCCCTGGTTGGCAAATCCTTTGAGGGCACGATTGACATCGACAACATCGGCCAGCATTAGAAATGCGAGAGCACCAATCAGAATTAAGTCCGGGCCCAATCGCGATCGAATCATCGCAATGATCGAGCCCAGCACAACGAGCAGTGTCAGTCCTATCTCCCAGTTCATCCTGACGGGTTCCTCAATGCTTCAATGCATAGTTTCAATTGATGTTCAGATGTGAGATGGAAATTCAAACTCATTTAACTTGTTCCCAAGGGAGACCTTGGGAACAAGTTAAAGTAATAAAGTTACCGCTCAGGAAACGCCGACCGCTTTGAGTGCTTCAATAATCTGATCGTGACAGGCACCGTTGGAGACAACCACACCGCGATTGTTACTCAGTTCGGAACCCTGGCGAAAATCGAGTGGCTTGCCTGTGACGTCTGTCACGGTTCCGCCCGCTTCTTCAACCACCAGTACGCCCCCGGCATGATCCCAGATTTTCTCCTGATAGCCGGGGCGAGTTGGAAGTCGCAGATAAATATCGGCTTCTCCCCGGGCAACGACACAGTATTTTGCCTGGCTGTCGAGCCGCACAGGGTCTGCTGAGATTTGGAGGCGTTCAGCGACTTGAGCTGAGTGAGAGTGTGAACTGTGTCCCGATTCGACCGATTCACACAAGACCATTTCAGAGGTCGCGGTTCTTGAACTGACTTTAATCGATTCCGGATTCCTTAATGACGCTATCGGGCGAGCAGTCGCCCCTTGCCCGCGAATGGCTGAAAAAACTTCGCCCTGAATCGATTCCGGGACATCATCCACGGTGGAACCCAGATTAGGACAGCCGACAGCGGCAACGGTCACTTCACCATTGACGATCAACGCCAGTGAAATTGCGTATTGTCCCTTGCGGAGAAATCCTTTGGTGCCATCGATCGGGTCGAGCGTCCAGAAACGATCGCAATATTCTTTTTGTGAGCAGCGATCAATCCAATGAAAGATCTGCTCGCTTGTCGGATGCAATCCCAACACAGCCATTTCTGCATGAATGGCGTTCAGGAAGTTCATCTGGTCCGGCTGCTTCAATTCGGAAGCATCTTCTTCGCCGATAATGGGATCATCGGGAAATGCTTCTTCCAGAATGCGACTGACTAATGCCTGTGAACCGAAGTCGGCAATTGTGACTGGGCTTTTATCGCTTTTTTCCAACACATCGGGAGAAATTTTCCCGTTGACGGAGCAACACAATTCCGACGCATGGGACACGGCTCGCAACGCAAATTCCAATTCGCGTGAATAATCTGCTGACATCCTAACTCCTCAACTCTCAAGCCTGACTGCATGTAAATGATTAATAAAATCAGCAGTACTATAATCCAGTGACTGGCAAATGTCTTTCGTACACTTCGGGAATGCCTGATTCTTCGGGGAAAATGACCCGTTCCTTAGAATTTGAGAGTCAATTTGACTTCTGATTTGACCATCAGCTTTTAAGCTGGGTAAGATTGGCTGTAATTGATGCGTTCCACGGTACACAAAACTTAATGCCTCATCGTCTAAGATGGACCTTGATGAGGCACTTCAAATTTTCAAGGAAGTTTCCATGATATTGAATCGATTGTCGTCTCTAATTTGTCTGTTGTTGATTTTCGGATCAGTCGAACTGGTTCAGGCTCAGAGCAGTCGTCGTTCCAGTAGTGCGACAGCTGTGGCTGAAAAAGAGAAAAGTTCGGAGAAAGCTGAATCAGAGCAAACTGAGATCAAATGGGCGGAAATTGAACTCTCGGGCATGCTGCCGGAAGGGCCTTCGCTGCCCGGTTTGTTTGGCGAGATCAGCGAATCGGTGAACCGGATTTTCGATCGACTCGATCGAGCCATCGAAGATGATGAAGTCGATGCGATTGTTCTGAAAATCAATAATCCCCTCGTGGGCATGGGGACGGTTTACGAACTGCACACGAAAATCAAAGCGATTCGCAAGCAGGGCAAACCTGTGTATGCGATGCTCGAAACCGCACTCACTCCCGATTATCTGATCGCGACCGCCTGCGATAAAATTTATCAGCCCGAACCGGGCATGCTGCTGATGACTGGTATGCGAGCCGAGGTCAGCTTCTATAAAAACCTGTTCGACAGACTCGATATTGAAGCCGATATTCTCCGCGTCGGCAAATACAAAGCCGCAGCCGAGCCTTACACACGTACCGAAATGAGTCCGGAATTCCGCGAGGAAATCAGCGAACTGCTCGATGGTCAGTATGCAATGCTGATTAAGATGATTGCAGATTCACGGAATATGACGGAAAAAGAAGTCGAAGCCGCCATCAATACCGGCCCACACACGGCTGCCTCTGCCCTTGAAGCCGGACTGATCGATGGTCTGTATTATTCAGATCAGCTCGAAGAAATCGCCTTGGAAAACGAGGACGATGCGACCTTCAAGCTGGCCAAAAAATACGGCAAAGAAAAAGTCGATGTGAATTTTGATGGTTTCACCGGCATGATGAAGATGATGAATCTGATGATGGGCGTTGAGCCTCGCAGTAAGAAGTCTGTTGAACCTCAGATTGCCGTCATTTATGCAACCGGTGCGATCATGTCGGGCCGTGGCTCTGGGGGATTATTCGGTGGAGATGGCATTGGTTCCGATACGATGATCGAAACCATTCGCGAAGCCGCTGAGAATGATCGTGTGAAAGCGATTGTGCTGCGAGTGAACAGTCCTGGCGGAAGTGCTTTAGCAAGCGACTTGATCTGGCGTGCTCTGGAACAGGTTGACAAACCGATTGTCGTGAGCATGGGAGATGTCGCTGCCAGTGGCGGATATTACATTTCGATGGGAGCCAACTATATTTATGCTGAACCCGGTACTGTGACTGGGTCTATTGGCGTTGTTGGCGGCAAACTGGCACTCGAAGGACTATTTGAAAAAATTGGGATCACGACCTCTTATGTCACTCGGGGAGATAACTCGGGGGCGTTGAGTGCGATGCAACCGTTCAACGACAGTGAACGCAAAGCGATGCAGAAAATGATGAACGATATTTACGAGTTGTTCGTCACGAAAGCGGCTGAGGGTCGTGACATGAAAGTTGAGCGTCTTAAAGAACTTGGTGGCGGACGAATTTATACGGGTGAAGTCGCCGTGGAAAATGGACTGGTCGATGAAATCGGCACGCTCGATCAGGCAGTCGAAAAAGCCAAAGAACTGGCTGACCTCAAAGGGAACAACAAAGTTGAACGACTACTGCTGCCAAAACCAACCAGCCCGTTCGAACAATTATTCGGGCCGATTGACACCCGCATGCAGCAGGCCTCTGCAGCCGAATTGGTGGAAGGTGTTCTTCCTGTGGAAATGACTGCTCAACTCAAGCGAGCCCTGATGATCGACAATCTGTCCAAGACAGAGCCCCGTCTGCTGTTGATGCCGTTTGATTTGAAGTTTGAATAAATAGTGACGATCACCTTCTCCCTGAGGGAGAAGGTGGCCAAAGGCCGGATGAGGGGGGCCCTTGGGCGTACTTTCAACTTGTTTCCAAGGTCCTCCTTGGGAACAAGAGAGTATTCTGGGTGGCTGAGGTCGCAGCGAAGCACAACTCCCAGAAGTACTGAGTTTATAATTAATACAGGAACAATTTAAATGCGTTCTCTTTTGACAATTAGTCTTTGCCTGACAATCAGTGCATTGCTCATGCCAGCTTCAGCCTCCGCTGAATCTTTACTCGTGGAAACTGAATCGTTCGACAACCACGGTGGCTGGAAACTCGATACCCAGTTCATCGAGCTGATGGGCTCACCCTATCTGCTTGCACATGGGATGGGAAAGCCGGTCGAGGATGCGAAGACCACTGTCAAATTCCCGACTACAGGCACCTATCAGGTGTTCGTGAGAACCAAGGACTGGGTCAAACAGTGGAATGCCCCGGGGGAACCACCGGGGCAGTTTCAGGTTTCCGTTGGTGGTAAAACCCTGGATCCCATTTTCGGGACACAGTCTTCCCAATGGAGCTGGCAGCCTGGCGGAACAGTTGAAATCACAAAGCCAGAAACGGAAATCAGTCTGCACGATTTGACAGGCTTCGATGGTCGTTGCGATGCAATCTGGTTCACAACCGATGACTCGACTCCTCCAGCAGAAGCAAAAATTCTTTCCAGCTGGCGAAAAACGGAACTTGGTCTCTCTGAAGAACCGATTGAAGATGGCCCTTACGATCTGGTCGTTATCGGTGGTGGTTACTCTGGAATGGGAACAGCCATCTCGGCTGCTCGCATGGGAATCAAAGTTGCTTTGATTCAGAATCGTCCCGTACTTGGCGGAAACGGTAGTTCTGAAGTTCGTGTCTGGGCACAAGGGTTGGTCCGGCGTGGTGAGTTTCCGCACATTGGAGAAATTGTCGATGAGATCTCCGATCACGCGACAAAATCGCCTGGAACCTACGAGGAATTCGAAGATGAAAAAAAGGAACGGATTGTTCGGGCAGAACCGAATATCTCTCTGTTTTTGAATCATCATGCCTACAAAGTCGACATGGACGATGATCGCATCGCAGCCGTGTATGCGTTTGATACGCGGACGTCCGAAATACGTCGTTTCAGCGGGACTCTATTTGCCGATTGCACCGGCCATGGCACGATTGGCTATCTAGCCGATGCCGATTACGACATTCACGATGGCGTGCGCATGGGCATGAGTAACATGTGGGCCTGGGCAGAAGCTGATTCTCCGCAATCGTTTCCGAAAACTCCCTGGGCTCTCGATTTGACTATGAACGATTTTCCCTATCCCCGCGACTTTCACGGTCAGTGGTTCTGGGAAAGTGGTTTTGAGAAAGATTCGATTAAGGATCTCGAATCGATTCGCGACTGGAATCTGCGAGCCGTTTATGGGGCGTGGAATGCGATGAAAAATAAAGACGGAGCAGACAAACACAAGAATGCCCATTTGACCTGGCTGGCTTACATCGGTGGACCACGCGAGTCGCGTCGGTTGCTGGGCGATGTCATCCTGACTGAGGAAGACATCGTTTCCAAGAAACAGTTTCCCGATGGTATGGTGCCGAGTACCTGGTCGATCGATCTGCATTATCCCAAGCGGCAATATATGCGGAAGTATCCTGACAATCCCTTCATCAGCGTAGCCGAGCATGGCAAGGGAGTTGATCGCCAGTATGGATATCCGATTCCGTATCGCTGTTTCTATTCGCGGGATGTGCCCAATCTGTTCATGGCTGGTCGATGTATCAGTGTCACACATGAAGCTCTGGGAACAACACGAGTAATGCGAACCTGCGGCATGATGGGCGAAGTTGTCGGCAAAGCGGCTTCGCTGTGTGTGAAATTCGGCTGTAACCCACGCGATATTTACACATCGTATCTGGACTATTTGAAAGACCTGGCTCGTAAGCCCGGAGTTGTGCGTCGGGATAATGTTGATGGCGAATTCTACACGCGAGAAGGGGACACGGTTCCAGAAATGGAATACGACTACGTCCCGGCTTCTACGCTCAAAGGTTTGGTCGTAGATGACATGAAGGCCAAGGTGACAGGAAGCTGGACCGGCGGAACTGGTTTAAAACCGTTCCTGGAAGCCGGTTATCGCTACGGACGTGGCGGCACGGCCACTTTCCCATTCCGTGTTGAAAAAGATGGCGAATACGAAGTTCGATTTGCAACAGGTGCTCATGAAAATCGGGCGACTAATACCCGCGTTTCCGTGACACATGCAGAAGGCTCTTCCAATGTCACTTTGAATCAAAGAAAAGCAGCTGACATCAAGCCGAACTTTGTTTCATTGGGCAAATATCAGTTCAAAGCGGGAACCGATTACGAAGTGCATGTCGATGCGACTCAAGTCGATGGCAACTGTCACATTGATGCCATCTGGCTCGTACCAGCCGAGTGATTGCGCGATCAAAAGCGGCAATACTCTCTGCCGTTAAATGTCGTTTAACGTGGGCAACTGCTGGCTTGCCCAGCAGTGTTTCTTCAACTCTACAAGCACGAAGCGCAAGCGAGTGTGTAGTCCAAAAGTGAACACACTCGCTTGCGCTTCGTGCTTGTACTGATTAAAAAAAGAAAAGTCACCGCCCTGCCGTTCGAACGAAATTTGTTCTGAACCCGCATTCAAAAAGTGGGAATCCCGGCTCGGGGTCTCGTGGTTCACGCTGATGGTGACACGGTTGCCCGAACTCAAAAGTTCCCGCGGGAGAACTTGTAGGGCCAACAAATTAAGGTCCGGTGTCGCACAGGGCAGAGACTTGTTCTCTGCTCACATATTACTCATCCCGGTTCGGGATACAAGTCCCATTTTGAAAACATTGTGGCTGGTCAATTCAATAGCTTGCTACCTTCTCAATTGCTAAGTATTGTTACAAGCACGAAGCGCGAGCGAGTGAGTCCATGCGTACTAAAACACACTCGCTCGCGCTTCGTGCTTGTATGACTTGGATTAAAGGGAATAAATTGAAATTGTGACGAACTCGACTGCTGATTCTCCTCACTTTGACAAAGCGGATCTCAAATCATTTCGCGCGAAGTTGAAACGCTGGTACAAAGTTTCAAAACGTGATTTGCCCTGGCGGAAGACCTCAGATGCTTATCGCATCTGGCTGAGCGAAATCATGCTGCAACAAACGACCGTTGCGGCTGTTATTCCCTATTACGAACGATTCCTGAACCAGTTTCCGAGCGTTCATGAACTGGCAGTGGCTCCTGAATCTCACGTACTCAAATTGTGGGAAGGACTGGGATATTACTCGAGGGCGCGAAACATTCATAAAACGGCTAAGTTGATTGCCCAGGAATTCAGTAGTGACTTTCCGCAGTCAGCTGATGATTTGCAGAAGCTGCCGGGGATCGGGCGCTACACAGCCGGGGCAATTTCCTCTTTCGCCTTCAACCGCCCTGCCCCCATTGTCGAGGCCAATACGCAACGGCTGTATGCCCGCTTACTTGCTTATGAAGATTCTCTGCAAACTACATTGGCTCAAAAACAGTTGTGGAACTTCGCGGAAGAAATTGTTCCTCAACGCGATCCCGGAGAATTCAATCAGGCATTGATGGAACTTGGTAGCCAAATTTGCAAACCGGTCGATCCGGCCTGTGGTGCCTGCCCCATCTCAAAATTCTGTCTGGCATTTCAACAGGGGCGTCAGGTGGAAATTCCCCGGCCGAAAATGAAAACGGAACTGACAGATGTGGTCCACTTATGCGTCGCGTTGAAAAAAGGCAGCAAGTATTTGTTACAGCAATATGCGGAGGGAGAACGCTGGGCCGGATTGTGGGATTTTGTCCGCTGGGAGCAGAATGATTTCCCGGCTACTCTTCAAACCGTTCGTAATAAGTGTGACACAACATCGAGCGGATTGTTTGAGGATACGGAGTTATATGCTCGCGAGTTTGCTCGCATCGAACAGTTGCTTGCAGATCGCTATCAGTTGAATGCAAAGTTGACAGACTTTCGGCTCTCAATCCGTCACGGCGTCACTCGCTATCGAATTTCGTTAATGTGCTTTGCAGGCGAGTATGTGAAGGGATCGGTGAAAACAATTTCCACTTCTGCTCGCTGGGTTTCGAAATCTGAACTGGCTGAATATCCGCTCTCAAAAACAGGCCGCAAATTTGCCGAGAGTCTGATCGCTTCAGAGTGAATGGCAAATCAGCAGATGGAATCGACTCTTAATGAGAGTATTACGGTTGCGATTGCCTGACCATATGCCAGAATATTGATCCAACTCTGTATTTCACTTCGACGAAAGCACTTCTTCATGACGGATTCGACACTCGATGATCAATCGCTTTCCTATCGCTGGGGAATTGTGTTTATTTCGCTGATTCTGTTTCTTGGTATCGTGCTCTCACCCTCGCCCTCAGAACTTAATGCCGAGGGACAACGACTGGCCGGGGTTGTCGCGTTGATGGCCATTCTCTGGTGCACGCAGTCGATCCCGCTGGCGGTGACGAGTTTGATTCCGCTGGTCGCTTTCCCGTTTCTGGGGATTCAGTCGGCTGGCGAAGTCAGTAAGTCGTATATGAATTCAACGATCCTGCTCTACTTTTCTGGCTTCGCGATTGCCATTGGCGTGGAACGCTGGGGATTGCATCGACGACTGGCCTTGTGGGTTCTGTCTGTACTGGGAACGGGACCAAAACGAGTCGTGCTGGGCTTTATGCTCGGAAATGCTCTGATGTCGATGTGGATCAGTAATACTGCTTCAGCATTGTTGATGCTGCCGATCGCTCTGGCGGTTCTGGCCTCTTTAAATGTGCAGGAAGATGATCAACACAAGCAGGCTATTATGACGAAGCGGTTTGCGGTGGCGTTGTTGTTGGGGATTGCGTATTCATCGAGTATCGGAGGGATGTCGACGCTCATCGGTACGCCTACTAATGGTGTGTATGCCGGTTACTGGTCGTCCACTGGTGCGACTGCCGAGGAACTGCAGAAGTATTCGGTTTCGCTGGGACAGTGGTTTCTCATGTTCTTTCCAATGTCGGTGTTGATGTTTATTGGCGTTTGGTTTGTGCTATGCCTGCCGATCTGGCGGGGGCTGACTTTCGGACATGCGGCTCGAAATGAAATTCGTGATCAATATCTGGCATTGGGGCGAATGTCGGTTGGCGAATTCCGAATGATGATTGTCTTCCTGCTCGTTGCCTGCCTGTGGATGACACGGGTCAGTCTGGATATTGGAAGCTTCAGGCTCGTCGGTTGGGAAGATGGACTTTCCGCACTGCTGGATTCCTATGTCCCCGGCTTCAATTACAAAGGACTGCTCCACGATTCGACCGCTGGCTTGCTGATGATGATCGTCATGTTTCTGGTTCCCGTACGAGATGAAGAAACAGAGACAAATCAGTATTTAATGAACTGGGAACTCCTGGAGCAAAAATTGCCCTGGGGTATTCTGCTCCTGTTTGGGGGAGGCTTTGCAATTGCCGATGCCTGCTCTTCGACAGGACTTTCCAGTTGGCTGGGAGAAATGCTGGGCCAGAAAATGTCAACGATGTCTTCGTCACTCCAAGTCGCCAGTGTGACGACGCTGGTGATTTTTCTGACGGAATTCACTTCTAACACAGCAACGATTTCGACACTGCTTCCGATTCTGGAAAAGACGGCTCTGGCGTTGAGTCTGGATCCGAGATTTTTAATGCTGCCTGCGACAATCGCCGCCAGTTGTGCCTTCATGTTGCCCATCGCCACGCCTCCAAATGCGATTGTCTTCAGCTCGAATAAGCTGAGCGTCTGGGACATGATGAAAACCGGCTTCCTGCTCAACCTGTTGGGAATTCTCGTCGTCACTGTCATGACCATGCTGTGGGTCGTCCGTGTGGTTCACGTCTCGTAATAATCGCAGACTCTTGAGTATCAGGATCGGTTACTACAAACACGAAGCGCAAGCGAGTGTGCGATCGAGTTAATCAGACACACTCGCTTGCGCTTCGTGTTTGTATGGAAATGAATTTTTCGGTTGTAAAATTGCAGGTATTTCCCTCGAATTTGTGAAATGTTAATTTTCTAAGCTTCGTATTGCCCTGAGATCAGCCATTGTTAAGATATTATTAACACAAGTGTTAAAAGTTGGTTAACAATTGTGTCGATAAGAAATTTACCAGCTGATCCAAATTGCCGATTCGAATGACTGAATGGCAGGAAGCTATTCGGGTTGAATGCCTCGGAAATGAATGCAGACAACTCGTCTTACCAGTAGCCGGGTGCACTCGCAGGCTCTGTAAAGACGTGAATTTGATAGGCTTCACCTCCAAAACAAGGGGGGATAGGCATGAAGCGTACCTTCACGATGATCGCCGTTATAACAGCAGCTACCTGGGGTGGCACAAACTTATGGCTCGCCGGCTTTGAGCAGGGCTATGATGCAGGAGAAGATGCCGTCTGGGGACGCATCAATAATGCTTCCAGAGAATTAGATATGCAATCCAATCAGCAATCTTCTTTGCCAAAATCCAATCTTATCCTCGTGGATTATCACGAAGAATAATATTTGAACACAATCTGGCATGTGTTTAAAGTGTCGAAAGCATACCTTCGACGCTTGCGTTCGGGGTTCAGGAAGTGATCCTGAACAATGATAAGACCGATTCATAACTGTCTTATTGCGAAGCCTTTTCAGAAAGGCTGGATTTTGGCAATCGCGTATTATTTTTCAAACGATGGAGCCCGAGTTTGATTCGATGGCTCTCGCATTCAGGCGAAACCTTCAGGTTCTTCTCCATCGAAAAATTTCACCACAACATGTGAGTCGGACTGCAACAGCAGTTCATAAGAACTCCCAGACTTCAGTCCGTAGCCCATGGCTCCAGACAACTTCTGATGATCGCCGACTATCGGCTTGAGTCGATCCAAATTCAGTTTGGGTTCGCTTTCCAGGCTCTGGCAACTTTGAGTGCATCCGCCAATTTCGGGAAATGAGGCCAGAGAGATTCGAGCTTCATCACTTTCAGGACGGCCTGCATCTCGTCAGAAGCTCCGCAGAGAAACATCTGCCCATTTCGCTGTTTGACTGTTTGTCCAAAACTGTTAATCACGCCGATCATTAGACTCCCGAAATAATTCGACCGACTCATGTCGACGATTACCATTTGTGCTTCTGTCGATTTGAGCTGGCTATTGATTTCCAACCCTTCCCGCTGTACATCGATATCCCGATAACTCAGAGTATCTCCCATCGGAGTGAGAATCGTAATCCCTTTTTGTTGGGTAAGTTCAATAGACTTGGTGTTATTTGTCATCTCGATCACGTATCCAGGTCAGGCGCTTCTCAGGAACGGACGGTCGTGCTCAGGGGAGCCTCAGATCTCTCGCAAATCGAGAGCACTACGCTCTTCCCAGTATTCAATATCAGCATGATGAAGTTCAGGCCGCGGGTCAATGTGAAGTACTGAGTCTTTGATGAAGACTTTGAATTTGTGCTTCCCAGTTGACGATCTCCTCTTCGGTCAGAGGATCCCCACGGAATCTTGCCTGATAATAAGCTTGCGTCACCGCAAGCGGTACTTGATAAAGGGGCGTATTGATCAGTTGAGACTGAAATTTCTTTTGAAAGATTCGGGCAAATTCGAGGGCAGTTTGCTCGGGTTTTTTCTGTAATCCATGCTTTGCGGAAACCTCCAGAAACTTGCGAAAGAAAACCATCATCTGGCGACGGCGGGCAGCCCGGCGTTTGGGCAATAACCAGTCGAGAAAATTCCGCAGTCGTTGTCGAAACAGCAAAAAGGCGACAACCCCAACGATGATCAATATCGGGAAGACTGTCGCAATAAACATCAGAAAGCGATTATAGAGAGAATAGCGAGTCCTTGATTCAGGGATGATTTTATTCTGATACTCTTCACCACTTTGCATAATAGCGTTGTAGGCATTCGCGGTGGTTTTGCGGAGAGGGTCGTAGAGTCGCTGCTGTTGACCAGCCAGGCTCACCCCGAGGACATAATTCTGCCAGAAGCCAACCAATTGGGCACGAATTGCAGCCCATGAATAAGCACTGAATTGAACTTGATAATTCTCTTCATCATCGTGATAGGTTGTCGGGTCCAGGATCAGCCACTTTCCATCGACAAATGCTTCGACCCAGGCATGGGCATGTCTTTGTTCGATGACCAGGGTCTTTGTATCTTCAACCCAGCGTCCCGTACGAAACCCGGTGATCATGCGGGACGGAATTCCCGCGGCCCTTAACATCAGTGTTAAAGCCGAAGCAAAGTATTCACAGTGACCACTTTTTCTGACCAGAAGAAAGTCTTCGACTGGATCGAGAGTCGGATCGGTGACCGTCAAATCTAATGTATAACTGAACTCCCCGGAATCACGCAGGTAGTAATGGAGTTTTTGGACACGTTCCACTGGAGTGAGAGGTTTGTCATCGACTGGTGCACACAGTTTTTCAGTCAATTCGACCAGTCCGGGGAGCTGCTCACGATTCAGATTCAATAGATTCCGAATATAACTGTCCAAAATGGTGAGATTTGACTCAGACCTGCGATCGACTGTTGTCGATTTAAAGTCGGTTCGAGCTCTGTGCAAATCGGTATCATCAGCCTGATAGGAGGCTTCGAGGGATTGAGAAATCGTCTGTAAACTCTGCGGCCAAAACCATCTGGATGCCAGTTCATATTCAGGAAACCCGGATTCCGATTTCTCCAGCGAGGGGATTGTCGTCGCTTCATACTGAATGGTACTGGTTTCTGCACTCCTTCTTCCTTGTGTGACAGTGACAACCTGACTTAGAGGATGCTGCTGGAGTGTTTTATTTTCAAACGACTCGGACAGAATTTGAGCCCCCGAAACCGGCATTTGCATGAATAAGATGTCTCGACCGACAGGCTCGAGTTCGTACCGAAAACGAATCGCATTGGTCGAGTCTCTAAAATTACCACGCTTCATCGAATACGTGGTTGAGTTTGAACTCGATTGAGACCAGCGACCACTGACGTAGTCCGATAAAACCGCACCCCGAAATAGTAAATCTTCGATATGAAGCCTTTGCATGACTTCTGTATTGTTCAGAGGGGCTTTGGAATTGTAGTCATTGAATTTCATATAAAGGACAGGAGTTGGATTCGAGAGGATTTCTCCAATATCTCCAAGTTGCACTTCGGATGTGAACCCGGAAACACTTTTGCCAAATGAAGGTAATGAATATGGCTCGTCCTGACCTGAGGGAAGAGTCCAGTTGCCAATCCAGATACGGGGCGTGATCATGAAAATGGCTAATCCAACCGCAACCGAAGCGATCGTTATATAGCCGACAGATGCAATCAGCCGATAGCCGAGCCAGTTATCGGAAGGATCAAAATGAAACCCGCCACGAACCTGACTGACAAGCGGAATGGCATTTGCGACGGCTGTCACAGACTTTTTAGCTTTTACAGGCGCAGGTGAGGTCTCTGGCTGCTTATTAGTTTTTATGGTTGAAGTGGATCGGGAATCACGAATGTGGACCGTTCCGCGATAAGCGGTGAAGATTGCCAGCGTCCAGACCGCCAGAAACAGAAAAAGAAGGACTGATAACCCCAAAGCCGCAGAGGTCGTCAAACTGGCCGAGACGGCCATATTTAAAATCGCCAGTGCCAGCAGCCACCAGTATTGCTGAGACTGTTTTTCGAGGATCAAAACAATCCAGGTAAAATAAGCCAGCAGGTGGGAGGCGGATAAAATCCTCATCTCGACATTCACTCGTCCTTGCTGGAATTCCCACATTGCAATCAGCAAGGCCGCAATCCCAAACAGACTCGTAAACGCGCTGTCGATTTTCAGCGGAGGATTATCATCGAGATACCAGTAGGCCAGCACAATTAATGGAATGGTCAACAGATGAGGATACAAATGACCCTCCGCCAGTCCAATTGTCACGCAGGAGAGCCCAAGCAATAAATATAGGCTAAGTCGAAAAACTTGTGTGATCTGATCAATCATATTACAGGTCGGCTCTCTGGGGCGTTGCCGTGCCAAAATTGGTAATAACGTAAAAAGTGGAAGACTACCTTCTTTACGTTTTCATTTTAGACGTCCCGAGGCTTTGCTGACTACTGTTTAATCGATAGATTTGCGAATCTGCGATCAGAACTTGATGAACATTTATTGATGGAGAATACAAGCACGAAGCGCAAGCGAGTGAATCGACATGATTCTTAATCACACTCGCTTGCGCTTCGTGCTTGTATAGAATCTCATTCCCCAACATTCGTAGGATGAATTTTAATAGACGCAAAACATTTACTGTCTTGGAACACGAATCAGTAATTCCTGATCAGTCATGAACAATCCGGGATAAGAGTAATTGCTGATCGTCGTTATTGAGCAGATTGACGCTCAGTCAGGAGTTTGCCAACACGCAGGACTTGCTGACCGTTCTCGTTTTCAAGAACAATCCGATCGACATTGATCTGACTGATGGTAGCCTGAAAACGACTGACCTCGAGTCGATCGCCCAGTTGCAATTGAAATCGATCCTGTGACGATTTTTCTCGAAACCAGGCCGTCCATTCTCCATCAACCTGCAGGCACCCCACCAGTTGAGTCGTCGGTTCCAGATCTGCTTTCACACTGAGATTAAAGGATGTCCGGGCTTCTTTCGAGGGCGAACCGTTATCGGTTACGACGATATTCAGACGGATATCCTGGCCAACTTGATCTTCCGCAGGTGACCATTGCAATCGACCAGATCGTGAATCGAGTTGTAATCCCGCGGGAGGACTGCCCTCGATTCGATAATTCAGTGATTGGTTCGGCTGGTCGGGATCGGTGGCCTGCAATTGATATTGCCACATCCCTCCCGCAAATACGTTTTGTGTTGGAGGCTGCTGAACGGTTGGAGTCGCATTCGGCAGTCGGACATCGATCACAAATTCTTTGCGGATCGATACCGCTGAATCATTATTGGTAACAGTCAACGCCAGTAGATGTTCTTTGAGCGGTGTGTCGGTTTGTGTTTGCCAGATGAGTTCCCGAGCCGACTCGTCATACTCGAGTCCGGCGGGCTTGTCTCCAGTCAAAGACACAGAAAGTTTTGCTTCAGCCGGAAACCCCGACCAACTGATTATTTCCTGTAACAGATCGCCGGGATAAACCTGAATGCGAGTCGGAATATCGATTCCCGGGGTCATCACCACTTCTGGTGGCAGGAGTGAAAACGGACTGCGTCTGGCAAAATTGGACCAGATTTCAGGCGTATTATCGGTGGAGGCAACCGTATCCAAATCCTTTCGCTTCGAGGTTTTCAATGCAATGGCTTCAGCCGTGAAGGAAATATCGAGGAGTTCCCCTGGCTGGATCGAACGGCTGTCGATGCTCAATCGTTCGAGTCGGTGTAACATTCCTGAGTGATCGAAATTCGCCAGAAACTCCGAAAGATTGGCCGCTGTGGCAACTCCTTCCACGCGGACTTGAACGCTCGAACCGAGATCTTCAAATCGGGTGATTTTTCCAGGTGTCACTTCATTCTTCGCCCAGCCTGCAGCTTCGAGTTGATCAGTCAACCAGGCCGTGTAGCTTCGTTGAGCATCGTAAGGATCTGCTGGCAGTGATTGTTCCTGATAGTTTGTCATCTCTCTGGTGGCGGCGAGCACAAGATTTTGCTGGAGTTGCTTTTGTTCGAGAGTATTTGCAATTCTCTCGACATCGGCTTTTCGCTCGTTCAGTGGTTCCAGAAAGCTCTGCAGCAGGACAGGGCGAGCCCACCAGAAGAGTACAACGGTAATCAGTCCAATCAATAATACTTTTTCACGAGTCTGCATAATCAGCTTCTCCCCCATGTCACATCAGAATTATCGGACTGGGAGACGCGAATTCGTTTGGAAGATTTCACGGCAGATGCCGGTGCGGGGATTTCGAAATCGAGATCGAATTCATATCCGAACGGTTGACGATCCGGATTGGCTCGAATCGTCGGAGAACGAACAATCCAGCCATCCTGAGCCAGCTTTTCCGCAAACGATTCAATACTCTGTCGAGATCGAGCTAATCCACTGGCAGTGATTCGGGTATGAGAATCGCCCGACAATGGCAGGCTTTGCCACTCGGTCAACAGAAGTTGATCGCGAACAGGAAGGATCGCCAGGATCTTTTCGAAGTGAGCCTCGAAGTCAAAGGAACGATCTTCATAGACTTTGAGCTTGGTTGCCTGTTCTACGACTTTGCCCTGATCTTTCATGAACTTGTCGACTTCGACAATCTCGGAATTGAGCCGCTCGATTTTTTCATCCAGACCTGCCAACTGTCCCCACCAGGCCAGATAAGCGATGATCAATCCGCCGACACAAGCTGCTGCACCTCCGACAATCCAGGCTTTTTTGTAATCCTTATGCTCCTGAAGCTGACGAGGCATTTGCAGGTTGAGTTGATCGACTTTCGGAGACTGGCCAGCGAACAGGGCTCCAATCGAACGTAATCCTCCTTGGGAAAACAGTTCAGAAATTGTCAGTGAAAAGTTTTCACTGAGACGAACGGTCGAATTTGTCGATTCTATTTCCAGAGGCTGAACAGTCATCCCTAACGCCTTTTCGGCGTCCGAGATGACTCCCACATTTCTTGTACTCGACAACGATAGAATCTGGATGGGAAGGTTGGACGTCTCGGTTTCAGTAGCCAGCAATCTGCGAATTTCTGCAACTGCTTCTTTCGCCTGGAATGGTAATTCACGATTCCGTCGTCGAAATCCAGCCCCGATCAAGTGCCCCGCTTCACAATATAAGGCTTCCAGTCGTTCCTCTGAATAAACACAGAGCAGTGATCGATGTGAGACTGCAGTGCTGTTCGTAAAATGCGGCACCGCCTCCAGCAAGGTGAGCGAGGAAAGGCCAACAAATGTCAGCTCACAATGTAAGTGTACCGACAATGCCTGCAAGGTTCGTAATTGATCCATCGGCAACGCAGCCGCCAGCACGGTTTGACTCTCTGCCGATCCTGAGGAATTCGGCGGAAGAAAATCAATTGCCAGATCTTCCATCCGAGCAGAAAGCTGGCTCGCCATTTGCAATGGCACGACACCCGCCAATTCTTCCGCCGGAATGGGCGGCAATTCCAGTTTTCGCAATGTCACTCGATCTCGCGGCAAGATGATCGAAAGCGAAGTCGTCTCGCCTGATGTTTCCAACTCCCGCAGCCAACTCGGACACTCGCTCAGCAACCAACTGGCAGCATCCCTGCTCAGCGACTTGGATTCGGCCACATGCTCCGGCAAATCGCAGCGATGCCACTGCAGAATCTCCCAGCTGGCTCCCTCTCGACGAGCAAGCATAAGGCTGACATGGGGCAAATCCCATTCAATGACAAGGTGACGGTTATTCATAAAGCGTATCAAACTGATTTTGGCGAGCTATGCCAGTTATAGCACGGGGATTGTCTTGATTATTATGCGATTGAATTCCAGAGGGCTTAAAGAATAGATGATCGAAAGACATTCGAATGAACCCAAGTCATGACTGACTTAGCGCGCCTCAAATGTTATTCCCCAACAAATCCCCCTGATAATTCTTCCGGAAGATATCCCGGCCCGGTGGCTGTCAGATTTCGATGCTGGAGAATGACCGGTGCCGCACCCGCCACATCGAGAACCACTTCAATTCTGACAACCGGTCCACCCGTTTTCCAGAAGCCAGCGGCAATAAATCGATAAGTTCGACTTTGAGCCGTCAGGAACGGTTCAAGTTGGACGACACCGGCTACATCTATCTGACCATTCTGTAGAAGTTCAGCTGGAGAAACCCAACTGCCGGTCCCACTGAGAATCTCATCTATCAAAGCATCCGAAATTTCTGGTAACCCGGCCAACGATTCATAAGTCGCATAGTTCATATCAATCCGACCATCCCGTGTCTCGCCTTCGTTAATCGTTAAGGATTCTTCCATTTGGGCGAGAAATGTCAAATCTCCAACCTGCCACGGGCTGATCAGATCGTCTCCATCATCTTCCACGATGGCCCCGATTAATTCATAGGGTGACTGCAGTTGATATTGGCCTGAATTTGAAGAGGAACCAGTACTCGATCCTGCGGACGAGGCCCCTCCCCCATTCTGTGATGACGGTGAGGACTGCATCGCTTGAACAGTAAACAATTTTGTAAGATTCCAGTCAGGCAGCAGCGAATCGAGCTGACTCGTTGGTGCGGCAGGAGCAGGGGCAGGTGTTGTCTGCTGCTGATTTGTCGAACCTCCTCCCCGCGTGCGCCCGCTTCCCGATTGCGGTGCAGGTTGAGAATTCATCGAACCATTCCCACTGCCAGAACCTCCAGATCCGCTTCCGCTCCCACCGCTGCTAGTCGAGCTTTGCTTTTTGGGGCCATTCTGTCGGTAAGCGATCACAAAAGTTGCCAGATCACTGCCAAATTCTGATGTCAGATCGGCCTCCAGTTGAACCAGATCATCCGAATTGAGATTGATTTTCGGAGTTCCATCCGGTCGCAAATTTGTTTCTCGACTCCAGAGAGTGAGAGAATCTTCCCAACCGAGCGTCAAAACGCCATCGGCATCGTCGTATGGTTCGCGAAGTTCCCCATCATCTTCCGAAGAATCAAGGAGACCGTTGCGGTTGGTATCTTCTCCATAAATCAGAGAAGGTGTAATCTCGGGAATAACCAGCAATTCATCGAGCGAGGTCAGCGGGGCATTACGAATGATTATTTCGCCATCGTCCGATTCCGTTCCGAAATCGCGTGGCGTGGCATCTTTGTCGATGAAATCGAGAATCGTATCGGCCAGAGTTTCTGTCATTTCCGGCAGGGACATCAGCATATTCCGCTGATCCTCCAGCGGCACATCCAGCTCCGCCAAAGCATTCAAATTGATCTTCCCGGCTTCGGAGGCGAAACCGAATGTCAGCTCGCCATATTGCACAGTGCTTTGCCGACTGAGCACGACCGCCATCAAATCATTGGGAGATTCCAAATCGGGAGAGCCCGGAAGAATAATCTGCCAGGCATAATCCTCTGCTGGCAAAGTCGGCAGCGTGGACAGGTCCATTTCGGGGTCCGTCAACATCGCCATCATATAATCGATTGCCGACTCAGCTGCCTGCTGGGCTTGGGATTCCATCTTGTAGACGTTGACGACCTGTCGTTCGGTCGTCATCCGATCAGCAAATTGATAGCACGTGAGCGAAGCCATCACGATGACGACCATCACAATCACCAGTAAAAAGCCCCGCCGTTCGACTGAGGAGTCCCAATTTGATTTCATTCTATGCATATCAGATTGAACCCACATTAACGGAAAACGGACCGCTCAAGAATGTTCAAAACCCGGATGTTTGTCAAACTGGAAACCTGTCTGACTCACTCTTTGAGTAATATTTGGATTATCAGGTTTGAAATAGCCGAAATTTTTGGTAAGCCGTTCGTATGCAATATCTCTCCATTTGTTGAACTCATTCACTCAGAACGACATACTGTCAGGACTGAATCTTTTTATGCGTCTAAATAAAGTGGAGTTGGTCCATGTTTCCATTGAATCCAATAAAAGCCATGCCCGTTTTCAGCAGAGGTGTCCTTTTGAGTTTGCTGGCATTTGGCCTGCTCAATTCAACACCTGGTTCAGCTGCTGATCTGCAAGCGAAGTGGGAACTCAAACCAGGTGATCGCGTTGTCATGCTCGGCAGCACGTTTATTGAACGGGAAAATACGCAGGGCGTCCTCGAAATGTCACTTCGGCTGGCTGCCCCGGAAACGAATATTACGGTACGAAATCTGGGCTGGTCGGGTGATAACGTCCTCGGAGAATCGCGAGCCTACTTCGGCCCTGTCGAGCAGGGTTACAAGCACATTCTTGAGTATGTGCAGCTGACAAATCCGACCGTACTAATCGTAAATTATGGACAAAACGCCGCCTTCAATGGCGAAGATCGTTTGAAAGAGTTCATTACGAATTACGAACAACTGCTCAAAGATCTCTCCGCTGAGAATCGCCGCATTATCGTCCTGGGACCTACTCCTCTGGAACCGATGGTCCGCTCCGCAGAGGTTGTGAACGCACAAAATGAAACCCGCAACAAATATGGACAAGCCATTCAACAGATGTGTGAAAGCAATGGCTATGTGTATGTCGACATGCTCGAGTCAATGCAGCAGGTTCAGAATACACTGAAGCTGGATTCGCTGACCGAAAACGGAGTCCATCTACATCACGCGGGCTATATTGCAGCTGGTGAGGTCCTTGCCAATTCGCTGGGCAGATCATTCCTCAAAGGTAACGAATCAATTCTGCAGGACTCTCAATTCGCTGCTCAGGTGGCTCCCGTTTATGAAAAGATTCTCTGGAAAAACGAGCTCTTCTTTCATCGCTTCCGACCGCAGAACGAAACCTACCTCCGCGGCTTCCGCAAGCACGAACAAGGCCAGAACGCCAAAGAAATTCTCGAATTCGAACCGCTGATTGAGGAGCAGGATCAGAAGCTTCAGACTGAGGCGAGCAACGTTCTGAAAAACTGGGCTCGATAAAACTAATTTTGGCCCTGAAATCCATGATTCTCCGACGAGGGAAGCGAGTTTCTTCCCTTCTCCTTGGGGAGCGGTTTTCTTCGCTTCTCCTTGGGGAGAAGGTGGCCGAAGGCCGGATGAGGGGATCCCTTCGACGTAGTCGTACATATCGACACCGATTTCCCCTCACCCTAACCCTTTCCCAGAGGGAGAGGGGACAGTTGACGTCTCAGCTATTTATTTTATTTGCAATGTGCTTGTCGCCAATTATTCAGAAAAGGACACTCTGTGATCGCTGGCATTGCTCTCGGTGGGAATCTTGGGGACACCGCTCAAATCATTCAAACGGTGCTCCATCAACTCGATGCCAACGATTCCATTTCCGTGCTCAAACAGAGCCGGTTATATGAGACCACTGCTGTGGGGGAGAAAGCTGGAAATCGATTTCTGAATGCGACTGCGTTAATTGAGACCTCCTTACAACCCATCGCGTTGCTCGATGTCTGTCAGAAATTGGAAACCGACTCCGGGCGAACACGAGAAATTCACTGGGGACCACGCACAATCGATTTGGATCTGATTTTCTGCGACCAGATCATTCTTCGCTCAGAGCGGTTAAACCTGCCGCATCCCGCCTGCTGGTATCGACGCTTTGTACTCGATCCATTATGCGATGTCGCGGCAGAATTTGTGAATCCCGTCTTTGGGAAGACATTTGCAGAATTGCGCCAACGCTTACTCAGCCGACCGCTCTGTGTTGACTTGAGCCGCCTGGAGACATCTCGTCAGCAGGTTTTGCAAGAGACGCTCAGGAATGTGTTCGGCATGCATCAACTGGAGTTAATAACATCGAGTACACTTCTCTTAAGTTCAGATCGGAATAGTTCATCTGCAGCAACCTGGATACTGCTGACGAATGAACAGGAAGGGATTCGTGAGTCTGGGGGACTGTTTGAATGGGAGTTACCCGGAACTTTTGAAGTTTCCATGGCCGATGTCGTTCATGCAGGTTTAGATCAACCGGTCTGCTTAGTTACCGAATAAAATAAGTCGACATTCCCGGCGATCGCTCACGTACTATAATCTACTAAAATTCTCCATGTTGGATTGATGTTTTCATCATAATCACGCATTCTGTTCGCATGGCTGGATTATTTGATAAATCGGAACAGAAGAACCGCGAGCGTGTGCAGCCGCTGGCAGCGCGAATGCGCCCCCGTTCCCTCGATGAATTTGCAGGACAGCAGCATTTTCTAGCAGAAGGAAAACTGCTGCGTCGGCTGCTCAAGTCCAATCGTATCAGTTCGCTGATTTTCTACGGCCCTCCCGGGACTGGAAAAACGACACTCGCTCATTTGATTGCCCGCCAAACGGAATCGAAATTCTTTTCCCTCAATGCGGCTTCCTGTGGAGTGAAGGATGTCCGAGCGGTTCTTCAACAGGCTGATAATGAACTCGCCGCTTCGGGTCGACGAACCATTCTGTTTGTCGATGAACTGCATCATTTCAGTAAAACGCAACAGGATGTTCTGCTGCCCGATCTCGAAAAGGGGACGGTCATTTTTATTGGGGCGACGACCGATAACCCCTACTTCGCGCTGGTGGCTCCGTTGTTAAGTCGGAGTCAAATCTTCGAATTCGAACCTCTCAGTTCAACCGATTTGATTTCCCAACTTCATCGGGCGATGTCAGATTCAGAGCGAGGTCTTCAGTCAACTGGAGTGACTGTGGAGGATGAAGCGTTTGAGTTTCTGGCCAAAGGGGCCGATGGTGATGTCCGTCGGGCTTTGAATGCACTTGAAGTGGCAGTGCTCTCTGTCACCGACTTACCAGTTGATGAAAAAGTTGTCTCATTGGAAGTGGCTGAGGAATCGCTGCAGCAGAAATCGATTCGATATGATCGAGCCGGCGACGAACATTACGATGCTGCCAGCGCGCTCATTAAAAGCATTCGCGGTTCCGATCCTGATGCCGCAATCTACTGGATGGCCCGCATGCTCGATGCTGGCGAGCCGCCCCGTTTCATCGCCCGTCGACTCATGATTTCCGCATCCGAAGATATCGGCAATGCAGATCCCCATGGTCTCGTCATCGCGACTGCCGCTGCCCAGTCCACCGAAATGGTCGGCATGCCGGAATGCCGAATCATGCTCGCTCAAGCCTGTACGTATCTGGCTTGTGCACCCAAGTCGAATGCTGCTTATGTTGCCATCAATGAGGCTTTGCACGATTTGAAAACGCAGGAAGTTCTGCCCGTGCCGAAGCATTTGAAAGATCGACACTATCAGGGAGCTAAAGAACTCGGTCACGGTGACGATTATCAATATCCACACAACGCCGAAACTGGCTGGGTCGACCAAGACTATCTGGGCGTCGACCGCACCTATTATCGCCCCACCAATCGAGGCTATGAAGCCAAAATTCTTGCTCGCCTGCAAGCGTTGCGAAACTCAACTGCGGAGGCTGAAGAGAAATCTTGAAAATCGTTACTCCAGCAACTCCAGCAGATATTTCCCGTACTGACCAGCCTTGAGCGGTTCGGCGAGATTTGCGAGTTCTTCTCTGGTGATGTAGCCCATCCGCCAGGCGATTTCTTCCGGGCAGGAAATTTTCAGTCCCTGGCGATCCTCGATCACGCTGACATAATCTGACGCCTCAAGCAGCGAACGATGCGTCCCCGTATCCAGCCAGGCGGTTCCCCGACCCAGTATTTCGACATTCAGTTGACCAGCCTGAAGATAGACTCGATTCAAATCGGTAATCTCCAACTCACCTCGCGGCGAAGGCTTCAGCGAACGAGCATGCTCGACAACCTGATTGTCATAGAAGTACAGACCGGTCACCGCCAGCTTTGATTTCGGCTGCTTTGGCTTTTCCTCGATATCAATCGCTTTGCCATTTTCATCGGGAACAATTACGCCATAACGTTCAGGATCGCGAACGTGATAGGCAAATACGGTCGACTGATCCGTCTGCTCATTTACGCGTTGAAGAGAGTGACTGAGCTTGTCGCCGTAAAAAATGTTGTCGCCCAGTATCAGGCAACTCGGCTCGTCGCCTATAAAATCCGCACCAATCAGGAACGCCTGAGCCAGACCTTCTGGCTTAGGCTGCTCGGCATAAACCAGATTCATCCCCCATTTTGAACCATCTCCCAGCAGTCGCTCGAACAATGGTAAATCGTGTGGTGTGCTGATAATCAACACATCCCGAATTCCCGCCAGCATCAGCGTCGAAAGCGGATAGTAAATCATCGGCTTGTCGTACACCGGCAGCAGTTGCTTACTGATCGGTAGTGTCGCCGGATACAACCGCGTTCCAGTTCCACCAGCCAGAATTATTCCACGTCGAGACATTGTTGTTTTGAAGGTTGAAGGTTGAAGGTTGAAGGTTGAGTTAATAAGTCCTCTAATAACTAGCGACTAGACATTATAAAACTCACGATACCAATCCACAAAATTCTTCACGCCGGTTTCGATGGACGTATCAGGTCGGAAGCCGACATCGCGGATGAGATCATCGACATCGGCATAAGTTGCCGGGACATCGCCCGGTTGGATCGGCATCATGTTTTTCTCTGCGGTTTTACCGAGGCATTTTTCGAGTGTTTCAATCATGTACATCAATTCAACAGGATTGTTATTCCCGATGTTGTACAGTTTATAGGGAGCAGAGCTTGATCCCGGATCGGCTTCTTCAGCAATCCAGTTGTCGTTTCGCTGAGGGACTTTATCGGAAACCCGAATGACTCCTTCAACAATATCATCCACATAAGTGAAATCGCGTTTCATCTTGCCGTAATTAAAGACATCGATGGGCCGTCCTTCCAAAATCGCTTTTGTGAACAGGAACAATGCCATATCGGGACGTCCCCACGGTCCATAAACGGTGAAGAACCGCAGGCCCGTTGTCGGCAAATCATACAGATGGCTGTAAGTATGAGCCATCAATTCGTTCGCCTTTTTGGAAGCCGCATACAGACTGACCGGATGGTCGACACTATGATGAATTGAAAATGGCATCGTCTTATTCGCACCGTACACAGAACTCGACGATGCGTAGACCAGATGCTTCGTCTCATTATGACGGCATGCTTCCAGAATATTAACAAACCCGACCAAGTTGCTTTCCACATAAGCGTGGGGGTTCTTCAGCGAATAGCGCACACCCGCCTGTGCAGCCAGATTCACGACTACCTCTGGTTTTTCCTCTGAGAACATGCGATTGATCTCGTCGCGATCTTCCAGGGCAATTTTCTGAAAACTGAAATTGTCACGAGGAGTCAGTTGCGCCAGACGAGCCTCTTTGAGAGCCGGGTCGTAATAGTCGTTCAGATTATCGATCCCGATCACTTCATCACCACGATCGAGCAGCTTGTGAGAAAGCCGTGCCCCAATAAATCCGGCAGCTCCGGTCACTAAATATTTACTCACAACTCACCCTTCTGAATCTGTCCCTGATAATATTTGATGGTCTCGGTCAGTCCGGCTTGCAAATCGACCTTTGGTTCCCAACCCAGGATCCGCCTGGCTTTACTGATATCGGGACAACGCTGTTTTGGATCATCCTCAGGCAACGGCAAGTGCGTTGTCCCGCTCTTGGAGCCGGTAATTTTCAGGACGGCATCGGCTAACTCTTTCATCGAGTTTTCGACCGGGTTCCCCAGGTTCACAGGACCTGTTTCTTCATCCTGATTCATCATCGCCAGGAAGCCGTCAATCAAATCATCGACATAACAGAACGAACGAGTCTGTTCGCCATCTCCGTACAATGTGAGCGATTCCCCACGCAAAGCCTGCATGATGAAATTGGAGACCACGCGACCATCATCCGGATGCATTCGTGGCCCGTAAGTATTGAAAATTCGCACAATACGAACTTCCAGTTTATGGGCCAGGTGATAATTCATGCACAACGATTCTGCGACTCGTTTTCCCTCGTCGTAACAACTGCGTGGTCCAATCGGATTGACGTTTCCCCAATAGTCTTCCGTCTGCGGGTGAATGTCGGGATCCCCGTAGACTTCTGAAGTGGATGTGTGCAGGACGCGTGCCCCGCAGCGTTTCGCCAAACCGAGTACATTCACCATACCGACTGTCGAGGTCTTGATAGTTTTAATCGGATTGAACTGATAAGCCTTAGGCGAAGCTGGACAGGCCAGATTATAAATCTGGTCGGCTTCAATGAACAAGGGGCGGACGATATCGTGCCGAATGAGTTCAAAGCGGGGATGTCCGATCAAATGAGCGACGTTCTGCTTGGAACCGGAAAAGAAATTGTCAACACAGACAACCTCATGCTCCTGCTCAATCAGACGTGTGCACAAATGACTGCCCAGAAAACCAGCCCCACCAGTCACAAGAATATTCAGATGTGTCATCGTTCAAGTGCAGTTTTCAAATGTTAGTGGATCAGGTCAGGCATTGCCTGGCGAAATAGACGAGCTTGTGGTTTCATCTCAAATTCCTGCTTGTTCGGCAAACCACTTCACCGTAGTCTTCAGACCCGAATCAATTTGAGTTCGATCCGACCAGCCATAAGACTGTTTCAACAGGGTTGCATCCACCAGATTGGATCGTAAATCACCCGCACGTGGCGGCCCATATTCTGGCTGTGGTACGGTAGTGGAACGACCAGCATCCCGCAATGCCTGTGAAGTTAACCCGTGTAGCCGCTCTGCCAGTTCATTCACATCAACCGGCACACCCGTTCCCACATTGAACGCCACATGAGTTGATGGCAAAGTTTCGGTTAATGCCAACACATTCGCTCGAGCGACATCCTCGACATACACGTAATCGCGAATGTATTTGCCATCCCCGTTAATTCGTGTCCCTTCCCCTCTTAGCATCCTCTGACAAAAAATCGCCACCACACCGGCTTCTCCGTGCGGATTCTGTCGAGGCCCATAAACATTCGCATACCGCAAAGCGACCGTCTCTAATCCATGCTCACGAGTAAAGAATCGCAAATATTGTTCTCCCGTCCATTTCGAAATCCCGTAGGGAGAGATCGGATTAGCCGGATGTAATTCTGACGCTGGCTCCGTGGCTTCGCCGTAGAGCACTCCGCCGGAAGAGGCGAACACGAATCGCTTGACTCCACTCTGTTGACTCTGCTCCAAAGTCGAGAGTAATCCCATGATATTCACCTGGGCGTCGAAACTTGGCTCATTCACCGACCGACTCACCGACATTTGAGCCGCCTGATGACATACCACCTCCGGCTGCTCTTTCTTGAAGACCGTCTCCAACGCCTCCCGATCACACACATCGGCCTTATAAAACGGAACCGCTTTAGGAAGATTCGCCCGACTCCCCGTACTTAAGTCATCGACAACAACCGGCGCATGCCCTGCTGCCAGCAGTTGGTCAACAATATGACTCCCTATAAACCCTGCTCCCCCGGTCACCAGTATCTTCATGAACTCTCTTTCCAAATCAGGTCGCTTCTGCCATCTCAATTCTTCATAAAAGGATAACTTCTACGGCCAGAACCTCACAGTCCGTGTGTTAAGTCGGGATAAAAACGGAGGGTGGCTGAGGCCGAATCACAGCGAAGCCCCCTGAAATCCATGTCACTTCTCTCCTCTAAACATTCCTGCAACAATGAATTATGCACTGGAAACCCCTCGTTTACCCAATCCGAATCTTCAACTATTCCAGGCGTGAATTCCAATAAACAACGGAGGAGAATTGCGGTTCCGTTCCATATCGTTTATTACTGAGGAAGCTTTTGCCACTCGGCAGAGTTAATTTGGTTGCGAACTCTCTGCAACCACCACAATAAATCAGATTTGTCTGTCTTTGGTTTTGCAGGATGTATTTTCCACAAGACTGTTTTGCAGAGAGAATCGAATCCAGGAAACGGAACGAGCGCTCGACGTTAAGGACTCCGTCTCATCGTCATTTCGTCTGTTTTCTAAAACTTCAGGTTGTCAGTGTTGACCGGATGATTTTTGATCCCACAAACAATTTACAGAGCGTGCGTACCGTTCTGTAGTTCATTCTCCACATCCTTGACAGGAGGGAGAGACACCTGTTTGCAATGACTTTTGATGAGGAGGAAATGTTTAATGGACCCGAAAGAGTTTTTCAAATTCGCCAAAGAGAACAACGCCGCACAACTCGATATGAAGTTCTGCGATATGTTCGGCACCTGGCAACACTGTACCTATCCGCTTGATACGCTCGATGAGGGAGTATTCGAAGACGGCTTCGGTTTTGATGGCTCCTCCATCCGCGCCTGGCAGGCCATTAACGAATCCGACATGATCGCCATTCCCGATCCCAACTCAGCTCGTATGGATCCGTTTTTCGCAATTCCGACCGTTAGCGTTATTGCCGATATTTATGATCCGATCACCAAGCAACCCTACAATAAAGACCCTCGCGGCGTCGCCAAACGGGGTATCGAATACCTGAAGCAAACCGGAATCGCCGATTCCTGCTTTATTGGACCAGAACCCGAATTCTTCATCTTCGATGACATCCGCTTTGCAACCAATCAGCGTGGTGCAATGTATGAAATCGATTCTTCCGAGGCTGCCTGGAATACCGGCAAACCCGAACTCGCCGGAAACCTTGGTCACAAAGTCGGCTACAAAGCAGGCTATTTCCCCGTCGCCCCGAACGATTCGCTTGTCGACATCCGTGGCGAAATGGTTCAACTCATGCGAGAACTCGGCATCGTTGTCGAAGCTCATCACCATGAAGTCGGAACCGCCGGCCAGTGTGAAATCGACATGAAGTTCACCGATCTCGAAACGATGTCCGACCAGTTCCTCTGGTACAAGTACGTCGTAAAAAACGTCGCCAAGAAGCATGGCAAAACCGTTACCTTCATGCCTAAGCCTGTCTTCGAAGACAATGGCTCCGGCATGCACACCCACATTTCCTTCTGGAAAGATGGCGACACCCTCATGGCAGGCGACGGCTATGCTGGCATGAGCGAAATGGCGCTCCATGGAATTGGGGGGATTATCAAGCATGGTCGGGCACTGGTTGCTCTGTCGAACCCGACCGCCAACAGTTTCCATCGTCTTGTTCCCGGATTCGAAGCTCCGGTCACTCTGGCGATGAGTCAGCGAAACCGCTCGGCTTCCTGCCGCATTCCGATGTACTCGACCAGCCCGAAAGCGAAGCGGGTCGAATTCCGCACCCCAGACCCCTCCGCCTGCGGCTACCTCAGCTTCACCGCGCTGATGATGGCGATGATCGACGGGATTCAGAACAAGATCGATCCGGGCGAACCTCTCGACCGCGACATTTACGACATGACCCCGGAAGAACTGGCCGAAACCAACGTCGCCCCCACCTCACTGGGCGAAGCGTTAGAAGCCCTCGAAGCCGATCACGACTTCCTCACCGCCGGCGACGTCTTCTCCCAGGATATGCTCGATTCCTTCATCGAATACAAACGAGCCGAAGAAATCGACGCGTTGCGACTGCGCCCGCATCCTTATGAGTTCGACCTGTATTACAACGTGTAATCGACATTGCTGTAAAAGAACAAAAAGGCTGTCTCAATTTGAGGCAGCCTTTTTTATGAATATGACACAATACTGAGGAGGCCAATTGACAAATCAAGAAGTGAAGACTCTGGCAGACAAGCTGACCGAAGAACAGTCTGTTGTGGCACCAGAACTCGCCGGTGGTCTTTTATTGGCGATATGCATCCTAACTTAATTATCAGTATCGACTTACACTGGCGGGCCAGTGGCACACAGCCCGAAGTTTTAATGGGAACTATCCACGACGATTGGATTCTACTTCGATGCCGGTTTGTGATCTGCAAATTCGACGAAACAGCTGGCACTTTCGTCTACGATTGAGATTTTTCAACTCGGATGATGAGATGGAACGATCTACTACTATCATTTTAGTATGCAAGTTATAAATGCACGACAACGGTGCGTCACCGTTATTGAACGACCAGAACAAAGCTCAGACAGGATACTAATGTCTTTGGAACGCGTACCACTCAAACTCAAACTTTCCCCGGTGGAGGCACTTACTCAATTGAGTGATGAACCTTGGCCCGTACTGCTCGAAAGTGCGCGTTTCGAAAAGACTCGTGGACGTTATTCCTATCTCACAGCCGACCCAGTCAAAACCTGGAAACTCGATCAAGCCGAGTTCGGATCCGATCCCTTTGCAGAAATTCGATTGCTCTCTGCTCAATATTCCCGTCCTGCAGAAGCTGGCCTCCCGCCCTTCTGCTCCGGATTTCTGGGACTCCTCAGCTACGAGTTGGGGCATGCCTTCGAGAAACTTCCGACGGTCCCCAGGGATGAATTCACTACTCCCGCGATGGCAGTTGGTTTATATGACTGGTCTTTGTGCTGGGATCATCTGACGAATGAAACCTTTCTAATTCGCGATCATTCTCTGCAATCCGCTTCAAAATCAGATACGGAATCTCGCTGGCAGCGTCTCCTGCAAAAACTCAAAAATGGGAACGCATCGATCGAACAATTTCCGACACCATCCCCCCGCACCATCGAACCAACATCAGCAGAGCGGGAACGATTTCTGAACTCTGCTCAACGGGTTCTGGAATACATTCGCGCAGGGGATATCTATCAGGCAAATCTGTCGCGAAAAATCGAGTATGAATTCGATGGCTCTGCACTCGATTTGTATCGGCAAATCCGTATCCTTAACCCGGCTCCCTTCGCCGCGTATTTTCAGCCCGTTGACGATTTTGCCGTCGTCAGTGCCTCGCCCGAGCAGTTTTTGCAGGTGAATAATCGGCAGGTTTGTACGCGACCGATCAAAGGCACCCGCCCTCGCTGGGCAGCTGGCGATCTCGATTTGTATCAGGGACTTGCCCTGCAGGCTTCTGAAAAAGACCGAGCCGAGAATACGATGATTGTCGACCTGCTTCGAAACGATATTTCCCGCGTCTGCAAAACCGGCAGCGTAAAAGTGCCCCGCTGGTGTGAACTGGAAACGTTTGCAAAAGTGCATCACCTCGTTTCGGAAGTGACAGGGGAACTGCAGGACGATGCCGACATCTGGGATCTGTTCGCGGCCACTTTCCCCGGCGGTTCCATCACCGGGGCTCCCAAAATCCGAGCGATGCAAATCATTTCCGAACTCGAACAATCGACCCGCGGAGCCTACTGCGGCTCCCTCTTTGCAGCCGACCTGAGCGGCTCCCTGCAATCCAGCCTTCTCATTCGCACTCTCACCTGGAAACCAGGCCAGGTCCAGGTCCCAGTCGGCGGGGGCATCGTCGCCGACTCCGTCCCAGAAATCGAATTTTCAGAAACCGTCCACAAATCCGCCGGACTGATTGCTTCGCCAATGAACCACTTAACGACTGAGGCATAACATTTTGAACCACGGATGCGCATGGATCAACACAGACGTTTACAAAACAATTTTAACCCGAAGCATCCATTTTGAAGTTGCACGATTCGATTTAGTTTTCAGCATTATCACTGAAAAACAGGGGGACTCTGTCTTCCGTCCAATGTCGTTTGACATGTGCCACTGCTGACTTGCTCAGCAGTTTGAAACAGGGTGTTGGATTTCAGAACGAGACAGCGGGTGGCTGGGGTTGTAGCGCAGCGAAGCCCCCAGAATGTAGATGATATCAGTGCGCTTAATTCGATTGACCCTAGCCATCCCAACGCCGAAGATGAATTTCCAGTTGAATAAGCATGCAGAGCGTATGATGAGACATCTTGTGCTTTCAGCCCCCAACCGGAAAAATTCAGTCGGACTACCCGCGAAATCTCGATTGACTAATTTGCCACCTGTGTTTCGTTGAAATAATGTCCATCATGCTGTAATGTACAAATCTTGTATTCCAAAATATTACTGATTTGTGGTAAAAGTGATGATTATAGATGACGTACATAGAGGAATTATACGCCGCAAGAAGAAGAAGCGAGTTGGAAGAGGCGTTGGCAGCGGAAGGGGGAAAACTGCTGGACGTGGTCATAATGGTCAAAAGTCGCGTTCTGGTTACTGGTGGATTCAATTTTGAAATGCACGGGTTTTGGGTTCGAACAGTTCGTGTGGTGATTTGAATTGGTACTTTTTGCGAGGCCGGTTGTTCAACTCCATCACAGCCGCTTGAATATCCTCGGCTTTCAGTTTACGGAAATCGCTCCCCTTCAGGAAGTATTGCCGCAGAAGCCCGTTGGTGTTCTCATTCTGGCCGCGTTGCCACGGCTGGCGAGCCGGAGCAAAATAGATCGCACAATGCAGGGCTTGCTCCAACTCTCGATGACCCGAAAACTCACTCCCGTTGTCCGTCGTCAAAGTTCGAATCAATGACGATGGCAACCCCTCAAACGCAAACACCGAAGCCGCGTTCAACGTCGATGCTTTCTTGTCCGGCAGATAGCTCGCCACAAGATAGCCGGTCTTGCGTTCGACATGCGTGACAATGTAGCCGGTCCCCTTTTGACCCTCGATGGTATCCGATTCCCAGTGCCCGATCCGCGAACGATTGCGTGCAGAAACCGGTCGCTGATCCATTGGCTTTTTGGTCGGGTCGCATCGTCTGGAGATCCCTGTGCCGTAGCGTTTGCGGCGTTTCTTTCTCGATTGACGCAGCTGCCTGTAGATGTTGCCGCCCTGCTTTTTGTTTGCTTTGATCCAGGCGTAAATCGTCTCAATGGATATTCGCATTCTGGCCTCCCGAGGATGCAGTCGCAAGAGTTGACCTGCAATCTGTTCCGGCGACCACTTGAGAGACAACTTATCGAGCAGGAATTCTTTGAGCGGAGCGTGGTTGAGTTTCCAGGGGAGTTTGCAGAGTTGTCGACGCCGTCGCGCTTTGCGGTCGGCTTTCCCGGCGAAATACTTCCCGGTCGCATCCGAATTCCGCCGCAGTTCTCGGGAGATCGTGCTGGGGTCTCGGGATAACTCGCGCGCAATTTCTATTCGAGAGTGTCCCAGGGCGTGCATGTGCGCTATGGAATCACGTTCCTCAGCAGTAAGATGCGTGTGTGACATTCGTGATTTCTTCTTAGTAGGATTGATGGTCGTTTGGTCAAAACAAACCATCTCACGAATGTCACTCTTTTTCCATCAACCCGTGCATTTCAAAATTGAATCCACCTATCTCGATTGTCGTAAGCCATTTCACCTTACTTGTATAAACATAATTTAAAATTAAGCGTTATTCAGGAATTGTTGAATTTCAATCTTTACAGCTAATGTGATATTAACCGGAGGAAGCTCCTTTAATAGTCTGGATGTTATCGCCTTCATTGCTAAATCGTTGTCGATGTTTGTAGTCGCATAAGCATGAGATATTTTGTTTCCGTTAGGTATTGTTAAATAGAAGTCCCCCATCTCTGATTCATACATTCTAATACGAGTATTTGTTTGTTTTTCGGTTATTTCTCTCTTGGTGGAATTATCTGACTGAAGAAACTCGAGTATTGTGCTGTCAAACTTTTGTTCACAGTTTGTTGAGTCAGACTTCCATGATAATGACAAGCGATGCTTAAGTTTCCATACAGATGCTTGAAGCACAATTTCCCCATTCTTAGGTAGTTTCCAAGTGTGACTTTCGCTTTCATTGAGCAGAACCTTTTCATGCATCAGATCGTCTTCCATGAGTTGAAATCTGAGTGAATTATTGGAACTTGACTTATCTAATTCTGCGTTTTTGAATTCATTGATTATAAATATTGATCCGCCAGCATTTTCGATCTTTCGCACAGCTGATGCAGAGAATTTGTGAGCGTTAACTTGCAAGGATTTTGTGAGTTCACCATCACCGAGAATCTTGACATTATTTAATTTCTTTCCTATCAAATTTTTATGCTCAAGAGATTCTGGAGTAACCTCTTCGCCACTATTAAAATTTCCCTCTAAATCTCGAATATTAAGTATAGAGACTTCCTTCGTGAAAGCAGCATTACTAAACCCACGCTTTGCAACTCGCATAAAGATAGGTGTTTGTCCACCTTCAAAACCGATCTTTCGAGAGTGGTGGATTCAATTTTGAAATGCACGGGTTTTGGGTTCGAACAGTTCGTGTGGTGATTTGAATTGGTACTTTTTGCGAGGCCGGTTGTTCAACTCCATCACAGCCGCTTGAATATCCTCGGCTTTCAGTTTACGGAAATCGCTCCCCTTCAGGAAGTATTGCCGCAGAAGCCCGTTGGTGTTCTCATTCTGGCCGCGTTGCCACGGCTGGCGAGCCGGAGCAAAATAGATCGCACAATGCAGGGCTTGCTCCAACTCTCGATGACCCGAAAACTCACTCCCGTTGTCCGTCGTCAAAGTTCGAATCAATGACGATGGCAACCCCTCAAACGCAAACACCGAAGCCGCGTTCAACGTCGATGCTTTCTTGTCCGGCAGATAGCTCGCCACAAGATAGCCGGTCTTGCGTTCGACATGCGTGACAATGTAGCCGGTCCCCTTTTGACCCTCGATGGTATCCGATTCCCAGTGCCCGATCCGCGAACGATTGCGTGCAGAAACCGGTCGCTGATCCATTGGCTTTTTGGTCGGGTCGCATCGTCTGGAGATCCCTGTGCCGTAGCGTTTGCGGCGTTTCTTTCTCGATTGACGCAGCTGCCTGTAGATGTTGCCGCCCTGCTTTTTGTTTGCTTTGATCCAGGCGTAAATCGTCTCAATGGATATTCGCATTCTGGCCTCCCGAGGATGCAGTCGCAAGAGTTGACCTGCAATCTGTTCCGGCGACCACTTGAGAGACAACTTATCGAGCAGGAATTCTTTGAGCGGAGCGTGGTTGAGTTTCCAGGGGAGTTTGCAGAGTTGTCGACGCCGTCGCGCTTTGCGGTCGGCTTTCCCGGCGAAATACTTCCCGGTCGCATCCGAATTCCGCCGCAGTTCTCGGGAGATCGTGCTGGGGTCTCGGGATAACTCGCGCGCAATTTCTATTCGAGAGTGTCCCAGGGCGTGCATGTGCGCTATGGAATCACGTTCCTCAGCAGTAAGATGCGTGTGTGACATTCGTGATTTCTTCTTAGTAGGATTGATGGTCGTTTGGTCAAAACAAACCATCTCACGAATGTCACTCTTTTTCCATCAACCCGTGCATTTCAAAATTGAATCCACCATGTACCACACTGCCACAGAGATAAATTCACATGTTAATTATAGTGCCATAACTACTTGCTTCGTTCTTATTGCTACTGAAGTATTTATTGCAGTTAATTTGTATTGCTTAATCTGGAAAGATGAATCTGACGAGTTTAGCGAGTGGTCAACGCGTAAGAAAGCATACTTTCAGTGCGTTCCTGCCATTATATTTTTTGTAAAATGGTTTGTAATACTCATTAATTATGTAATGTCATTGTATAGTTAATAACTGACTACGTTTTCTTTTGTGTTCTCGTCGATACATGCTTGCCCTGCTTTGCGATGAAAGCATGGCACCGATAGTGGTTTATGGTTTGAATTAGCGGATCAATACACAAATCGGAAATCGACCGTTGTGAGTGTTTGATAGAGGTCTCGGTCATTGAGTGACATGGCGGTGTTGTAACCTGCTTCTAAGAGGCCGAGGTCTCCGGCGGGCCGAGGACGAAGCGAATTCCTGTTGAGAGGACGGCTGCGGTTTCGGAGTCGACGTCGACGTCTAAGCCGCTGGGCAGTGTTTTGGCTCCGTCGACGGCGCTCCAGCCGAGGAGTTCGAAGGTTGGCATGACGGCAAAGATGTCCGTCTGGTATTGGACGGGCGGGTGGCTGGGGTCGAAGTGCAGCGAAGCCCCCAGATAATTTGACGTCATGAATTAAGAAAATCCATCGCAGAAACATTCATGAGCCGGGTGTCATATCCACGCTTGCCGTGCACATGCTGGTTTAGATATTGATGATTTCAAAGTGGAATGAATCCCATACAGGTCTCTCGGTTTAACAATGCACTTGCATTCTGAATAATGACTCTCAGGATGAATTCTTTCACACATTGCCAACAAGCCAACTCGTATCAAAAAGAATCTGTTTTTGATATTCTGCGTGACAACAATATATTCCAACATTCGTCTATTGAGTGACACCTTTCAGTCAAATGATTTCTACTCTCTCGCAGGCAAAATCCATGGTTTCAAAGACCTTAACGGCTTTCATTATTCTCATGCTCTTTTTTGTTTCGTTACAGGCTGATGAAACGCAGTTAATCGAGCCGGTGAGACCATTTGTGAGTCGTGTCGTTCATTCGATGGAATCGTTGCCTTCAGAGAGGAAGGAGATGCTCATGGCGATTACGGACTACATTGTTGAACAGATCGAGCGTGGCGAAAATGCAAAATTGGTTTTCGTTTGCACGCACAATTCACGTCGCAGTCATTTGTCGCAGGTTTGGTGCTCCACAGCTGCGGCATACTACGAAGTTCCGCATATTGAAACCTATTCGGGGGGAACGGAAGCGACTGCCTGTAATATTCGCACAGTCCGTGCGTTGAGAAGATCAGGGCTATCTGTGGTTGCATCGACAGAAGGTGACAACCCTGTCTATCTGGTCCAGTATTCAGAGAAACTGCCCTCGATTCGCGCTTACTCAAAAGTCTATTTTGAGGAAGGGAATCCGAGTTCCGATTTTGCGGTCATGTTGTGCTGCTCCGACGCTGACAAAAAGTGTCCAGTCGTCGAAGGCTCCGACAGTCGCTTTGCGTTGCACTATGAAGACCCAAAGATCGCAGACAATACGCCGAAAGAGTCAAAGCGCTATGATGAACGTTCTCTCCAAATTGCACGGGAAATGTTTTTCGTGATGTCAGAGGTCTCTAAGAGAATCCACTAACTATTGAGCATTGGGTAGCCAGGAAATGCTCTAGACATTGATGATTTCAAAGAGAAATGAATCCCGTGCAGGGTTCTCGGTTGGGTGTTGCACTTTCATCCTGAATAATGACTCTCAGGATGCATTCCTTCACACATTGCATGCTCACACAATTGTGAGCATGGCGTCTGGCGAAATCTTACGGTAACAAGACTGGTAGTTGTTCCTTCAGGTCATCGACGGAAGTGGCATTGCTGACGACCTGTCCTTGCTGGTTCACAAGGAACATGGTTGGAACTGAAATGATGCCGTAGTCGACTGCGAGCTGACCTTCGAGGCCTTCCGGTTCAGCAATGTGTGCCCAGCGGTTTCCATGCTGATTGATATAAGGAGCGATTGCTTCTTTTTGCGTATCGAGATTCACGCCGACAATTTCAAATCCTTTGGCGCGATACTTATCGTACAGGGCTTTGATCTGTGGCAAATCTTCTGTGCAGGGCTGACACCAGGTCGCCCAGAAAATCACGAGGACCGCTTTGCCGCGATAGGCTCCCAGATCGACCGGTTTGCCATCCAGACCGGTTCCCTTTAACGCCAGAGATTTTCCTTCCAAGCTCAAGCGTCGCAAAGCCCCCTGGGCGCGTTTACCGGCATCGGTTGCTGCGTGATCAGTCGCCAGAGAAGTGTACCATTTCTGTGCTTCTTCGGTTTTCCCGCTGAATTCTTCGGTGATTGCCAATTGCAGTAAGGCATCTGCGGCATCCTCCGATTTCGGGTAAGATGTCACAAACCCTTTTAACTGAGCCAGCCACCAGTTCTGCATTTCTTCCCGTTCCTCATTCTCAGCAGGAGCAGATTGCAGTTTGATGGTGTACTCGGCCAGAAGTCGACGGTATGCGGTGTAAGGGATCAATTCGGAATTCGGGCGCTGTTTGCGTAAGTCTGTTTCGATCGTCGCGAGTTGTCGGACTCCCTCTGCATATTTTCCAGTTTGAACAGCAGCTGCCAGACCATCGATCATTTGCGTGAGCCATTGCTTCCGCTCTTCTTCAGTTGACGAAGCCGCCAGCAATTTTCTCAGGACATCGACACGTTGACTATTATACCGAGCCAGTTCAGCAGCAGAGGATTGTGGTGTCGGAGCATTGCCATCGAGTTCCTGCAGTGTGGTTAGCAACTGACGCATTTCCGGAGTAATTTCCGACTGAGCGGTCATCCCGGGGGCAGCAGCGGACATGGAAGGTTGCATTAAAATGCCCCCTTCGGTCATCTGCAGTTCGGCTCCTTCAATCGGAGCAGGAATTTGCGTCAGCTTCCAGGCTTGTCCTACCTGGACGAGTTCGCCCATCTGGACGAAACCAGTTTCACCGGCAGTCTCAACAATTGCCATCACATTTTCATACACAACAAGGTCCTGATTCGCTTTGCCTTCATCAGCCGGGATGACGTAGGGCATGAGCATGGAACTGTCGAAGCGTAACCATTCCGTCGTATTATTGATGATTTTTGACTGGCTCACACGGGCACGCATCGTTTCTGCCGTATTTTTTGTTTCCGTCTGGATTTTTTGAGACAAGTCATCTGCGATGCCGAGTTTCTTCATTTCGTCAGAAGAAAGCAGAACGAGAGTTAATCGGTTGGGATCGTTTTTGGCCATCGCCAGAATGGCTTCACGGGAGGCTTCTTCGGCAGAAATCATTTTCCAATGATCCATTTTCCCATCTTCGTCGGTATCGACCGCCCAACGTGTGCCCGCAATATTCATCCAGCGAGATTGGTCCACCTTGTTATTGAAATTGGAATCGACATCTCGATACACCTCATAACCCCGGTCGTAATACCGCCACTGGTCGACAACATTGTCGCCATTGGTATCCCAGAATCGTCTAAGGACCTGCCCTTCTGGACCAAACACGACCCAGCCAGAATTTTTCCCCTGACGTTCGACCTCAACCTTGCACGCGGCATAGTCAGCTTTTTCAACCAGTTCATAGGGAACATCCTGCTGAGTTGGTCGAAACGATAACGCCAAATCGGCCGTTGGGGCATCAGCTGCGAATGCCATTGTGGAGCATGCTAAAGTGCATCCCATTCCACTGATGAATGAGCAAATATTACGGCTAACCAAAGAACGCATTCTAAGATCCTTCTCTTACAGAAATTTCCAGCAATTCTGTTTCAATATCTTGCGGTAACGACAGATTCTCTCCATTTTCCGATATCCTATGCAAAATAGGGCATTCAGGTCACGATCAATTTCTCCAGAAGTTCAAATAAGCTGTGGCTGATACGTAAGGCGTGAATTTTGATCTGAGTTCTGAATTGACTATCATTGACTAATTGAACCTGCCAGTCAGACTTTGCCTGACAATTATCTACAACTTGATGACATGAAAAATTGAATAACCATGCTGAAATTGCAACCTGTTCCCGAAGACAAAGCGGATGGAAAAGTCGGTCAAACATACGAACGCCTGCACGACCTTCTCGGACCGGATCCGCTTCCCGAACCTTTTCTCATCATGGGAAATGTCGAAGCGTTTTTGCGAGACTATTACATGAATTTCAAAAAGTTTGTCTACTCTGCTGGCAAACTGGATGAGAAATCCAAAGCCGCCATTGCCCTGGTGACGGCAATTCATGCCCATAGCGAGGTTTGGTTTCAGTATTTTCGACAGCGGTGTCTCGATTTGGGCTGGGAGGAATCACAGTTGGCTGAGTTGGCTGCGATCTCGACCACAAATTACATGTACAATACATTCTTCAAATTTCGTGAACTTTCCGGGACCGATAAATTTGAAGGATTACCGGTCGGACTGCGAGCACATACATTTCACGGAACCAGTCTGGACGACAAGATGGTCGAACTGATCAACCTCGTGATCAGCGATTTGAATGCCTGCAAGCCTTGCGTGAGTGGGCATGTCTCCAAAGCCGAGAATCTCGGACTTTCTTCGGAGGAAATGCTTGAAGCGATTCAGTGTGCGGCCACTGTTTATGCAGGTGCTCAGTTTATTAGTGCAGCGAGTTAATCGATATTTGCTTCTGAAAAAACGTCCGTGTGTGCCAGTCTCTGTTAATCAAAACAGTTGGTTGAGTTATGCATTTCGATAACTTAATCTATGAAGAATCCCTGTTCCCATTGAACACTGAATTTCAGTTTCATGACGAATAGGCGATGATCAGTGGGCTTATCTTAGAGAGCGTCGCCGTCACCCGAGAGAGTCTGACTGAGGTCTTCATAGTTTCGTAAATCAGACCTCTCAACAGGTTGGAGTATTTGCATTTAGCCAACTATGATCAGTGTCATTATCTCTTATTACGATCGTTATGAGATAAATCATCTGCATCGTTTGTTAGCGGACATGGAAAGATTTCCTGCTGGTTTACCATTTCGGCTTCTTATCGTGGTCAACTCTACGGATGTAGTGCATCCTTCACTGAATTCACTTCCTACATCTTTCAATTACGAAGTGATTCGACGTGAAAATAGAGGATATAACATCGGTGCCTGGGAAGAGGGATGGCGATATCAAAAGGATGAAGCTTATCTCTTTATGCAGCATGAGTGCCGGATACTACGTTCCGGATGGTTGAAAGCATTTGATCAAGTTTCACAGCGACCAGCTGTCGGTCTTATTGGAGAATCGCTTGCACAGGATTGGGATCAGCCTTGGGAATCGATCGCTGAAGAGATCAGATTTTATGAAATGCATGAACACGAAATTGCAGGGAAACCAATCAAAGATCGTGTGGCCTGCTACCAGCATCATTTAAAAAGCTGGCAAATCGACCCACTCAATAATGCAGGCCATTTACAGAGTCTGGTTTTGTATGCAAAACACAAGATCCTGAAGGAGATCGATGGGTTCCCCATTGGAAATAATTATGGCGAAGCGATCGCGTCAGAAATTGGGATCTCTAAGAAAGTGGAAGCGATGGGGTATCAAATCACGCAAGTCCACAAAAAGCCTTTTCGCTATATCTCTCATCCCCAGTGGATCCAGGACTCGAATCCATCACTCTGGAATCTGCTGGTAAATCTACCTGCCAGATTCACTTAACGCTGAGTTCATCGCAAAAATCTACTCAACATTGCTTCGTCATCATGAGTGATCATTTCGATCAGAGTGGAATGAGGACTTAACCCCAATTCCGTTAAAAGTCGAACTCACTTCTTCCGATAAGAACTCTCCAAAACGATCTCAAGGCTCGTGTCATTTTCTTCTGAATAGTACGAATCTTTTTCATTTTGATATTCCCGAGGTTAACTGACCATCAACATTCTGGCATATTGCCCTTAATTGAATGACATTGATTTACAATTCAGATCGATTGAAAACCTTATCAGTTGACTCGACAGAAAATAAGCCGTTAATCAAGTATGAATCTCTTTGGAATTACATTCGTTTTACGTGAAAGAATGAATTCAAACCATAAGTCTGAAAATAGCGCATAAACCGTTATAATCAATGTACCGATACCAGCAGGTTATTCCGCATAAGCCGAATTCCTGTCAGGATCGATATTGCCAAAATTGACAGACTTCCTTTCCGGAATATGTTGGTACAATGCGCAGGGGTTCGGCGATCAGTCATTGTTTGATTCGAACCGATGACCGTGAATCAATTTGTTTTCTTTCCGCTCTAACAGGTGCGCTCATGCCACGATCTCTGAGTCTGTTTTGCTGGTTGCTTTTAGGTTTCATATCATGCAGCATCGTGTCAGAACGAGTGCAGGCCGAAGAACGTCCGAATGTTTTATTCATTGCAGTTGATGATCTGCGTCCAGAGATTCACAACTACGGCATCAATAAAATGGTCACGCCGAATTTCGATCGCCTGGCTGCACAGGGTGTTCAGTTTAATCGTGCGTATTGCAATATCGCGGTCTGCGGAGCTTCGCGAGCCAGTCTGATGTCCGGACTGCGTCCAACCCCCAAACGATTTACTTCTTATCTGACACGGATCGACAAAGATGCCCCCGAGGTGACTTCACTTCCCAAGCTGTTTAAAGATCAGGGATATACAACGATCAGCAACGGTAAAATCTACCATCACAAAAACGACGATCCAACGGCCTGGAGTGAACCGGCGTGGCGAGGAAAGAAATCGAGCTTGTGGTGGGTTATGGCAGAAAACCAACCCGAACCGGGATCTAATAAACGCGGCCCTGCTTTTGAAGCGGCTGTCGAACTGGATGAAAATTATCCCGATGCGATCACCTGTGAAAAAACGATTCAAGACTTAAAACGACTGGCAAAAAAAGAGGAGCCGTTCTTTCTGGCGTGTGGATTTTATCGCCCCCATCTCCCATTTGTCGCTCCTCAGAAGTACTGGGATCTTTATCCGGAAGATGAAGTGATCCTTCCCGATAACATGTATTTTCCCCACGACTTATCACAAGCATTTCAGTATCGATGGGGAGAAATGCGGTCCTATCGTGGTATCCCTCCCCAAGGGCCAGTTACTGAAGTGACGGCTCGAAACTTGATTCGAGGCTACCATGCCTGCGTCAGTTTTATCGATGCTCAACTGGGGCGTCTGCTCGATGAACTCGATCAGTTAGGAATTGCAGATAACACGATTGTCGTGCTGTGGGGAGATCATGGCTGGCAACTGGGCGAGCATGGTTTCTGGTGCAAACACACAAATTTCGAAGTGGCGACACGCACCCCGCTCTACATCGCCGGGCCGGGAATTGAAGGTGGCCGTGCGTGTGAAAAGCTCGTCGAGTTTGTCGACATCTACCCAACTTTGTGCGAGTTAGCAAAGATTGACAAGCCTGAGCACCTGCAGGGAAAAAGCATGCAGGTGCTTCTTAATGATGTGAATGCTGAATTCAAAGAAGCGGTTTATACAAGACATGGCGGTGGAGATGCCGTCCGCACTTCTGATTTTCGTTATATGGAAATTCGCACCAAAAACGGAGCCGGTGACTATCTGGGAGAGGGACTCTTCGATCTGAAAAATGACCCTGCTGAAAATTACGATTTCAGTATCAACCCGAATTTTGCGGAAACGCGGGAGAGCCTGAAAGAGATGCTGAAACAGCACAAAGCCAGTGTCGAATAGAAATCACAACGCCTGGCAAACTTGATCATGTGAAAAATAATTCAGGGTGGCGGGGGCGCTCCGTTTCAGCGGAAGCCCCCGATAATTCCGATTCGGGGGCTTCTCTTCGAGAGCGCCCCCGCCACCCTGGTTTTTATCAAATTCGTGAAGGGTTAAGTTTTTGAGTAGTATCAGGTGTTCTTACTTTTCCCGATACTCAGGCGTGTGTCTGTTCTGAGATTGCGGAAACGTATTCCATTCGACGACATTGGTTTCCTGAGCCGTTTTTTGCCACTGGGTTGCAAGTTCAGAGACAATTTTTCGATGCGTTTCTGCGACATCATGCAATTCACTGCGGTCTTCTTTGAGATTGTAGAGTGACCACGGTTCTTGTCGTCTGGCGACCAGTTTCCAGTCTCCTTTGCGGATCGCTTTGTGTCCTTGATGCTCCCAGAATAAAAATTCACGATCCGGGATTTCCTGATTTTCGAACGAGGCTGACAGGCTGACTCCGGGCAGTGATTGAGTTGATTGGTCAGCATATTCTTGAGGGTACTCGGCCCCGGCAACATCGCAAATTGTGGGAAGCAGGTCTATCACATGACCAATGCTTGCATTTTGAGTGCCAGGGAACTTGACACCATTAGGCCAATGGACAATCAGCGGCGTGGCAATGCCTCCTTCATAGGTCCACATTTTATGTTCGCGGAAGGGAGTATTGGCCGCATTCGACCAGCCGACTTCGAGGCAGCGATACGATTCACGCGAACCGGGAGCAGCGCCAGGTTGGTGACCATCACCCCGAACGATGTATTCTGCGCTGGAACCATTATCTGACAGAACGAAGATCAGGGTATTTTGAAAAGCGTTCATTTCTTTGAGCTGATTTACAATTCGACCAACGCCAACATCAATTCGATCGATCATGGCTGCATAAGTCGCCATGCGGGAGTCCCATTCGATTTGCTCTTCTTTCGAAAGAGTCTCCCAGGCAACCGCTGCAGGGTCGCGATCGGACAATTTGCAATTGAGCAATCCAGAGTCGAGCTGCTTCTGGTGTCGCCTGATGCGAAGCTCATCCCAACCCATCCGATATTTGCCAAGATATTTTGCAACATCTTCCGCTTTGGCATGCAGGGGAAAGTGAGGAGCAGTATGTGCCAGATACAAAAAGAAAGGTTTCTCAGAATCGTTTTGCTGATGTTCTTTGAGACGTCGAATGGCCTGGTCGGTAAATGCAGTCGTGACGTAATAATCGGGATCCTGATCACCCGGTCGTTCAATGCGTTGTTTGTCATCGAACAATAATTTCGGATTGTGAAAATTGTCCTGCCGAAGCATCAAATAGGAATGATCGTACCCTCGTGCGAGTGGCCAGGTTTCATTATGCAGCGGTCCACGGCTGTTGAGGTGCCACTTGCCGACATGGTAGGTGCGATATCCAACTGTCTTGAGGAGTTCGGGAATCATCCGAGCGGATTGTGGAACCACTCCCGTGTATCCAGCGGGAGCATTCGGCCCAAAGTTCATTGCCATGTTGACCTGATGAGGATAAAGGCCAGTCATTAAGGCAGCGCGTGTCGGCCAGCATCGAGCGGTGTTGTAGAACTGAGTGAACTTCAAACCATTGTCAGCCAGTGCATCGATATTGGGGGTCTCAATTTCGCTGCCGTAGCAACCAAGATCAGAAAATCCCATATCGTCCGCTAAAATCACAACGATGTTAGGTGATGCAGGCTGGGCAAATATCGTTCCCGAAAGCGGTGAGAGTCCAACGAAGAAACTGACAAGGAACAGAAATTGGAAATGCTGTTTTAGATTGAGCATGGAGCTTCTTTCCAGTGTTATGAGGAAAAGAAAATCGACTTCAGGATTGTAGCACCCTGAAATAGAGAGGCTCCAGTCAGTAAAGCGTTCTGCTTGAAAAAAATGATTCAGAGTTTCCTCTTGACCGACTGGCTCGAATTCAACCAGTCCTCTAGCGTCATACCCGCTCGTTCAGCAGCCAGTTGATTTCCATGAAGATGACGTTGTGGGATTCGATCTGTAAACGACTTCTTTTTGATATCAATAGTTTCAACTCCGGTCCACAGCTCAGTAATCATCTCCACAGTACCACCATCTGATTGTATTTTCTTATCACTTGCGATCAGAAAATAACCGGAAACACCAACCAGAGTCAGCAGGCCAAACAAAATTAGGTCACGTCGGCCTGGCTGATGATTATTGATCAGGGGTTGAGCGGTTTCGAATTCCTCGAAGAACAGATTTGAATTCGAATCGCTCTCCATCTTATCGACCATCATTTCCACCTTTGCACGAGTGCAATTGAGGACAATAAAATTCAAATTTGTGGGGAAATCCACTGTGTAAAACAGAGAAGATTGCATGTTTCACAAAACGACAATTTATTTAAGTTGACACACGAAATCCATTTCGTCCAGACCAGCTTCTAAAAGCTTGTAGAAATTAACAAACTCCTTGTTCAAACCACTTTGGGAATTGAATGGCAGGTTCAATGAAATTTTTACTCCTCGTTTCAGGCTTCAATTGAAATCATTTGCACACTCAACTCAAGTGGTTCTCCGGCGAGGGGATGATTGGTATCGAGAGTTGCTTCTTCCTCACCCAGTTGAACAACCCAGGCATTCACTGCGTACCCCTGAATCGTTGTCGATAATTGATCGCCTTTTTGAATGCCGGACGGAAGGCAACCTCGAGGAACTGTCATCTGGCGTAAGTGGTCTCGCAACCCAAAACTTTCCTGAGGATCGAGTTTGATGGTTTTCTCCTCGCCCGGCTGCATTCCAATAATTTGTTTGCGGAATAAGGGGAGAAAGTGTTCATCAGCCAGATTCATGACCAGCGGTTTTCGCCCCGAAGTGTCTTCAATGACTCCCCCATCACGCGTGCTGGCTCGATAGTGGATAGTGACGGTATCTGTTTCAATGGCGATCTTCTGCATAAAATTCACTCCAGAGTTCCTCATAGGACCGTACCGGTCGCAAGTATTGTACGAGAGATTCAATTTGTATTTGCAGCTATTGCGGCAGCAATGTCAATGTATTGCTCCGAGTTGCTTCTGTGCCTGAGAATTACGATAATCAATGGATGCAGATTGTATCAATTGTGCCGATTCTCAAACTTAGCGTAGGTTAGGTTCTAGTCAGAAGTTTGAAATTGGAGAGTTTTTGAAAAAAAAGATCGCATCCCGCTGTCGACTCAGTCATGATTGACAATGAAAGTTTTATTGCTAGCCGCTGAAAACATGTGTTGCTTTCCTGCCTCACGATTTTGATTTTTGATGCAATAACAGAACCTCATTCTTCGTCTTCGCTTGGAGGATATTTGAATAAACTCCTGATATACAGGCATATGACTGCTTGTGTGCAGGTCACGAGATTATTTGCAATCACTTGGCGCAATATGTGCCACAGAGTAAGTGACATATTGATTGAACGAGAAGTCCAGAGCGACTGAACACAGTTTACACCAATGACATTATTTTTGGGACGATGAGGCCAGGGACCAGCCTCGTGATACGGGATACAAATAACTGGAAGGATTCACAGCGAGTCGTTTCGTACTCGGGGATGGAAAAAGTATGGCGCTGAAGTTGACCGCTGACTCATACATGGCTGGTGTTCGCGCCAGTGGATTAGTCGAACAGAAACTGTTGGACAATACACTGGCTGAGCTGAAACGTCATGGCCGAAAACTGGATGATGCGGATGACATTTCCAGCGAGTTCCTCAAACGGGGACTGATTACCGAATGGCAGGCCGAGAAACTGTTGCAAGGACGGCACAAAGGTTTCGTCCTCGGACGTTATAAGCTGATGAATCTTCTTGGCCGCGGCGAAATGAGTGCCGTCTACATGGCTGAACATATCGCCATGCAGCGAAAGTGCGCCATTAAAGTGCTTCCTGCGAACCGCGTGAAAGATACTTCCTATCTGGGGCGATTTCAGCGGGAAGCCCGAGCGGTCGCCACTCTGGATCATCCGAACATTGTCCGTGCTTACGATGTGGATCAGCAAAACGAAGGGGGAGCTGAAATTCACTTCCTGGTCATGGAATATGTCGAAGGCCAGAGCATCGAAAAGCTGGTCAACAGCAAAGGACCAATGCCATTCGTCGAAATCGCTGACATCATTCGTCAAGCTGCCGAAGGGCTATTCCATGCTCACAATGCTGGCCTTGTGCATCGAGACATCAAGCCCGGCAACCTGCTGGTCAGTCAAAATGGAACTGTTAAGTTACTCGATCTCGGGCTGGCTCGATTTTTCAAAGAAGACGGGGAAGAATCGCTAACGATTAAGCATGATGAAAAAGTCCTCGGAACAGCTGATTATCTGGCTCCTGAGCAGGCCGTCGACAGCCACAATGTCGACCAGCGGGGAGACATTTACAGCCTGGGATGCACGTTCTATTTTGCATTGACCGGTCATCCTCCTTTTACTGACGGAACCCTTGTACAACGTTTGCTCGCTCATCAGACACGTCAGCCCCCTTCGATTAAGGTCGATCGTCCGGACATTCCAGACAGCCTGCTGGCAATCGTCGAAAAAATGATGGCCAAGAAACGGGAAGATCGCTATCAAACGGCTCGCGAATTGGCCGATGATCTCACTCGCTGGCTCGGTCAAAACGGCAGTGATGACTGGAAACAGAAAAATATCCATCTGATCAGCATGTTGTATGGGACAGAACATGCTCGGGGCATGATGAACGCAGATCAACCGGCAGAGAAAAAGCCAAGCGTGAGTGATGAAGTTCGCCGGCGAAACAATATTCGACCAAAAGAACGCTCGCTGGAGGACTCCACACTCAGTCAGGCAAATACTTCTGCTCGACCACAACGTCGACCAGCTTCAGAGGGAGGCCCCAAACGCCGCCGTCCCATGCCTGCAAAAGGTTCGGTTGCCGGTCGCAATGTCGCACATACGGCCAAGCGTCAACTGGCTGAAGCCAAGGCTGTCAAAAATGAACTTCCCTGGGTTTTGATTATTATTGCTCTGGTCCTACTGACGATTGCGATCACATTTGGCGTTGCTTACTGGATGTTCTCCGGCAATAACACACCTAAAACGACATCGACTCAAACGATTGAGACGGTTATAGCGACCACTTCGAATCGAAACGTATGATCTTCTCTCTTTCGAGGGAAAGCGAGTTGCTCAAATTCTGTTTTCAAGCTTCAATTGCGTTATCAGCAATGATGCCAAACGGCAACACATCGCAAACGATGTTGCCGATAAGCCACTTGGCTGCCGGGCGGCTGGTCTCTCTTTGTTTTGTCGGTGTCGGATTGAGTGCATTCGTGTTGCGAACGAATCCTCAATCGCGTGCGACCCGCCAAGCGCGGCATTGCAACCCGCGTCGTACAGGAATTACCGGACGTGCGCACGAACGGCCCGTGTCTCTGACACGCGGTCGTTTTTTTATGCGCCAATTTCATTTACTTCGTTAAATTGACTCTCATAAAACATAAGAAAAAAGCCGCAACTCAATCAAGAATGCGGCTTTGCATGAGACAACTTTTCAAATGAAAAACGGAACCATCCAGCTGTTGCAGAGGTCGTAAGATCTCGCGATTTCAACTTAGCCATTTTTAAATGATTTTGCAGTTCATTTTTGAATCTGCTGTAGATCGGGTATTAAAATTCGCCGATGACTTTTCCGTCGTTCCGGACGCTCAAATTATGCCATGTGCCCAGGTCGATGTTTTCGCTGATGCTACGGACCGACCCGTCCATCAGTTGTGCGTTGACGGTTCCCTTATGATAGGAACGAGATGTCACAACTGCATACGTCGGATCCGTACAGGCTTTGGCTTCACGACAGTTTGTGAAATCTCCATCAGGGGCAGTCGTTCCTCCACCAGAAACCTGCACCGTAGTGTTGGGTGTGAATGTTGAAGTGAAGCCAGTCTGATGAACTCGCCCATCAACCCATTCCGTGTGCCCACTGCTACCGTCTGCTCCAAATCCACCACCAGTTTTCAGATCTTCTCCATCCCATGTGGTTAAATTCGGGACAGAGGGCATCGGTTCGCTCGTCGAAGTGATTGGTGCACTGCCGCTTGCAGATGATCTCACGTAAGGAGAGAACGCTTTAACTTCTGCAAAAGAAATCGTATTGGTCAAGCCATCTGTAAAATCCCGATCAGCCCAGCTGCTGTTTGGTGCAAATGCTCCGTTCCCTTTGCTGAAATTGCTGTTGTTCCAGACAAACCAAGGGCCAGCGTTATAGCCATAGGATGTGGGGTAATGGGTGTTGGATCTTGGCTTATCGCCAATATCTGAAGGGCATAAATAGATTGCGACGCGAACATTTGCAGGAGGCGCTCCGCTCTCATCATAAGAATCCTCGAAGTCTGCGAGGTCGTAAAGTGAGGCTTGCTCCACAAATGGCATGATGCGAGCATGAATCGACCATTGTCCGCCGGGAGTTCCAGCCTGGTCCATACAGATTGCAGGCGGGAAAACGGTATAGGTATCCAGATAATTATGGAGTGCCAGGCCGATTTGCTTCAGATTATTTTTACACGAACTTCGACGAGCCGCCTCACGCGCCTGCTGGACAGCTGGAAGTAATAATGCCACCAGAATAGCGATGATCGCGATGACTACTAGCAATTCGATAAGAGTAAAAGCTTTCCGAATGGTAAACACGCTACGATTAGGTGAGTTGTTCATTGAAACCTCAGGAGTGGCACGTGGCAATATTGGCATTGAGACTCAGTCTCAGGGCTTTCAGTATACTTATTGAACATTCTATGTCAAACCTGCTCGAAATAAGTGAGAAAAGAATTCTCAGAATTTGACGACGAAACGATGCGGAATGAACCCAACCGGCAGGTGAAATGTTTAATAACACCTTTTTATTTAAGGACTTAGGGATTTCTCTGGGATTCGGACATCATCTGGATTCATTGAGCCTTTCCATGCTAAACTCCCAGGAATATTCATCATTAAAATTATAGGGGGAGTTTCTCATTCATAAAAATAAATGGTTTCAACTGATAATTGGCATTTTCGTCACAGCTCTTTGCCTGTGGTGGGCTGTGCGGGACGTTAACTGGTCAGAAGTTGGCCAGCAGTTCTCGAAAGCCAGATACGAGAGTGTGCCAGTGTATGTTTTTTTTCTAGGCCTGTTTTTCGCATTCAAAACGATCCGCTGGGCTTGGCTGTTAAAGCCGGTGAAGTTCCTGAAACCAGGTAAAGTCCTCGGGCCGCTAATGGTCGGATTTATGGGGAATAATATCCTGCCTGCCCATCTCGGTGAGTTCTTTCGAGTCTTCCTGCTCTCCCGACAGGAAAAAATCGCTGCTGGAGCCGTGCTCTCCAGTGTCGCCATAGAACGTGTACTGGATATTATTGCCGTTTTACTACTGGTTGGTGTTGGCATGCTGGCCGTAAAGGATGTACCAACTGCGATATCCACAGGATTTTTCTATGTCGGACTGATCGCACTGGCGATGGTTGTGGTTTTGGCTTTAGCGGTGATATTTATTCAGCCAGCTGTTTCCCTGGCCTGCTGGTTGATACATCGACTTCCCGTAAAAAGCACCTGGAAAGGTCATCTTGAAGAGCTGATTCGTGCAGCCGCTGCTGGTGCCAGTGTGTTACGGGATGGAAAGCTTCTGGTGCTGTTAATGACCAACTCTGCTCTGCAGTGGAGTTTCAACTGTGCAATGATTGCCGTTTCGCTCTGGAGTTTTGGGATCCATGTGCCGTTCTCTGCAACATTGATTCTGCTCGGTGTCCTCGTTTTCGCGGTGACGATCCCTTCTTCCCCCGGTTTTTTTGGTGCGATTCAGGTCGCTTTTGTCGAAACTTTAAAAATCTTTGGTGTGCCAGCCTCCACGGCTTTTGCCGCTTCGATTTACTATCATCTAATTCAGTATGTCCTCGTGACAGCAGTCGGTTTCTGGTTCCTGGGGCAATCCGGATTCTCCCTCTCCCGCTTACAGGATGGTGCAGAACATATCGAAGAGCAGGAGCTGGAAGTCAGTTGAAAAACTCCTTGTTGACCAGAAGTGAGCAAAAACTTACATTCTCGATACTGCGGCAGTTTTTCACTCTGAACTTACTTATGTTGCAACCGTAAGTTGGGTTAGCGGAACGCGTAACCCAACAATTTTGATTTATACTAGTGGTTTGTTCCGATTAATACTTCGGGTTGTGTGCCACAGGCTCCGCCAGCGCAAGTCGAATTAAAGTATAAAGTTACAATGCACTGGCAAAGCCATTGCCACCCTGATATTAAAGTAGAACAGAGCATTAGAACTGTGATTTTGAAACACCCGTTGGGTTACGCTTCGCTAACCCAACCTACATTTTGGCTTGATCAAACTTCGAGTCTCATTCCGTCAGGCAATGCCTGGCCAGCAGCTTTGCGTTTCCTCTGCAATTAAAGCGAGTCCAACATGAATTATGGAGAAGATGTTCCGGTCGCGCCGATGACGGCTCGCGGTAAAGGCTGGCCTTGTTTGCGTCAGTTTTGTGTCTTCATGGAAAATCAGGTTGGGCGACTGCACGAATTATTTCGTTTGATTGAGCGAAACGAACTGCGAGTCATCGCGATGAGTGTTGTCGACTCGGCTGATTTCTCCACCGTCCGCTTAATGGTCGATGATGCCGATCGTGCTCGCGAGATTTTTTCACTCTCGAATTTCAACTGGTTCGAAAACGATGTTGTCGGCGTCTGCCTGCCGGACGATCCTCAACCGCTTGTCCGCGTCTGTCTGGCATTAATGCAAGCCGAACTAAATATCCGCTACACCTATCCCTTACTGTTTCGTCGGGGTGGTCGTGGAGCGATTGCGATTTCCGTTGATGATATTGATCAAGCCACGAAAATCCTTAAGGATCGCGGGCTGGAAATCATTACCGAAGACGACCTTAAGGACGATGACAATTACTTCTTCTGATGCGATCCCGATTCCCGCTAAACGCAGTCTGAAGTCCCTCGGTTTATTCATTGCAAAATGGGGACTGTTCGTTGCGGTTCTCTATTTTGTGATTCGCTACGGAGTCGATCAGTGGAAAACGCTCGACCTGCGAAATGTGCAATGGTCCCCCGGCTGGCTTGCAGCAGCGATGATCGTCTATTTCTTTTCCTGGATTCCAGCGGCCTGGGTCTGGGGGGAACTGCTTCGGTCTGCGGGTTCTAAATTAGGATTTTATCCCCTGGTCCGTGCCCATTTCTGCGGGCACGTCGGTAAGTACATTCCCGGTAAAGCTCTCTCGCTCGTCATTCGGGCGGCTCTGGTTCGCGAACATGAAGTGCCATTAAGTATGGCAGGCTTAATGGCGACTGTGGAAACTCTCATCACTATGGCAACGGGGGTCATTGTTACCGTCGTCTTGCTTCCCTTATTAATCGGACAGGCAGACACTCAGGGAATCGCAACCGCCCTTCCCGTCCTGGCGCCCGTTCTGGATGCACCATCCTGGCAACGCTGGACCGCTGCCGGTTTGATCCTCGCATTTGCAATTGCCACCATTCCCATCTTTACACGACTGCTGGCCTTAGCCACAAAAAAGCTCTCTCGGAAAATCGATTCCGCATCCACCGCAGAATTGCATCTCCCCTATCGAACCGTCGGTAAGTGGATGCTTGTCCTTGCCGGGGGGTGGTTTTTGAACGGTTGCAGTCTGGGACTTGTCTTGATGAGTCTGGGGATTTCGCCCGATCTGGCAAACAGTCCACTATTGTGGACATGCGCAGTCGCAGGTGCCACCTCGCTAGGATTTCTGGTGCTGTTTGCTCCCGGTGGTCTGGGTGTTCGTGAGGCAATTCTGATCGGCGTTTTGCAACTCTCACCACAAATCGATGCCTCGTTCGCTGTGGTCGCTGCAGTCTTACTCCGGCTGATTTCCTTCCTCAGTGAAGTTCTTTTTACGCTGCTGCTCTATTCGGTTTCCGGAAAACGGGTCTGGAAACCTGAATCCCAAAGTGATGATTGATACCGAATCCACATGAATACCTGAGACCTCCTATTTCAATCCCCGCAACCTTTCTTCCACTCCACAATCTCTTTATAAAGAATGAATTCTCAATTCGCTCCCGAAACATACTGTGAATAACCAATGGATGTTGTCTCTGAGGCCACGAACTCAAATGGTGAGCATACCAGTAGTAGACGATCGATTCGGCGGTTTTATGGGGCTTTGCTGTTTGTCATCGCTGGTCTTCTGATTTTTGTGTTGCCTCTTGAATGGGGTCACTACACCTTAGCCATTAACGATGCACGGCCTCTTGTCAGCTGGATGGCCAACTTCAATGCCGATACCTCCCTCTATCTCTTCTGGCTGCTGGCCCTGCCATTCTTCTGGTTATTCAAACTGCATCTGATCGATCCCCAAGGCTCAGTCACAGTCAAAGTTGAATCCTGGTTGCAGCGGGGTCGATATCGTTTAAGAGATAACGAGCCGAGGGATCGCTGGTCGGGCAGGATTATGATGTCCTGTGTCGGCTTAGCCGGACTTCTCGTATCGCTTTGGATGGGGTTGCAATTCGGAGATTTGCCGCCAGCATTTCACGACGAATACAGCTATCTGTTTCAAGCGGAAACTTATCTGCAGGGACGCTTATCAAATCCTCGATTCGAACCGGCTCCAGAATTATTCGACCAGATGCACATTCTTAACGACAGCCCGGGACATTTTGTCAGCCGGTATTTCCCCGGTACTGGCCTCTGGATGACGCCATTTGTCGCCTTGGGTATTGTCTATACAGGATACGCAATTGCTCAGGCGATCGTTTGTATGCTGATGTTTGGCATTGCCCGCGATCTCGGTGGAAATGGAGTCGGTCTGTTAACAGGATTGCTGTGTGCGGTTTTTCCGGGAATTGTCGTTTTCAGCAACCTGTTGTTATCGCATCATCCCTGTCTGTTGGGGTTGGGAGTCTTTATCTGGTCCTACCATCGTTATGCGATGAGTCATCAGCATCGCTATGCAATCCTGGCTGGCATCGGATTAGGATTTGCCATGTGGTGCCGTCCAATGACGGCTTTCGGGATTGCCCTGCCTTTCGCAATTCATTTCCTGGTTCGGCAGTGGAGAGAGTTCAAATCTTTGAAGCAACTGTCGAGCCATGTCGCTGCGATGGGCGGCCCGATACTCATTGCTCTGGTGCTCTTACTCCCTTACAACCTGGCGACAACAGGAAGCACATTCGTGACGCCTTATCAGGAATACACACAACTCCATACACCCAGGCACGTCTACGGTTTTTACAATGGAGATCGTGGAGATCGCTGGATTACCGAGCAGGCGGCTTTGGGAAATGAACTCCCGATCATCGAACACTACGACAATTGGGCGGAGAATTTAACACCCTCACTGGCATGGACCAATGTGATATCGCGGTTACTCATGACCGGTCAGATGACGATTGGCATTCTGCCCGCTCTGGCAGCCGTTTTGTTTTTTTGCAGTATTGGCCATCGCGACGAAAGCCTGTGGTGGCTGATTGGCGCAGCGGCTTTGAGCTTGCACATTGTGCATATTCCATACTGGTACGATGGAATCATGCACTGGCATTACGTGTTCGAGTCGGCTCCTTTAGTCGCATTGATGTTTGCCAGAACTCTGCAGTTGGTGGCTTATAACGGAAGAATTCTCAATCATCACTGGCTGGGAATCTGGTGGGCAGGATTAGCAGGAATCGGTTTGATGATTGCCTGCACCACCATTGAGCCGTTCTGGCAATCGACCGCAGCAACTGGCTTCAGCGAAGTGAAGTTCGCCCGCAGACAACATCAGGAATTGAATCAGATTCTGAAACAGAACATCAAAGAACCGGCAGTCGTCTTCATGAAAACCGATCCTGAAAATCTGCATATCGATTTTATTTTGAATTCACCCACACTCGACGATTCCGTCCTCCGTGCCCACTGGATGCCCGACAAGTACCCAGTTGAGGAATTGGAGAAATTATTTCCGGATCGAAATCTGTATCACATTGATTTGAAAACAGGAGTGATTCAATATTTGCGAAATACCGTTGAAACTCGATAGGCAAAATTGAGTCATGTGTGGCATGTCACTGAGCAACGCGAAAGGCGTGGTCCACTGCGATCACCACGCCCATCACTTCGTTCTGGGACGTGCCACCCAATTCAATAATTACTAAACCATCAAAAAGCCGCTATCGTAATCTGCAAACTGCAGTAGTGATCAATAAAAACGCCACACCGAATGAAATCCGGCATGGCGTTTTGTGACTCCGCTAATGGCAGGCGAATCAGTTGGATTCGGCCATCGACCATTTGAGTAAGGTTTCGTCTGGGTTGGTCAAGACGACAACTTCTTTGTCCTTGTCCGTATCTTCGAGTTCATACCCGGAATCGGCAAGGAGTTCCTGTTGTTCACTTCCTTTTTCAACTTGCAATTCATCGTTAATGGCGCGGAACCACTGTAAGTGTGGCCAATCGCGACGCACGTGCTTCAGGCAGGTTTGAATGGTTCGACCATTCGCTCCAGGACTGAAGCCGGCCCGCTGTGCGATCTCTGTAAATGTTCCTAATTTATCTGCACGTTTCAGTTCCCAGAGAACTTCTGCAACGGCTTCTGCACGAGACGACGACATAATAAACCTCTTCAATGTTACACTGCTAACTCTTCATTTTTCATCAAATGACGATAGGCTATGCTAACGGAAAATACGCAATATCTCAATACTGATTTCAATTATGCTGATCAGTTGTGAATATTCAGATCTCCGTTTCATGTATTATCGATTGGAAATGAGTAAAACTGATGAGCAGCTATCCACAAACTCGATTACGTCGTCCGCGTCAGCAGGACTGGTCACGGCGATTGGTCTGTGAACAGAAGTTGAGCGTGAACGATTTGATCTGGCCGATTTTCGTTTGCCCGGGAACTAATAAACGAGAACCAATCGATTCGATGCCCGGCGTGTTTCGCTACTCGCTCGATGAACTCGCACCTGCAGTCAAAGAAGCGGTCGAGTTGGGAATCCCTGCGGTCGCACTTTTTCCCGCAACGCCTCCCGATAAAAAGTCATCCGATGGTGAGGAAGCTTATAATCCCGACAACTTGATGTGCAGCGCGATTCGTGTGCTCAAGAATCTCAATCTGAATCTCGGCATCATCGCCGATGTCGCTCTCGATCCTTACACTACGCATGGACAGGATGGACTGGTTCGGGATGGATATGTCGTCAACGATGAATCGGTGAACGTATTATGCCGACAAGCCGTGACTCAAGCCGAAGCCGGTTGTGATCTCATTGCTCCATCGGACATGATGGATGGCCGCATCGGTGCAATTCGACAAGCACTGGATGCAGCTGGCTTTGAGAATGTGTTGATCATGTCCTATGCCGCGAAATATGCTTCCGCATTTTACGGCCCCTTTCGCGATGCGGTCGGCTCTGCTGGAAGTTTGGGATCGGGAGATAAGCGGACCTATCAGATGGACCCGGCCAATAGCGATGAAGCGATGCGCGAAGTCGCCTTTGATCTTGAGGAAGGAGCAGACTTCGTGATGGTCAAGCCGGGGATGCCCTATCTGGATATCATCCGACGCATTCACGATCAGTTCCAGGTTCCCACGTTTGCTTATCAGGTGAGTGGAGAGTATGCGATGATGATGGGAGCAATTGAACGAGGCTGGCTGGATCGGGATAAAACAATGCTCGAAAGCCTGATCGCATTCAAACGCGCAGGGGCTTCCGGCATTCTGACTTACTTCGCAGTCGAAGCCGCCCGCCTGCTGCAACAGCAATAAGACAACTTGATGAATTGTAATTTCGGCTGGCTGGGATCACAGCGCAGCGAAGCCCTTAAATAGTGTGCAGAGTCGTAGTTCGCCCAACGTAAATGTTGCTTAATTCTAGAGCGTATTCAAAAATCACCTGCAGCGTTTGGCAGGAGCAAACTCAATGTTTTGCGGTCATTGGAGTCCAAGCGACTGCAGAAACCATTTGAAAATGGTCTAAGATCCATAGTCGAATCAAACACTGCCGGTCAAACCACCAGTGGCACACGCCAGACGACATTTTGCGATAGACAGACGATAACGATTCTTCACGCACTCGCTTGCGCTTCGTGCTTGTATGCTGATTTTTCCTGCTCATTACCTGCTGATGTTGCCTCGCTGCATCAAAACCGTTGCGTTTTGGCAACAGATCGGAATGGTCTGTGTGGCCGTTAAGACAGCATCTTGACGACTCACTTCCTTTGCCAATTTTCTGGTTTTGTGTTTGCACTCTTGAAAGCAGTCCTCCCTCATCATGGAATAGATTCATGATCAACAGTGAATCGCAGATGCGGTCGTCAGGGAAGCCTGTTGAAAGTTGTCATTGCGACAATCGCGATGAAATTGCCCGGCAAAACAATCAAAGAGAAATTAAAAAAAGTTAAGAAAATAATCTCCCGCAGAAAGGGACAAATCATGTTTACAGAATTGATGAACGATGAAGCTGGTTTCATCGTCTCGGCTGAACTGGTGTTGATCGCGACAATCCTCGTTATCGGATTGATTGTCGGTTTGAGTGAAGTTCAGCACGCGATTGTCAGCGAGTTGAATGATGTGGGCGATGCGATCGGCACGCTGAATCAAAGTTACTACTACTCGGGATTTTCTGCTAAAAAATCCCAGGGATATGGGTATAAGTCATATGCCCGTGGTTCAGTATTTCAGGATACGACTGATGAATGTGACAACAATCAGTGTGATATCAGTTGTGATCCACCGACTGCAGAAGGTCCTAAACAGAGTTGGTAATGAACTCGCAAGTCCTTCTTCATAACACGAATTGACGAATCAAAGTGACTCCAGACGGAATTCCGTTCGGAGTCGCTTTTTTAATTCGATGCAGGCAAAGAGTCTTCAATTTTGTGGAGGTGGAGGCAAGCGGAAGAATGATTTCGTTGACGAGTCGATTCGCTTCTGTACTTTCGTCTGGTAAATCGGAGGTGAGGGTAATATTTCAACTGGCGAAGTGCTGATTCGCTCGCGAAACTTTTCTGCTGTCTCCGTGAATTGCTGTTCTGCGTTGGCTTGCAGATCCTCGGCAGGCAACAAGGGATCATTCTGTGACGCAGAAAACATTCCCGCGATTAAATCATCGGTCGTTTTGTAATCCGAGTGATCCATTTTTCTGTTAAATGGATTCTCCACAATTTTCTCTGTGGGTGGTGCAGGAATCGATTCCACGATTTCTTGATTCTTGATGATCTCCTGTTTGATCTCTGAAAACGGATTGAATGATTCGTCAGCAGTTGGTGCGAGAGAACTCAACTTGGGGGAGTAAGTCGCATTGTTCCATCCCGCTAACAATGCAATATAAATGAGGCGAGCGGTGGCCGCTTCCTGGTTTTCAAGGGTATTGGGAAGTTGGACGTCCACACTGGAATAGTTATGAGCCGGCTCCACTCCACTGATCTCCAGTTCCGAAGTCACACGGTAGGAACCGGGAACCGACATTAAGGCATCGATCGATTCCTGATCGGAGGAGAACGTCAGCTTGCCACGATCGAGCATTCCACGAGAAACGCGAACGAGCCGCGATGGAGACAAATCTGAGATTCGTCGAGACAGATCTGCTTCCGAAAGTGGTGATTTCGGATTGGCAATCAGGACATCGAGTCTTTGATGAGAACTGGCCCCATCAAGCCATTCGCTTCGCAGGCTCGCAAACAGAGCCGACAACACGCCTGGATTATTGCTGATCGAATCATCCAGTACACAGACAGTTCGCTGAGAGCCGTTACCGATTGTGAACTGTCGCCAGCTTTCTGGACTCACACTAGCTTGATGTGACTCCTGCACTTGTTTTGTGAGAGATTCCTTTTGATTTTCTACTTGATCAAATTTCTTACTGGTTGTTTCGACAAGTTCTTCCAGATCGGAAGGCACAGGCACTCCGAAAGGAGAACGTTTTTGCTCGGTTACTTTTTCAGTGGTTGTCGATTCAATGGAATTGCTGAATTTGTCGCTGTTCTCGAACTTTGCAGGCTTTTCAGTCGACTCAGTCACTTTGGAGGAAGGGTCATCCCACAAGGACGTATTTGTCCGTCGCGATCGAGAATTTGTCTGGGTGGCTGGAACGGGTGCTGTCTCCTTTGGTGTCGCTTTTGGAGTACCGGTCATGGATTCACCCAGGCTGACAAGATCTGTCGGGAGCTTATTTTTAAAATCACTGGGAATTGGAATCGGCTCGGACAACTTATTTTCTGAAAAGCCAGGGGCCTCTGAATTTGAAGTGTTGAAACCTGGGGCCTCGCCAAAACTACTCCATTCCGAGAACGGATCAAACGGTTCACTGACTGGTGAAGATGAACCGAGAGAGGTCATCTGCTGTTTCTGATAAGCGTATCCGATTCCACAGAGAATCAGGACGGCGAGAAAATGTCTTAATACTGAAAGCATGGCTTTTTTGCCTGAATGAGAACGTTGGGAAGTCGGTTTCTTCTCACTCACAGCAGCAGGCTTAATGACAGCAGGTGTGTTGACTTTCCACTCCTTTTGAGACAGCGCATTGGTGGGCTTCGTCTCGGGAACAGGAGCGTCAACAGCAGTAGAGTTGCTTTCACCGTCAACAGATTCCGGATTTGTGGAATCGTTGCTGGCCAGCATACGCCGTCTTTGTTTATAGCGTGCGAACATGATGCAATGCCTCTATGCGCATCGGGAGTGGAAAACATAAGACTTGTTCCGACCCTGTTCCTCCGGAGCAGGTTGCGTTGTCGTTACAGGCCTGGAAATAAATGTCAGACAGTGCCAGACATTTAGGTCATACTTTTTGTTGGGTTACGCTTCGTTAACCCAACCTACTACGCGTTGATAATAAAGCACTGACATTCCTGCCTGTGCGAATTACATTAGTGCTTTTGACAAACTCAAATTTAGGGTGGCACTGGTTCTGCCAGTGCCATGCAACTTCAGTTTAGTCTCGACTTGCCCTGGCGAAGCCAGTGGCACACCATCGTAAGCTTCAATAGAAACGATCCATTAGCTTTCGATGCCAAGTCGATAACACAATTGTTCGAACTCTTCGGTGTAATCTGAAGTTGAAGAATGGACGTGCTCGGCTTCGGTAATGAACTTGAGTTCTTTACGGCAGTCGAGGCCGTGTCGTCGTAAAATGGCTTCAAACGGGAAGAGATCCTGCCCGTAAAGCAGAATCAGTTTGTGCTCGTCGAATTGAACCTCTAGAGGAATCTTTGGATTCACAACCGCAATTCCAGTACAGCCATCGTTGAGCAGCATATCTTCGTGATCGAAGAGGGTGCTTTTGAGGACCGGCAGGTCAATCGACTCACGATACAAATCGCGATGAACACCAGCGGCTTGCTCGTGACTGGTTTCGAGAATCAGGTCGACTTCATCTCCCAGAGGATCGAGCAGGTCAATAAACAAATCGATGAGTCGTTCAGACGATTGAGCCGCCAGAATTACGGGAATCTCAACACCAGTATCTTTGTCCTGATAACTATCACGACGATAACCGGCACTGGGAACGACATCGAGATTATACGAAGGGCGGATTGCATCGGTGAGTTTGAAACTCCCATAACGGGAGATACTCAGATGATGCTCCAATTGCTCTTCGGACAGGTGATCGAAACTACTGCGCTGCGTTTCGATGCCTCCGTCTCGATGATTTGTCCTGATGATTCGTTTGAGAAATCCCATAGTAATCTGTTCTTTCAACGACTTGTCAACTTTTCCGGAACAATCCTGTTGGTTGTTGTTCCTGAGAGTTCGTTTGTGAAGCTCTCCTGCAATTTGGTCGAGTGATTGTGCACGCAATACAGAATCACCCGAAAGGCGGCGAATTGCCGCGATCCCTTCCCTGGTCGTTTCCACTCTACAAAACCTAGAACATGATTCTGAGTTGTGTCGAATTGGATTCCTGTTGCGTCTCGACATTGCCCGACTCTCGGGGGTGACCTCTCATTCGTGTTACAATCGCTTCAATCCCTACCAAAAAATCCCACCTGAGCCGTTTCATCTCTTCAGAACTGTTTCCAGGCTCATCAGGTTTCCGGTACTCAAACCTAGCATCTGGTTGACCATTCGGAGGGAAATCAGGCTCTGGTTGGACGAATTCCAGTCAGTTAGAACGTCAAAAGGTTCAGTTAGCGATGTTTGGTCATACAGGAAACTCAGGTCGAGTTTACCGCCGAGTGCGAAAGTCATTACTCAGCAATGACTTAGAGAGATTTCCCAAGGTTTGCAAAACTCCGGAAGATTGATTCAAGTTGGATCTATCGCCACAGAGGGTTCGGCTGAAGTGCAATTCCTACATCAGACTGTAATAATGTCAATCCGCAGGATTGTTGAAGACATTAAAAAGACAGATCAGGATTAGTAGCGTCATGGATGGATTGGAAAACGGGCAGGAACGGCTGCTGTTACCCGTGACAGAGGAGATGTCGAAGCGTGAAGAAGTCTTGAAATCGCTCGGCTTTGATGACATTCCAATTGCTATTCTGCGTCTGTCACATATTTGTGAAAACGATGAGCAACGCAAAATCTTTCAACCCTGCTTCAGGAATTTTCTGTATTCGCTTTCGGAGTCTGCCAATTCCGATCAGTCCCTGTTGAATTTTGAACGCTATTTGCAGCGATACGGCGATCGCACCGAATTGTTTGGATTCCTGGCGGCCAACCCCCGTGCTGTCGAAATTCTAGTCCGACTGTTTGTCGGCAGTCAGTTTTTAACGGAAATTCTACTGAGGAACCCGGGCTACCTGGAAGATTTGACAAACCATAAGCGACTGGCCGAATTTAAAAGTCGCAGCGAGTTCTATCAGGAAGCGGTCAACTACGTTCAATCAGCAGAAAGTTATGATCAAAAACTATCGAAGCTTCGTCATTTTCAGCATTGGGAACTGTTGCGAATTGGCGCGTGCGACTCGTTTGGTTTGATGGATTTCAAAAGTGTGACGCTGCAACTTTCCTTGTTGGCTGATGCGCTGGTTCAATTATGTCTGGATGTCGCATCCGAAAAAGATCAGATTCCGTCTGAGGACTTCGTTGTCCTGGCCTTTGGAAAACTCGGGGGAGAAGAACTGAATTACAGTTCGGATATCGATCTGATTTTCATCGCACTCAAAGATGCCAGTCACTACTGGTCACTGGGGCAGTCACTGATTGAAGCAATCTCCAAGGCTACTGCTGACGGATTTCTTTATCGCGTCGACATGCGACTGCGCCCCTGGGGGCGCTCCGGAGCACTGGTTTGTTCTGAAGATGCCTATCTGAGCTATCTTGAGAAAAACGGGATGTTATGGGAAAAACAGGCGTTATTAAAAGCACGTCCCATCGCGGGAAATCTCGACGCCGGGCGGCAAATTCTGAAACGCATCGAGCCGATCCTCTTCAATAATGATTCCGAAGAAATTCGCAATAACGTCCTGAGTATGAAATCCGGAATCGAAAAGGATTTGAACAAACAGGGACGCCACTGGGGTGAAGTCAAAGGCGGGAAAGGGTCGATCCGCGATATCGAATTCACCGTGCAGTATCTGCAATTGATTGCAGGCCGTGAAAATCCGCAGGTCCGCAGCATCAATACGCTCGATGGTCTTGTCCGACTGGTCGAGCAGCAGATGATCAAAGTGGACGAGTTCCGTCATCTTTCGGATGGCTATCTCTTCTTACGCACAATTGAGCATGTTCTGCAGTTAACACATTACAAGCAGATTCATCACATTCCGCAACAGGATCGTGAACTGGCCTATCTGGCTCGGAAACTCGATTTTCCCGATCCGGCAACATTTGTGTCATACTTCGAGCGACACGCGACAGCCATTCGTCGCATCTTCGATAAATATCTGAAACGTCCGTATGCAGAAGTCGAAATCGACGAACAGGAAGCTCGGCCTTTGCTCGAACTGGTTTCAGAAGCACAGCCAGATTATGTCTCGACGTTTACGGAAGATGAAATCAAACAACATGCAAAAATCCTCGATGATCTCCCACGTAACGAATACATTCAGGTTTCAGCCACGCGTTTATCGGAATTTGAGTGGCATGTGATTGTGGCTGGGATCGATCTCGTCGGCCAATTCTCGGTCACTTGTGGAATGCTCTTCGCACATGGGTTTGACATTCAACGAGGGCATGTCTTCACAGGATTATTTCCAACTCGATATTCGACAGGATCTGATTCACGCACTAAACGCAAAGGTCGCAGTCGTTTTATTACTGCACTCGACGTCCGCACCTCCGTCGGAAATCCTCCCGATGACATCTGGCTCAAGTACATGGTGGAGTGTCGTAAGATCAGCCATCTCCTGCATCGTGGAAAAATCCGAGACGTTCAGGGGATATTGGCGAAACGTGTCGGGCAGGCGTTATCCAATCAACCTCGACAGGACGATTTAATATTACCCGTGGAACTGGAGATTGATAACGAAGTCGACCCACACAGCACGGTGATTGATATCTCAGGTGACGATGTCCCTGGTTTTCTGTACGAACTGATGACCAGCGTCGCGTTGTGCGGGGTGCAGATTTCGCGAGTGATTGTCGACTCGACTGAAGAACGCGTACAGGATCGACTATATGTCCGTGACCTGCAGGGAAACAAAATCACCGACGAAGCGAAACTGCAACAGTTGCGTGCGACAATTGTGTTGATCAAACACTTTGCTCACCTGGTCCCTTCAGCTCCGCATCCGGAGTCGGCACTCCTGCATTTTCAGGAAATGCTTGATCATCTTTTCAGCCAACCCGACTGGATGGACCAACTCTCGTCGCTCGAACAGCCTTCGGTGTTGGACGCCCTGGTCAAGGTACTGGGAATCAGCGACTTTCTCTGGGAAGACTTTTTACGACTGCAGTATGCGAATCTGTTTCCAGTGGTGACCGATATTGAAAGTTTAAAGATCACCAAAGACCAAAAGCAGTTGGAACGGGAATTGAAGCAAGCATTGGTGGGAAAGAAAACCTCAGCAGAACAGGTTGAAGTTCTCAATTCGTATAAAGATCGTGAACTTGTTCGCAGCGATATGCGACATATTCTCGAATACAATAATACGTTCGGGAAATTTTCCGAAGAATTGACCGATATTGCTGAGGTCATTGTGCGTCAAGCGGTCAAACTGATTTATCAATCTCTTGAAAAGCAGTACGGACAGCCCTCTTTGAGTGATGGTTCAACTTGTCGATTCTGCGTCGCCGCATTGGGCAAAGGGGGCGGACGGGAACTTGGTTTTGCATCCGACATCGAACTGATGTTTCTCTTTGAAGAAAAAGGCAACACAACTGGAAAGAATTCCATTCGGAATACCGAATTCTTTACGAAGCTCGTTGAAGAATTCCGCTCAATCATTCGCGCCAAAAGCGATGGGATTTTTGAAATTGATTTGAGATTGCGTCCATATGGAAAAGCAGGCAGTCTGGCCGTTTCGCTGGAAGCGTTCACTCAATATTTTGGAAGCGAAGGAGCAGCCTGGCCCTATGAACGTCAGGCTCTTGTCAAGTTGCGGCCTATTGCTGGAGATCCAGCATTTTCGAAGGTCGTTGTGAATTTGCGCGATGAACTCGTTTATACAGGCGAGCCATTCGATGTCAGTGCGATGCGGGGGATTCGGGAAAAACAGGTTCGCCAGCTGGTGCATCCGGGAACGATCAATGCCAAACTGAGCCCAGGCTGTCTGGTCGATTGTGAGTATCTCGTCCAGGGATTGCAGATTACCTACGGCAAAAAACATCCTGAACTCAGAACAACCAACACACGCGAAGCGTTAAGAAAACTGGAAGCACTCGGTTTAATGTCTCATGAGCAGAGAATCATTCTGCGAGATTGTTACCGCTTTCTCCGTGGCTTGATCGATGCCCTGAGAATTGTCCGGGGGAATGCAAGTGAACTGACCATCCCTGATATGGAATCTGAAGAATTCGAATATCTCGCCCGTCGCATGAACTACGCCGGACGCAGCCACGAATTAAAAGAAGAACTTCAGCAGGTGATGCAGACCATCATTGAAATGACAAATCTGCTGGAAACCCCTGCAGATCAATAACGCAATATCATATTATGATTTGCCCCGCATTGCAGGATTTCAAGTTTCTTGCCAGCCTTGTTCGCCTATCAATTTCACGAAACGACATCCACAGAGAGTCGAGCAAGTCCAATCCACTTCACCACGAATTGCCAGAGTCAGTTCCTGAATATCACTTCCACCCACAGGGATAACGAGTCTTCCTCCAGAAGAGAGCTGCTGGAAGTATGCAGCAGGAATCGAAGGTGTTGCAGCGGTCACGATGATGGCATCATAGGGGGCATGTTCAGGCCAGCCGAGGGTGCCATCACCAAATGCGGTTTCAATATTACTCAACTGCAGTTGACGAAATCGTTTCTGAGCGATCTGGCCAAGCTCCTCCCAGCGTTCGACGGTATAAACCGTGCGACACAATTGGGAAAGAATCGCAGTCTGATATCCACTCCCGGTCCCGATTTCAAGCACACGATCTGTTGGTTGTAATTGCAGGGCTTGTGTCATCAATGCGACGATATAAGGCTGGCTGATGGTCTGATCGCAATCGATCGGTAAAGCACGATTTTCATAGGCATGAGATTTTAGATTCTCCGGCAGAAACAATTCCCGAGGAACATTCTGTATCGCCAGTAAGACACGTTCGTCATGAATACCTTGCCTTCCCAATATCTCGATGAGTTGCTGTATTTGATCCATGTTATCTACCAGAGTGTTTCACCAAGACTTGCAAGCGAACTACTTATTTTTGCTCGCAATATAATTTTCAATCTGACCTTCGAGTACATCCAGAGTGACGGCTCCATGGCTCAGAACCGCTTCGTGGAAATCGCGAATATCGAAATTGTCTCCCAGTTGTGTTTCTGCTCGTTTGCGGAGTTCCTGGATTTTCAGTTCTCCGATTTTATAAGCGAGGGCCTGACCGGGCCAGGCGATGTAGCGGTCGACTTCGTTTTCGATATCGAGTCGGGATTTGGCGGTGTTCTCGACGAAGAGTTGAATCGCATCGTCTCGGGTCCAGTCGAGAGAATGCATACCGGTATCGACGACAAGACGAATGGCTCGCCACATTTCGTATGTCAACTGACCAAAGCGAGAGTAGGGATCCTGATAAAGCCCTAAATCACTCCCCAGACTTTCACTGTAAAGTCCCCAACCTTCGATGAAAGCGGTATAACCACCGAGCCGACGGAACGCGGGAATGTCATCCAGTTCCATAGCCAGAGCGATTTGTAGATGATGCCCCGGCACCGCTTCATGGAGTGAAAGTGCTTCGATGGTGTAAATAGGCCTCTGATCGGGCTTATACGTATTGAAATAGTAATTGCCGGCTCGCGTGCCATCGGCAGCTGGCCCCATATAATAGGCGGCTGTGGTATCGGGAGCGATCGATTCTGGAATTGGACGGACGCCGTAGGGCATGCGGGGAAGCGTCTTAAACAACTTGACCAATTGCGGATCAATCCGTTTACAAACCGCTTCGACAGCCTGAAACAGTTCGTTGGGATCTTCATAGTAAAATTTGGGATCGGTCCGGAGGTATTCCAGGAACTCTCCGAACGAACCTTCAAACTCAACTTCTTTCATGATCGCTTCCATCTCCTGTCGAATTCGACGGACTTCAGATAATCCAATGTCGTGGATTTCCTGAGGTGTCAAATCCGTCGTTGTATAAAGACGAGCTCGATACGCGTAAAATTCCTGCCCGTTTGGGATTTGCTTGAACCCGACTTCATCGAAGCAGGCCGGGTAATAAGTTTCGAGAAAGAACTTTTCAAATTCCTCGAAGGTGGGAACGATGACCGTTTGGATTGCCTTGCGTGCGCGTGCCTGAAGTTGCTCGCGATCTTCCTGAGTGAAGTCTTTGGGAAATGTCTGAAACGCTTTCCAGAAGAGACTTTTTTCAGGCTCATCGACAATCTGTCGACGGATTTGAGCCGGTAGCCGATTCATAATGACTTTCGAATGCACAATGCCTCGATCGACACCTGCCTGCATGAGCGCGGTCGTCTGGTCGGCATACACATCAAACGACTCCATGCGGGCCAGCCAGTTTTCATAATCCTTGACGGTTTCAAACGGAAGTTGCTCGACCTGCTCGTTTTCTGTCTGCAAACCACCCCGCTGATTCAACGGCACAAAATGCCAGCCGAATGGGAAACCTTCGATTTCCATGCTCAGTTGACGTTCAAATAGCTTATAGCTGATGACGTCTTCCCCTTCGAGTTGAGAAGGGTCGATCGCTTTAAGTTGTTTCAGGTAGGCTTTTAACTGCTCGTTGTTTTTTTCGAGAGCTTCGAGACTCAAATCGGGCCAGCGGTCGTTGTAACGCTTGTCTCCCAGATAAGTCGCTTCGAGCGGATTGGTTTTCAGATTCCATTCCCAGTGATCATCGAGCAACAGATGAAAGTCCTCAGTGGCATCAGCCTGGGCGATTTGAGGCAGGAGACATAAACTCAACAGGAGACCGATAAAGAGTTTCAAACCAGCGATTTTTGTAACCATCTTCAATTCCAGACAAATCATCTTGGGAGGAGGTGTTTAATTCACTCAATTTGCAGAATTGATCGGGAATCGCATCTGCATTCAGGAACTATCGTAGTGTAGGGGGCGTCAATATCTCTAGTGCGACGAGTTGTTTGACAAATATCATCGAGACAATGAAAATTTCTGCACAGAGACTCTTAAGGAGAATAAAAATGTCACTACAGTCAAGTTTTTGTATCAGTCCGTTCCGCTATCCTAGAGCAATTGCAGTCGTACTATACCTGCTACCGGCTTTTTATTGTTCATTCACATTTGCTATCGGTGAAGGCCGGGAAGGAAATGAGCCGCTTGCCGAAGCAAACTACGACTCATGGCCAGGATTAATTGAAACAATTAACGATGAATCTCGAGTACATTACTGGTGGGTGAACGGCAATGAAACTGGACTTCCCCAAGAATAGTGGGCGCCCAAAAGAGAGTGTAAGCTCTCCGAGAGGAGTCGACTATGTCGGGATCATCACAGGCTGGAAAACGGACGCGGCGGCGTTATTCTGAAGAGTTTAAGCGGGATGCCGTGGGACTGGTGACCGAGCAGCATTATCCGCTGGCCGAGGCGGCTCGACGCCTGGATATTCATGTCAGTGTTTTACGCAACTGGAAAGAGAAGTTCATGAGCGGCAAAGAATCGAAGTCCAACGAGAAGTTGTTTGAATCCGAACGTGAAGAGTTGCGACAGCTGCGCGAGGAGAATCGTAAGCTGAGAATGGATCGAGAGATTTTAAAAAAAGCAGCAGCCTTTTTCGCGAAGGAAAATCAGTGAGATTTACCTTTATTGATGACCATGAAGAAGACTTTGAAGTAGCTCGGATGTGTGAAATCTTCGAGGTTTCCCGGAGTGGATATTACACCTGGAAGAATCGTCCGATGAGTATACGCCAGGAGAATCAACAGGAGTTGACACAGGCCATGAAGGAGATTCATCAGGAGACACGAGAAGTGTATGGCTCTCCTCGGATGCATAGAGAATTGCTGGAACGCGGCTATGAGGTCTCAGAGAATACGGTGGCCAAATTGATGAATCAGGCTGGAATTCAGGCAAAAACCAGGAAGAAGTTCAAAAACACCACGGACTCGAATCATTCCCGGCCCGTGGCTGAGAACCATCTGGATCGTCAGTTTGATGCCGTGACAAAAAGCAATGAAGTTTGGCTGAGTGACATCACCTGCATCTGGACTGAGGAGGGCTGGTTGTACCTGGCAGCAGTGCTGGATATGTATACGCGCAAAGTTGTAGGCTGGTCGATGGCCGAACGCATGACCTCAGACCTGGTGGTCAATGCCTTGAGGATGGCAGTGGATCAGGAGGCCGTGTCGAATGCAGACCTCAAAGAATTAACGCTTCACTCAGACCGCGGGAGTCAGTACGCTAGCGAGGATTATCAACAGGTGTTGACCTCGATGGGAATCACCTGTTCGATGAGCCGGAAAGGGAACTGTTGGGACAACGCTCCCATGGAGTCATTTTTTGCGACGTTGAAGAAAGAGCTCGTTCATCATGAGCGATACAAGAAGCGTTCAGAGGCTCGATCGAGCCTGTTTGAATACATCGAAGTGTTTTATAATCGAGTACGGAAACATTCTGCACTGGGCTATCTGAGCCCTGCGCAGTTTGTACAAGTGACTTAACCATTACCCCGCGCCCACTATTCTTGGGGAAGTCCAAACCTTATCATATTCCGGGACAACACAGGACTTAAATCGCATACTCAAGAAATTTGCGCAAACAGATGTCCCTGAACTTCAAGTCATCCTGCTACCCGGTCCTGCTCGTAAAGTCGAATTTTTGAAGACAAATGCAATCGTCGACTGGGATGTGCATATCGTAGGTGGCATCGCGGAAGCAATGATTAAACATCAACATATCGAGCCCGCCTGGGATCTTGCTCCGACGCTGACGATTTATCTTTCTGAAAGAATCGAACTCTCAGAGATCGAAATTCCGGAGAACCTGAAACTGCTGCAGTTGAATGATCGCCGCGAGAAATATCGTCAGGCCAGCCGTACTGAAGATGCGGTTCTTAAGAAAGCGGTTTTATATAAGTGGGCGGAACTCGAACGATCAATACATCGAGACCCAGAGGCTGCTGCCGAGTTTGTTGAACAGTTACATGAGATTGATCTGTTTATTCATAAGCATAGGGAGATTCGATCGGAATAGAGAATAAAAGAATAAATTTTTGAACGACATGGGGATTTGATACGTTGCTCTCTTTGCAGATGGTGTACATTACAGTCGACTGAATACTGGCATCATGGAATTTTAAAGGAGCAACAATGTTTCAACGAATCTCGAACGGCTGGAGTCTGGCGAAGCAAAGCTGGCGGGTGTTGATGCTCGATAAAGAGCTGCTGGTCTTCCCCATCGTCAGTGGGTTTTGCTGTCTGCTTGTGCTCGCAAGTTTTATCGTACCGCTGTTTGCTACGGGATATGTCGATGTCGTGTTGAACGATGGTCAGATCTCTCCAGAGGAATCTCAGAATCCGATTGCCTATATCATTCTGTTCGCATTCTACTTTGTAAATTACTTTGTGATTGTATTTTTCAATTCGGCTCTAGTTGCTTGTGCGATCATACGTTTCAAGGGAGGCGACCCGACTGTCGCCGATGGCTTTCGCGCTTCGATGAATCGATTGCCACAAATCGCAGGCTGGGCATTATTAAGTGCAACGGTCGGTGTGATCCTCAAGGTGATTGAATCACGCTCAGAAAAAGTCGGGCAAATTGTTGCGGGCTTGCTTGGAGCGGCCTGGTCTGTCACGACATACTTTGTGGTTCCTATTCTGGTTGTGGAAAAAGCGGGGCCGATTGATGCCTTCAAACGTTCGGTTTCTGTATTGAAAAAAACCTGGGGAGAATCGCTCTCTGCAAATTTCGGAATTGGATTTATTTCCTTTCTGGCAACCATCGCCTGCTTCGTTCCGATTGGTTTTGGAATTTTCCTGGCATTCAATGAGCAATTCGTACTGGCTGGAGCCCTGGTCGCCTGTGGTATTTTCAGTTTGATCCTGGTCTCACTGATCACCGCTACGTTGAACAGTATTATTATCGCAGCCTTATATCTGTTTGCGTCAGAGGGTGAAGTACCAACAGCATTCGATAATCAACTGCTCAAACAGGCATTTGTCAATCATTGATGCGACACCAAGTTCAACTTGAAAACTGGAGAATTCTCAAACCGCAAATAGACCGGTCCACACCAGCTTAACTACGAAAAGCAATTAAACACGGGTGGCGGGGGCACTCTCGAAGAGAAGCCCCCGAATCGTTGAGCTTCCAGGGGCTTCCGCTAAAGCGGAGCGCCCCCGCCACCCGAGAGATTCTTGTTCAATAGACTATTGGAAGCCCGGATTTTATTTGTTGCAGGATTTAACTATTCAAAAGTGAGGAACAGAAAGATGTTAAAACTCATTCCCGTACTCCTACTGTGTACATTCACAGCTGCTGTCTGGTCCGATGAGCCAGAATCGATTGATCAATTAAAAGCCCGAATCGCCGAACTGGAACAGCGATTGAACTCGTTGGAGGAAGCGGTTGCTCCCGTTCTGAATAAAATCAAATTGGAAAATATTGTTGCCGAACAGCGACAACTGGCTCGCAATCGCATGCAACAGGATCGTGAAGTTTACACGATCGAACAACTTCGAGAAATTGAATCGTTATATCAGGTGGCCAACAGAAACTGGAGAACGGAACAGGCTCAGCAAAGTTTAGAAGCACTGGTTGAGAAGTATCAAAAAGCCAATCGAACCGGTTGTGCGATTTTATATCTCGGTCAGATAACAACTGGTGATGAACAGAAAAAATATCTCCAACAGGCGATTGATGATTTCAGTGATTGCTTTTATGGCGACGGCGTTCAGGTTGGTGCATATGCCCGCCTGCTCCTGGCGGCTCATCTTGAACAGGCTGGAGATTCTGAAGCCGCTGAAAAATTGAGAGTCGAGCTTCAGAAACTGTATCCTGATGCGATCGATCACCAGGGAAATTTCCTGATTGATGCCTTTTGATGGATTTTCGCGACTTCAAAATGATCTGAAAAAATCAATCAAAATAATGGGGTAGACACGTTTTGAAAGATGTTGCACAATCTGCGGCTAATGGAATCGCAGGGGGCGATTTCTCATGAATTGCCTGCACGAATTCGCCTGTCTAAGATAGGTCGTTTCGTTCGGGGGGAACACTAAACTCTTAAGTTGTCGGAAGTACCGACTGAACATTAAGAGTCATACGGCAATGGGGATTGCCGACGATCACAACGGAATGTACCAGGATGATCCGGGCTACTTCAATTGATCGACTAATTCGCGAAATGCGGGCAAGGATGCCAATTATGAAAACGAAATCACCGTTCGTTTCTTTACGAACTGTTTTATTAATCGTGCCACTAATGGTTGCGGTCTCAGGTTGTTATCAGCCTGCCTATAACCAACCGCCTTATGGCCCTTATCAATCTTCACCTTATGGGGCTCCTGCTCCCTATGGCGCTCCCGCACCATACGGTTCGCCTGCTCCTTACGGGACGCCAACCGGTCAGCTTTCGCCATCGATTTCTTCGATGCCCAACGATCCATACTACCAGCCTTCATCACCTTCAAATACAGGAAATGCGCCTCCATTTGGTGCCTCTCCAACGACACCAGGTTCTTCCGGTCAGGACAATTCCGTCCCCCGATACAACGATCCAACCAGTAGCAACTCTCCGTACTTCGAACAAAGCAATTATCCGCAAAACACATTTGCACCTCAGGGAGAACAATCGGTCGCCCAGGCAGATTTTCGTTCTGATAATGACAATGCAGGCTCTGTTGAAATGACTTCAGAAAGTCAATTTGAAGCTCCAATCGTGACGAGCCGTCCTCAGCCTCAGGGGTTTCCAGCGGCTGAGGAAACTCAGGCACAACCGATGAACACTCCCAATCTGTTTGAAGTGGCTGCTGCTCCACCGTTGCAGGATGCGAAAACTCCCGAAGCTTCGAGTGGTTTGGAAGGGACTGTTCGACGCGATCCACAGTCGAATGGCTGGGTCCTGGAATTTCAGCCGATTGGATCAGGGGCCAATTCAAATGCAGGTCGATTACCACTAGTTGGTTCAAACGATGTGTTGCAGGGCTTGCAGGATGGAAAACAGTATCGCCTTCAGGGCTTTATTGAAACCGGTTCATCTCCTAATATTCCAGATCGATTTCACGTTCAAAATTTTGAAGCTGCCCAGGCAGCCAAGTCTGTTTCGCCATTTGAGTAATTGCCATGACCAGTCGATCGGGATTCGACTTTACCGATGCAATGACACGCCTGTGCCAGGATGTCTGCCATCGTCTGGAAGTCTTTCAACATATTGCGATGGAACAGGTCGCGGTCACATTTGCTCAAGCCCGCACGCCGGGCATCTATGGCGTTCAAGCCAAGCTCACGCCGTTACGTTTTGAGAACGGCTCTTTAACGACCAAAAAACGGGGCAGAACCTGGTCGGTCCAGCGGGTTTATCTGGGTCGGCATGAAATGCTGTATCTGCTCACGTTCTATCTCCCGCGATTTCAGGACAATACCTTTCGCGAGAAGATGATTACAGTTCTGCACGAACTGTATCACATCAGCCCGAAGTTCGATGGAGACATCCGTCGATTTGGCGGACGATATCATGCTCACTCATCGAGCCAGAAAGAATACGATCGCCTGATGGATCGATATGTGGACGAGTATCTGCAGATGGCTCCGCCGTCACAACTCATGAATTTTCTACAGGTCGACTTCCAAAAACTGCGACAACACCACGGAAAAATCATCGGTCGACGCATGCCGATCCCTAAGCTCATTCCATTGCCTCAAGGCAAAGCTTCTGCGTGATGCTTATTCGCAGATCTCAATCTTATTTGCAAGCTGGCAATCGCAGGATGGAATTCACGTTCTGCTAATCCAACCTGCAAATCGAAACTGATGGCAAGCATTTCATTTCAGCCCGACAACAGAATTCGGATGAATGAAAAGAAATTCAATAATAAAGTCGTGACTTAGCACAAGACTTTTTCTGAATTTTCTTAGCTTTTGTCCAGCACTATTCCGCCTGCTCTCGTACATAAAGGTAGATTCGCATTTGTCCAACTCGCAAGCATGTGTCTCACTGGTCATGTTCTAACGACTGGCTCCCTTTCTCTTTTCTCTTCTACACGTGTCGGAGGCAATGATGACTTTCGCTACAAAGTTTACGTGCTTCACAGGCATCAATTTATTGTGTGCACTGGCGTTGGTTGTTTCTGGCTGCGGTGAGGCGCGAGAAGCTGCACGGCACGGTGGAGCTGTTCCCGTATCATCGGAGCAGTTCTATTACACTTCCCCGCATACAGCTGTCAGTGAAGAGAATCGAACCGAATTCAACACCGAAGCTTACGATCACATCGTTGAGAATCCGTTTCTGCTCTCAAAGTCAAACCCTCTTTCGACATTTTCCGTCGATGTCGATACCGCTTCCTATGCGAATTTACGACGGTTTCTGAACAGGAATCAATTGCCGCCAGCGGGAGCGGTGCGGATTGAAGAGTTGGTCAATTACTTCGACTACCACTACTCACCACCAACGGGCGACGATCCATTTTCCGTGCATGTGGAAGTCGCGGAATGTCCCTGGGAAGAAAGTCATCTGCTGGCGAAGATCGGCTTGAAGGGAAAGGAAATTGAACTGGAGAATCGACCACTCTCCAACCTCGTCTTTTTGCTCGATGTCTCGGGCTCAATGGAGGATTTCAACAAACTCCCGCTGGTCAAATCGTCTATGAAGCTGCTACTGGAACAACTGGGAGAAAATGATCGGATTGCGATTGTCGTTTATGCAGGAGCGTCTGGTCTGGTGCTGCCATCAACAAGTGCCGACCACAGAACAGAGATACTCTCGAAGCTGGATGATTTGGAAGCCGGTGGTTCGACCAATGGTGGTGAGGGTATCGAACTGGCCTATCGTATCGCGGGTGACAACTTTATTAGAGGAGGAGTCAATCGCGTTATTCTCTGTACTGATGGCGATTTCAATGTGGGGCGAACGAATCAGTCTGATCTGGTTAATCTGATCGAGAATAAGGCAAAGAGTGGAGTGTTTCTGAGTGTGCTCGGTTTCGGAATGGGCAATCTGAAAGATTCCACCATGGAATTGCTTGCTGACAAAGGAAACGGCAACTATTCCTATATCGATTCGATGAACGAAGCAGAGAAGGTACTTGTCGAGCAAATGTCTGGCACGCTAATCACGATTGCCAAAGATGTGAAAATCCAGGTCGATTTCAATCCCGCACAAGTGCAATCGTACCGGCTGATCGGCTATGAAAATCGAATGCTCAGAAATGAGGATTTTCTGGACGACACGAAGGATGCAGGAGAAATAGGAGCGGGACATACTGTGACCGCGCTGTATGAACTGGTGCCTGTTGGAATTGAATCCGAGGTCGCTGAAGTTGAACCTTCAAAGTATCAACAGGAGTCGGAATTGAGTGCTTCCGCAAATACTGACGAGTTGCTGACAGTCAGACTGCGTTATAAAGATCCCGAAGGCCTCGATAGTAAACCGATCAGCCTGACAGTGAAGAAACAGGACTTGTCCTTAACGGAAGCCTCCACAGATTTCCATTTCGCTTCAGCTGTGGCAGCCTTCGGCATGTTGCTGCGAGAATCGAAACACTGTGGTACGATGACTCTCGAACGGGTGAATTCGATCGCCGAGCAAAACCTGGGTGATGATCCTCACGGATATCGAGAGGAATTTTTACAACTGGTCAAGAAGGCACAGTTGTTGGAATGAGGTCTGTGACAGAATGGACTACTTAAATTGGAAATTGCTTTAATTATTCAGTTCCCAACTTTTTGCAAGGCAATGCGAACTGTATTGGCCTGAATTTCAGCGATGTCATTTAAATCAGGGGCATATCCTCCTGCCATGGAAATGGCGACGGGAAGATTCTTCTCACTGCAGAGACTCAATACGAGTTCGTCTCGTTTTAACAAACCGGCTTTGGTCAATTTCATTTTGCCGAATCGATCCCGATAAAAGGGGTCTGCACCTGCCAGATAAAAAATGAATTCCGGTTCGCAGCGGGCAAAGCATTCCTTTAAGCCGCGTTCCAGTTCTGCCAGATACTGATCATCTTCTGCTCCATCATCAAGGGCTATGTCGAGATCACTTTTTTCCTTATGGAGTGGAAAGTTTTTAGCTCCGTGAATGGAAAACGTGAAGACGGAGGAATCCTGCTGAAAAATAGAAGCTGTGCCGTTTCCCTGATGCACATCGCAATCAATCACGAGAATCTGACCGACGCCATGATTGATCTGTAACTCACGAGCTGCACATGCGACATCATTGAAGACGCAATAACCTTCCCCGCAATCTGCAAACGAATGATGGGTTCCCCCAGCCAGATTGATCCCCAGGCTCTCTACTAAAGCCGTTTGAGCAGCGGCGATCGAAGCTCCGGTCGAATGGCGGGAACGAATCACTAATTCCGGCGACCACGGAAATCCAATTCGCCGCATCGCCTTCGGCTCAATCGTGCCATTGACAATCGATTCGATATATTCTGGAGTATGAACTCGTAAAAGCTGTTCATCAGTTGCAGGTGTTGATGGAGAGAGCTGATGGCCTTCGACGATCGCATCGGTTATCAACTTCTCTCGAAGCAACCGATATTTCTCAGCCGGAAACCGATGCCCCGACGAGAGCGGCAGTACATGATGATCACTGTAGAAGATGCGCATTAGTTGAGGGATGAAGGTTAGGGTTGAGTTGGCCAGTGTTGAGTGTCCAGTGGCCAGTAAGTTTCGAGAGGTCCTGATTCAAATTAATACTTGCATATGGCTGTATGGGTCGGTTGTCCCAAAAAACTGCCTGACTCTAGTCCCAAGACCATAGATCAAATTATAGATCTTTGAGCCGGGAAACCACTTCGACAATTCTTCGAACCGCTTCATCGATTTCTGCTTCTTTTAAATATTTATGCAGACTGAAACGCAAGGCCGAGCGAGCCAGTTGTGGTTCGACTCCCATCGCCAGCAACACGGGAGAAGGTTCGGCTGATCCACTGGCACACGCACTGCCGAGCGAACAACAGATGCCCGCCAGATCAAGCCCGATCAAAATGGCCTCGGCTTCAAGTTCAGGAAATGCCATGTTAGAGGTGTTAGGAAGCCTCGATGCATTACGACCATTGATCATAAGTGGACTGATCTGCTGCTCGAGCTGTCTTTCGAAACGATCCCGCAATTCCTGCAGATTTTTGTAGATGGAATCGCTTTGCTGTTCCCATTCACTCAACATCGTCGACATGCCAGCAGCCAGAGCGACAGCTTCGGTTCCCGGACGCCTGCTCGCTTCCTGGAAACCTCCGACTGCGGTCGGAACAAAAGGGACTTCATCCTTCAGCAGCAACCCACCAATGCCCCGTGGGCCATGAGCTTTATGCACACCAAAGCTGGCTGCAGTGGCACCGAGTTCGTGAAACGAAACGGGAATGCGTCCCACTGCTTGAACGACATCGAGATGCCAGGGTGTCTGATGCTGCTCACACAGACGACGAACCTGCGAGACATTTTGTATTACACCGGTTTCATTATTGGCATAGATGACCGCTGCTAATCCGATTTCTTCCCAGGGCAACTGATCAAGTTGCTCGGTAATAATCAGCCCATTAGCATCAAGTGGGATCAGGATTTTCATCCAGCCTTGCTTCACCAGTCGATCTGCACACTCAGCTGTCGCGGGATGTTCTCCACCAGTGATCGCAATGGTTCGTCGTTCCGGAGGAACGGTAGCCGCCAGTCCCATCAATGCCAGATTCGTCGATTCCGTGCCACCGCTCGTAAAGATCACTTCTTTCGGTTGTGCACCGAGTACACGAGCAGAGATCGCGCGAGATTCTTCCAGACTCTTCCGAGCTTTCCGTCCCAGTTGATGTGTACTCCCGGGATTGGCGTAACAATCCGAAGCGACAGACCGCACGGTTTCCCAGACTGCTGGATCTGGCGGTGTCGTCGCATTGGCGTCAAGATAAATGATGGGTTCGTTCATGAAAGAACTTTAGTGCTTCTCCAGGGGCACGTGAAGCATATCCATTGCCAGAGACGGATTTGATAACCATCAATTAATCCCGGCGACCACCCGCAAAAATCATCAAGTAGTAAGCCAGAGTCAGGACCGATTGCAGTGTCGCTGCGACGTACGTCCATGCGGCTGAGTTGAGAACACTGTTCACTGCGGCTGCCCCATCAGTATCAACCATGCCGGTATCCGCCAGAATTTGTTTCGCGCGATTACTGGCATCAAACTCAACCGGCAGGTTGATCAACTGAAAGAAGACCAAGCCCCCATACAGCACAATCCCCAGCAGAATTAAATGAATGCTGTGCAGCAGAATTCCCAGAATCAACAGAATCGAAAAAGCGGTTCCTCCATATTGAGCCGCCGGGACGGCTGCATTACGGATGACTAATGGCCCGTAATTTTCTGCATCTTGAATCGCATGTCCAACTTCGTGGGCTGCAATCCCAACGGAAGATGCTGAGTGTCCTTGATAGACATCGTGACTCAAGCGGACGACTTTTTCCCGCGGATCGTAATGGTCGGATAATTGCCCGGGTGTTTCCACAACATCAATAGATTGAAGTCCATTGATATCCAGAATATGTCGCGCTGCGGCGGCTCCCGAAATTCGAGTCGGGACACGCAGTCCATTTGCGAAAGATGACTTCACGCGATATTGAGCCCACATCATCAGCAGGATGGCCGGGGCTGTAAAAATCATTAAACCAAAATAACCGTACATTCTTTCTTCTCCATATATTTCTATTGTGAGCGGTCGCTCATCATTCAATACGATGCAAGGCTGCTCGCTGATCAATCTTTTTTTGCGGGCAGGAATGAAATTTCGGGGAATGTTATTCCTGTCGAAATGACAGATCACTGCGGACAATATATGCAAAGCAGTTTTCACACCATTTTATTCACAACTTGCTCAGTAAGCAAAAAATGTGCGTTTCCTACATGAATTATTGAATCCTACTCAGATCGACAGGGAAATTCGGGATCAACTTTTTTGAATTGGTCAACAAAAATTTATGTCCAATTTTAACGATAAAATTAATTTTTCTGCAGAAGGCATGCAAAATGCCTGAGAATTTGTAGACTTAACTTTGAGTAGGATGCGCTTCTTGGGGGGAGCGTACCGGGACAAAAGTAGCACCTTCGGGAGGAAACCAAACATGAAACGACTTTTAGTTTTGGCGATGCTTGTCGCAGGATTCACGCTCCTGCCAAATCCAGAAACCGCAGAGGCGCGTCATTGCCGCTACGGCTATTACGGCGGATACACCAGTAACTACTACGGCGGCTACAATTACGGGGCTTACCGTTCGTATTACGCACCTGCTTACGCTGCACCAGCAGCTTATTATGCTCCAACAGCCTATTACGCACCTGCAGCTATCTACACGCCTGGCTATTACACCGCTGGATATTATGGATACACATATCCAAACTACTGGGGTGGCTACTATCGGGCACCGGGTTACTACACAGGTTATCGGGGTTTCTACTACCGGTGGTAAGCGGAATTGATCCAGTACGAATTGCATGTCGGGCACTCTCAAGGCGGAGAGTGCCTTTTGCTTTGCACAGAACGATTATTCACTCTACGATAGCCGGACTTCCCCTTGTTTTTATTCTATGAAGTCTCAATCGTATGGCCTATCGACGCATCGCATCTCTGAAAACAACCGAGCAGTTTCGCGAGTATTTGCAAAGTCTTGATCTTTCGATCGAAATCGATGATGAAGCTCTCTCTGCCGTAGAAGATTCTCCACTGGCTCAGCCAATTACGGTAGGAGACTTTCAAGTCGGAAATCGTTGGGCTGTCCATCCAATGGAAGGCTGGGATGCAACTCGCGATGGCAAAGCCAGTGAAGAAACTTTGCGACGCTGGCAGCACTTCGGCGAGTCCGGCTGCAAATTGATCTGGGGTGGTGAAGCGGTCGCGGTCTGTCCGGAAGGTCGCGCGAATCCGAATCAACTTTACTATCATCCGGATAACGAACAATCTCTCAGTGACTTGCTACAGACACTCAACAAAGCTCATACCGACACCTTTGGCAACGATGCTCTGGACGATTTTCTGGTTGGTTTGCAGTTAACACACTCTGGCCGTTTCAGTCGACCGAATGAAAAAGTTCGTCTGGAATCCCGAGTGGCCTATCATCATCCTCTGCTCGATGAACGCGTGAAATTATCGGATCAGCAGGGGATGACTTACCTCACTGATGAAGATATCCAGAAGCTGATTCAGCAATATGTCGATGCTGCAAAGGCTGCAGAGAAAATCGGATATCGCTTTGTCGATATCAAGCATTGTCATGGATATCTGGGCCACGAATTCTTATCCGCATTTTCCCGTGAAGGGAAATATGGTGGCAGTTTTGAAAATCGCGCGAGATTTCTCAAAGAGATTTGTCAGGCTGTGAAAGCTGCCTGTCCGAATTTAATGCTCGGGGTACGGCTCTCTCTCTTCGATTTTTTACCGTTCCAGCCAGAATCTTTTGATGAGAAAACCGGGCGACCGGGAATCGGTCAGCCGACGCCCTATCAAAATGGAAGTTACCCCGGCTTCGGTTGCGATCGCTCCGATCCTTTAACAATGGATTTAACCGAACCGATTCAGTTACTCGAAATGATGCGTGATGAACTCGGCGTCGTCATGGTCAATCTGACTGCGGGGTCCCCTTACTACAATCCTCATATCCAACGACCGGCTTACTTCCCACCATCGGATGGCTATCAACCACCGGAAGATCCGCTCGTCGGTTGTGTCCGCCAAATAGAGGCAGTCGCTCGGTTGAAAAAAGCGGTCCCAAATTTGCCGATGGTGGGTTCTGCGTACTCCTATTTCCAGGAGTATCTGCCTCACATTGCCCAGGCAGTCGTGCGACGAGGAGATGTCGATTTTGTCGGCATCGGCAGACTCGTATTAAGTCAATGGCAGATGCCCGCTCAAATTCTGAATGGCGAAGATTATCGAGCCACTAAAAAAATCTGTCGCACCTTCAGCGACTGTACCACCGGTCCCCGCAATGGTTTGATTTCAGGTTGTTATCCACTAGACGATTATTATAAATCACGCCCCGAGTTTCAGGAACTTAAAGCAATCAAAGCAGGGAAAAAGTCCGAGTAACTGTCATCAGGTATGAGCAGGTCATTCATGAATCATTTCAAAATCGCGCCGCTTTTAGTCTTACTGTTCCTGAATGTTTCTCTGGCTTCTGATAAGCCGAACATTATTTTTATTTTTGCAGACGACTGGGGCTGGGGGGATTTAGGTTGCCATGGCCATCCCTATGTTAAAACGCCGAATATCGATCGACTGGCTCGCGAAGGAACAGACTTTTATCGCTTCACGGTTGCCAGTGGAGTTTGTTCTCCAAGTCGTACGGCTGTGATGACGGGACATTTCCCAGCTCGATACAACATTGATGGCCACTTTGCCTGGGTTCCCAGTAATGCAAAACGCAATATGCCCGACTGGCTCAGTCCCGAAGTCACAACGCTGCCTCGATTACTTCAAAAGGGAGGCTATCAAACGGCTCACTTCGGCAAATGGCATCTCTCCAACAATATGATTCCCGATTCTCCGTTGCCGAGTGAATATGGCTACGATGAATATGGGGCGTTTAATTGTGCAGGAGAGCAGATGCCCGTCCACGAAGACGCCAGATCTGCCAATGCCTTTATCGAAAAATCGGTCGCTGATGACAAACCCTTTTTTATCAATCTGTGGTTACATGAGCCTCATACACCATTTCACACGGTTCCCAAATATGAGTGGCGATTTCGCGACATGGAGGATGATGCCGATCGGATCTATGCTTCAGTTCTCTCTCATGCAGATGACCGAATTGGAGAAGTATTGTCGACACTTGATCGACTCAGTATCTCAGAAAACACCCTCGTCATTTTCAGTTCCGATAACGGTCCTGCCAGAGCGTCTCAATCCACGGAATTGACACTACAATACGATACCGCAACCGGCGCGGGCTGGGGAATTGCAGCCTCGAAAGGGATTACCGCAGGACGGAAAGGTTATAAAGCAGCTTTATTTGAAGGAGGTATCAATGTTCCGTTTATTGCCCGTTGGCCGGGGAAAATTCCAGCAGGGAAAATTGATCAAACTTCACTCATTTCAGCAGTCGATTTGCTCCCCACCTTTTGTAGCATTGCTGGCGTCGCTTTGCCTGAAGATTATCACCCTGATGGAGTCAATCAAATTTCCGCTTTATTGGGAAATGGTTCGGAATATCGGGAAAAACCACTCTTTTGGAAAATGCAGGCGAGGTGGCCACCACGAGCCAATCAACCTTATCATTGGGTTACCTGGGCGATTGTGGATCAGAATTGGAAAATGATGGCCAATCAAGATTTCAGTCATCTGGAATTGTATGACATCATTAATGATCCATACGAAAAGAACGATCTCAGTGAAACAAGTCCACTGGTAACCAATCAGCTACTCGAACAAATTCGTGATTGGAAAGAAACGCTGCCAGATCATCCCACAGGAGATGTTTTTTCTGTAGAGCGATCTCAATAAATACAAAATCCATCTGCATCGCTTTGAAGTTGAAACCTGTTTCCTCAGTCCAATCTCGACATTGAAATGTCGGTATTTTTTTCTTGAACTGGCAGGCTGAATAATTGTCGACTACTGCAAAATCCGTTAGCCTGACTTGATCAATCTCCCGTCTTTCATTTTCCAGAGAAGATCAGCATGGCGAAAACATCTGCGCAGGGTTCGGTTTCTTCAAGTGAAGAAATTATCTGGATAGAGGGTGATGATGGTTACGCCCTTGGAGTTAAGAATGGCAAGCTCGTTGCCAGAAATGCCAAAGGAAAAAAACTTTCCGCTGTCCCGAAGAATCTGAAGACAAGCGAACTGGCTGAACAACTCTCGGCAATGTGCGAATGGCTGGCCGAACATCGTATCAGCTGTCAACGTGCTATCGAACGTTGGATGCTTCGCTCATTGCCTATTCCGATTCATGTCTTGAGTTCCGTCTGGATTGATCCTGACTGGTCGGAAATGCTGCGAAATATGATCGTCTGCCCGCTCGATGGTCGCGGCAAGAGTGATGCCACACAGACAGGTTTGCTGCGGGAGATCGATTCCAAAAAAGGTGTGGGTGTTGTTGATCGTGATGGCGAAACGCAGTGGATCAAGGCGGCTCAAATTCTTTTTCCGCATCCGATTCTGATCGATGGTCTGGAAGATTTACGGGAAATCGCAGCCGACATGAATTTCTCGCAATCGGTCGAGCAGATCTTTCGTCCGATCTTTGCTCCACGCGAGGAACAACTCAAACAGGATTACATCTCCGATTTCCGAAACGGAAAATTTGAACAATTGAACTTTGCGACTTCGTTGTGCAGACGACTCGGCTTTCCTGTACGCGGCGGCTATGCTTGCTCGAAACTCTGGGAGAACGGCAAGCCCCTCGAAGCGAGATACTGGATCGGAGCCGACTACCCGGAAGGGGAGACTTACACAGACGATTTGATTTTTGTGAATTCCGAGCAAAAGCCTCAGAAAATTTCGAGTGTCGGTGCGGTGACATTCAGTGAGGGAGTTTTGATGGCGACTCAAATTTACGCCAAGCGAACAGTGGAAAAAGAATCGGAGGCTGAATGATGAGTGTCACATCGATTCAATTGGAAGCTGGGGGATTGCTGCCGATCAAATCAAAAGTCGATTCCGAAGCGACCGAAGAAATCGTCGCCCGCGATTATCGACATCCGGCGCTGGGAGATCGAGCAGTTGTGCGACTCACTTCCGATCGATTGGGAGAAGCCGAAGATCTGGCGATGGAGTTTCTCGGGTTCGAGACACCGAAGATCTCCAAACCGATTGCCATCCAACAGCGTCGCAGTCTGGGCTTTGCCGCGTGGGCTCTGGTGAATGATCCAGACAATGCTCGCTATGCACTCAATCTTGTGAAACGGATGAAGGCAGCGGCTCGAAAAGCGAAGTCTAAGCCGGGGCACGCCTGGGATGTCTACACGGAATTAGCGAAAGAGCTGGGGCGATCTGTCCGTCACTTCCTGCCGCCCTATTGGGAAGAAGTTGGTCGAACTTATAAAGACCTGGGGAATCAAACCTATGCGGGCCGAGCACTCACGAAGTCACTTGAAGCCGAGCGAGTGCATGCTTTGGAATCGGATCGGGCAAGACGACGCGATGTTGTTCTCGAATTTGTGCTAGCTGGATGTCTGGCTGGAAAAGCGTTGTCCGATTATGCCGGCGATTTGATCGATCAGTATCCTCCTGAGGAAGCCTTTCGCATTTTTCGGGATCTATGCTTGAGGCGGACTCTCGGCGGAATGGCTCCCTGGGCGGCGATGCCCAAAGACTTCAACAAGCTGGCAAAGAATGCCGGTCTGGATGAGAAGTCGGAAATGGAAAGCTGGCTGCTGGAAGCGATTCATGCGCCTGCGATGGGACGGACGGCACATCAGTTTTGGAAATCGTGCAGTAAGCAGTGTAAGAATCTGGTGAAACGCTCTCCTGAATTTGCAGTCGCCTTACTCAGACACACGAAACCGGAAACCCGCTATTACGGCGAAAGCAAATTGTGGCCGTGGATCAATTTACTGGAAGAATGGGGAACTCTGGAATTTCTCTGGGAAGATGAACACAAAGGTGCCCCTCCTCTGGGTGAACCGATTGTCGAGTGGTTCAGTCGCATCATTAAAGAACAGACTCCCGTTCCGCTTCGCGTCCTGGAAATGTTCGAGAATTTGATTCCGCGATTGATACTCGAAGACAATCCCCTGTCATTTTCTAGGGAAATTGATCTCGACCTGCTGGAAGCCTGCCTGAAAAGTGACGTTAAAGTTGAAGTCGATGATCAGGCTTCCATCACATTCGATGGCTGGTTAATCGCTGAACCCGATCATAAGTTCCGGAATCAGGATCCTGTCCTCTCCATTCAGGATGAAAGATATCTCCCCGCGATTTTCGGTGGACTCCATGATGCATTGCAGTGTCGGGGTTCGAGTCGTTCTGGATACTATCGTCAAGCGGATTGGAAACGACGTTCGTTTCCACTGGCCGCCGGAGATCGCCCGGCGATTAAAAAATTGTGGCACGATTTTACTGATCAGATAATTACCTCTCTGGAAGGGAGCGGACTGGAAAGTTTTAAACAGGCAAAGAAACAGCTCAAAGGCGTATTGTGGCCCCAGACACTCAAACTGTTTCCCGATCTCAATAAACGACTGCTTGCGATTGATCCTTCTGCGAGTCTGCATCTGACTTTGCAAGCGGGAATTTTCGACGAGTATGGCATTCCCGCTTTCGATGCCGCGATTGATAAACACAAATTAAAAATACGCCGCGAGCGTTATGGAGAAACAAATCTCTATCTCACATTCCCGGAAATCATTCTTGTGGAAGGGACTTACGCTTATCGAATTCATCCAGAAGGCACTATTGAAAAAGTCGAGTTGAAATTGCCCAAGGGGGGGACTCTTCGGGATCTGTTTCCAGTCGGGAAGGATTTGGGAGTTGAAGTTCGCATCAATCATTCAGATTGCCGATTGATCTGGATGAGTGATCCAGGACAGGAATTTCAGATTGAATATTCCTGGGGACGTTCTGTAAATAGAGTGGCCACTTCTATGTCAGAGGGAAGATACTTCTTTGGCAAGAGTTTATGCCGCGCGGGGCAGAAGAGTATACCGGAATTTTCAGAGTACCTGCACGATGGGGAAAACTTCTGGCGTGTGGAAAATCATTATGATTACAGGACAAGTAAACATCATGAGAAGGTGATAAGTATCGACCCGGAAACGGGAAAGGAACTGCGTGAAAGTGTTCCCGCCTGGTTTGAAGAAACGGACCGAGGGACTGTCCATTTTCCAGCCTCGGAATTGCTGGCTGCACCAGTTGGAACAGAGAATTCTCCTCTGGGTAGTAAGAATGGTTTACTCGGTTGGAAAGCCATTAGGCTAAGCGACAATGTTATTATTGGTGAAGGTATAGACGGCAGGACCTTTACCACTAAAGGAATGGAGTCGTATGCTGAAAGAATTGTGCCTGTTGCTCTGCTGAATCAACCGGGTACAAATCGCTATCTACCAGTAACAACCTTCAATGTGCGTGGGGGAAGTTATTCGATCTGGGACCCTGAAGGGAAAACGGTAATTACTGAGATCAGTGATTGTAAAACCGATTCTGCCAGTGGCCAGCCGACGGTATTACCAATTCTTTATTGGCATCTGTTGAAGTTGCGGGATGAAGCTTCCTCAAAATCACTTCGCAAAATCACGCGAAAACAGAGTGATTTGCTGTTGCTGTCCGCGACGAAAGATCGTGAGCATGCGAAGTCTGCCAAAACACTGAAGGATGCGGAGAAGTCGACTCATTTGCGAAATGCAATCGCGAAATTTCTGCCGAAAGCACCCGAGCGGCTCGTTTATGGACTGCTCCAGGTCATCAAAGGAGCCGAGGAGCAGTTTCATTTATTTGATGAACACCGTGATTTGATGATGGAGGAATCTCAAAAGGACGTAAAAGAAACGACACTCGTTGAAACCAATCAGGTCGATCAGGCTGCTGCTCATTGGGATCTTGACAGTATTCATTATTACAATTGGCATGAGAATGCTTCTCTTCTTCATCACTTGAAGGATGTTTCGGAATTTCTGGCGGGTAATCGCGGCTCGGCGGAAATTACGCCAACAAATTATCTCTGGTTTAATTTACTCGAATCATTCCCTCTACGTTGCTGGTCGATATTCTGGAAAATTCAACCCTCACCGATTTTAAAGAAATCATCTGCGGAAACACACTGGCTGGAATTCCTGAAATTCTGGAATGATTTGAAGCTGTTTCAGCTACCGGGAACATTTTCGATGATGGGTGCAGAACTTCAGCAAAAATCAAAATCGAGTTCTGTCAATGAGGATGATGAGGCCATCACTGGAAAATCGCTGACCATTCAGAATGGTGAAGATCGATTCATTATCATTGCTGGTTACAATTACAATACGCAGCTCTATCATATCCTGAGATATTCAACGGCGAAAAAACCAGGAAATCCACCGGGCTACAAAGTTTTCGATTGTGTCTCGCTTCCAACGCGTGATACCTATCAGCAGTGCAAAGAGTTTCTCAAAGTTGTCAAAGCGAATCAGGAGTTGCCACTCCCCTCAAAAGAGGAACTGGAGCAGGTTGCCGAGAGTGTGGGAGCAACACCTGCTGAGATCGGGTTGATCTGGATGTGTGCCCTGAATATCCATAAACACGAAAGTAACTTTTTGCCTTCAGAGTTAAGAAAGAAGCTCGGCTGGAAAGTGATCGATACCAATGCAGCCCGGCAGGCTTTGAAGAATATTAATTCTGAAGTTCTGCAGAAGCTTCTGGTGGCTGTCATCAGTCCAGGATTGGCGGCTCCGTTTGCGGAAGACCGGACACCGTGCCTGAAAGCGATCGAGCAAACCTGGAAGTTGGATATGCCAAAGCGGCTGCCGTTGGATGCGACCTTGCAAAAACGACTTTCCTCGATTAGCCAGGCCTATCGCTATCAGCAGCCCGATCTCGAGTCGACGCTTGATGTCGCGGCTGATCCGAAACATCCGTTATTGAAGCCCTGCGAGATTGTGATCGATGACTCCAAGAATTATGAGAAATCTTCCTATTACTATCTTGGACTGTTCGCAAAAAACAAAAGTGAATCAGTAGCAGGAGTCGAATTATACTCTTCCATTGCCAGACTGATTGCGTTGGTGCATAACGAGACACCACTTGGTCATGGTGCCAGAGAGTTTATGCCTGCCTTATTAAAGCAGGTGCACACATTGTTCAATAGCCCCAAGACCCTGCTCTTACTTCGCCCACTTCACATTTACTCTTATGATGCAAAAAAGGCGATGACGCCATTAGAGTGGACCAATAAACATCTTGGTAAAACAAAACAGGATCGAAAGTCTGGTCTAAACCGCTACAGCGACGAATTGATTAGTGCCGCCGCTGACGCGAAACATCATGTTTTCATTGCATTTCACCCGGCCTCTCTCAAGGACTCGAATTCACTCGCCAGGTTACGGGGCCTTCTCGAAATGGAAGTTGGGCCCGAACGAGTTACTGGAGATCCGAATTCCGTTTCCATCGTCAACGTGCTTAACAGCCCAGGCTACGAGAAAATTTCGCATGCCATTCTCGGAGGAACTCTATCCGAAGATCAATGGCCTCAAAACCCTCTGCTGACGGCTCCCAAAACGGTGGCAGGCATTCAGAAAAAACTCAAACTTTCTGAGGATGCAGCCGTGTTGTATGCTCAGGTGCTTGCACTTCCCGATCCGACAACTGCAAATGTCCGGCAATGGAACGATTGGACTGCTGCCCGCTATAAAAAAGCAGCGGGTGAACTCGTTGAAAAAGAACTTGTTCTTGATGCGAAACGTTCCCGAGCAGGTCGGTCGATCTTTCTTCCAGGAGAATGGCTCGATTTGAAAGCTCCCTGGTTGCCGATTGAAGCTTGGAAAAAAGATCATCTGGTCGATCTTGCCTTGGACATTGGCCTCGATTTCCCGATTGGGGGGCCGATGGTTCTGCGGCCCTACGAAGATTTGTTCCCAGCTGTCTGGCAACGTATTCTCGATGGTGATAAACCAGAGTATGAAGAGGCCAGTCTCTAGCGAATCCTCAACCCAGTTTTAATTACAATCTCCAAGCAGGAAAGCATTTCCGTATGCCGAAGAAGACAACGAAACGTTCGACCGCTACGCAGAGAAAGGAACCGGATCCAATCATCGCTACGCGACAGCAGCCCCCTGCCGAAGAGCGTTATGCTGATCAAATCACTTTCCTGCGTGCCATCGACAGTTCGCCAAAACCTGCGGGTTGGTTGCTTTCTCCGGAACGAGTCGTCGATTTCATTTGCGGGACGCACGGCGAATCACTTCGCGCTCCTGCCTCTGTATCTTTGCCAGATGGTTTGCCAAAGTCGATGGCGATCGAGGCCAAGTTTGTTGGACCGAGGGCACTGGTTGAGCGGTGTATCGTCACTCTGGCCGGAGAACGAGGATTGTTACTGGTTGGCCAGCCAGGGACGGCCAAAAGTATGCTGGGCGAATTGCTCACAACGGCCATCAGCGGTTCGAGTGCGTTAACAGTGCAAGGGACAGCCGGGGCGAGTGAAGATCATTTTCGCTATGGCTGGAACTACGCCATGCTGCTCGATAAAGGCCCACGGCCCGAAGCTCTGGTCGCATCGCCGATCATGACAGGAATGAAAACCGGGAAGCTGGTTCGGATCGAAGAGATCACACGCTGTCTGCCGGAAGTTCAGGATGCTTTGATCAGTATCTTGAGCGAACGTCGATTGATGATTCCCGAACTTGAAGGCGAAGGGGGAAGCGTGTTTGCTGCTCCCGGATTTAATTTGATTGCGACGGCTAATCTGCGGGACCGGGGTGTTTCCGAAATGTCGGCTGCTTTGAAACGCCGCTTCAACTTTGAGACCGTCCATCCGATAGCCGAGGCTGCTCAGGAAGTGGAACTTGTTCGGAGTCGAGCCAAGGCCATGCTGACTGAGTCGGGAACTCATGAAGAAATCGATGCAAAACTGCTCGATATTCTCGTCACAACTTTTCGCGACCTGCGCGAAGGGCGGACCGAAGAAGGCTGGAGTATCGAACGACCAGCAGCCGTGATGAGTACCGCTGAAGCGGTCACTGTTGCAGCGGCGATTACTCGGCAAGGGGTTTATTTTTCTTCGCGTAAAGATCCTGTCTCGTTACTGCCGGGGTATCTGCTGGGAGTTGTGCTCAAGGATAATCAGGAAGACCGCGATCGATTGCTCGCCTATTGGGATGGCCCGGTGCGTCGACGCAGTGAATCCAATGCACTCTGGAAGCGAATGTATCAGCTGCGTGAAAATCTTGAGGAAGTGGATCAGGATTTTTAACGGAAGCCCCCGAAAGTCGAATGATTCGGGGGCTTCTCTTCGAGATCGCCCCCGCCACCGTTGTTTTAATAATCTATCTGAAAGATTAGATTCTTAAATATTTATAGGCGTTATTAGTAAATGGAGTCAGAAATTCCCCAGGATGTTTTGGAGCGGCTGGCGGATTGTCGGGAACCGTTTTTAATCGGAGTCCGACATCATTCGGCTGCTTTGGCTAGAGTAATGCCAGACTTATTGGCCAAGACTCAGCCGGAAGCGATTCTGCTCGAACTCCCGCCAGATTTTCAGAAGTGGATTGAATATCTGGGAGATGATGAACTCGAAGCGCCGGTGGCGTTAGCGGCAGCCGGGCGAAATCGATTGCTCTCTTTTTATCCTTTGGCCGATTTCTCTCCTGAGCTAATCGCAATTCGGTGGGCGGCAAAACATCAGATTCCGGTCATCCCCTGCGACCTTTCCTTGGAGAAAATGTCTCAGATTGAATCTCGCTTTGCAGACACGTCTTCGTCATCGGATTCGGATGAGACGCCGATCGTGAATCAACTGTTGAATCGTTATCAGTCCAAGGACACAGCTGCTCTTTGGGAAACATTCGTTGAAACTCCGGGAGTAAATGCCTCTCCAGAATCGATTCGACGAGCCGGTTTGCTGTTTGGCTGGATGATGCGGCAATCTTCTCAGGGAGCAACACCTGCAGATGCACATCGGGAACTCGCGATGCGGGAGGCAATTGCCCTGGCTCCGAAGCGATCGGTTGCCATCGTCGGTTCGTTTCATGCCTCCGCACTTCTGGAAGATCCACTGCTGTGGACATGTCCCGATGAATTTGAATATGAAAAGGATAAGCCATCGTCCGTCGAGAATTTGACGACATCACTGATTCCTTACTCATATGCTCAGCTCGATCAGCGAAGTGGCTACCCAGCCGGGATCCTTGACCCGGTTTGGCAGCGATCAATGTCTGAAACCAGTAGCGTCGAACAGATGCACGGCGTGATCAGTCATTTCGCAACCCAATTATGTCGCCATCTGCGTGAGGCTGGCCATGTCGCAGGCACTCCGGATGCAACAGAAATTGTGCGGATCGCGACTGACTTAAGTCGGCTGCGCGGTCATTCCGCCCCAGGGAGGGCGGAGTTGCTCGAAGCGGTTGAAACCACACTTGTTCAAGGCGATTTGTACGGTCGCGGTCGTGAGATTGCTCGCGCTGCAGAATCTGTTTTTATAGGTCATAAGACAGGTCGATTACCTGCCCACACGCCGAGAAGTGGTATTTCTGTGCAGGTTGAAGAATTGTGTGATCGACTCAAACTACCCGGACCAAAATCGATTGGAGAAGAACCGCGAACGATGCGACTGGATCCTCTACGATCGAAGCTCGATCGGGCTCGAGCGGTCACGTTTCGGCGACTCAATCTGGTTGGTGTGCAATATTGCGAACGCATCGATACGGAAGCGACGGGGAATCGTGAAAATCTGACAGAAGTCTGGTCTGTCAAATGGAATCATGCAACAACAGCTACTCTTGAGGCGAGTACTCTCTATGGGATTACCCTCACGCAGGCAGCTGAAGCAATGGTTCGCCGAATGGAAAATTCTGAGACGGTGAGTGCACAAGACAATTCAGAAAATCTGCGTCCGGAAACAACACTCGCCTGCTTTCGAGCCGCAGCCGAGTGTGGGCTTGCGGATTCCGTGAGAGAACTTCTCAAGCAATTTGATCATCTGTTCATGAACGCCGCTTCGGCTAACCATTTGATTGAAGCCGCTCAAGGTCTGAAACGGATCTCTGCAGGACTTGTCTTCGGCTTACCAATGAATTCGGAAGACGCTGTCGAGCCTGATGTTCCTGTTTTTGATTGCGAAGCTGCATTGCTCTCACCTGATTCATTCATTGAAAAAGCAATCAATCGACTCGAAGGACTGCGAGGTTCGACGGAGCCTCAGGATATTATTTCAATAAAGGATCTTGCAGCCATGCTGCGAGGAGATGAAGAACTTGTTCATTATATACCGGCCTTACAAACTCGATTGTTGCAGATGACTCGCGATGGTTCTCCCCAAATCCAGGGAGCAGCGTGGGGCTCTCTGGCGATGCTTGGCACGATTGAGATTACTCAACTGACGTCTGTTCTCGAAGGCTGGTATGATTCCGCATCGTCTGCAGAGGGCCGGAAATTTTTGCGACTTCGCCTGAATGGCTTAATGATTCCGTTGCTGGCGATTCTCTTTTCCGATCCCGACTGGCTGGAGGGATTGGAATCGCGTTTAAAGCTGACGGGTGACGATGAATTCTTATCCCGATTGCCCTCCTTGCGGGGAGGCTTTCAATCGTTGCCGCCTGCGGATCGTGTCAGTCTTTTGAATGATCGTTTACGGCTGATTGAACCCAATGGGATGGCTGGAAATTCAACGCCATTTCTGGATGATCCAGAAAGAAAAGCTGTCGCTATGCAGGCGGATCGAGCAGGGCGAAATGCGATTCTGAGTTTGCTTCCCGATTTTGTGATTCGCGAAACGAATGTCTCAACTGTAGATAGTCAGCCGATCAAACTGGCTGATAATCTGGGTGAAATTCCGCTGTCGGATCGCTGGAGATTAATTCTGGGCGTTCAAGGTTGCCAATCGAATAAGGGATCCCGAGCAGGTCGTTCACTTGATGAGTGCTATGGAGCCAGTGCCCGTGGCACACTTGGCCAAAAAACAGATTTGGATCGCGGTGGCACAGGAAAGGCCACTCCTTCTGCCCGAGAATGGGTGGAAGATTTGAGTGGATTGTTTGATCTGGATGTTTGCGAAGAAGTGATGGCCGACTCGATTGAAAATGGCCGGAGTGCGATTCTCGAATACTTGAATCCCGAGACTGTTCGGCCTTCGGTCGAACTTCTTGAACAGGTCCTTTCCTTACACGGGGCGATGCCCGAACGGGATTTGAGCCTTTTGAGAAAACTGGCTCGCAAAATCACGGAGAAGCTGGCGGAACAATTACAGAATCGATTACGACCCGCTTTGACAGGTTTGAACACGCCGCGTCCCACACGAAGGAAAAGCCGTCGAATTGATTTTGCACGGACGATTGCCTCGAATCTGGAAACAGCTCATCGACAGGCGGATGGACAAATTCGACTGGCTCCGCGGAATCTCTTTTTTAAATCTCCCGCCAAACGGCAGATGGACTGGCATCTCATTTTCGTGGTCGATACTTCCGGGTCCATGGAAGCTTCTGTGATCTACAGTGCTCTCGTCTCTGCGATATTTGCGTCACTGCCAGCGATCGATGTTAAATTCTTTGCCTTTAGCACCGAAGTAATTGACTTTTCTAATGTTGTCGATGATCCTCTCTCACTGCTCATGGAAGTTCAGGTGGGAGGAGGAACACATATCGGTTTGGGGCTGCGAGCCGCTCGGGAAAGTGTCAAAATTCCTGCACGGACAATTGTTGTCATCGTGAGTGATTTTGAGGAAGGAGTCTCTGTACCTGAAATGCTGGCTGAGGTGAAGATGCTGGCGGACTCCGGCGTGAAACTGCTTGGTCTGGCTGCTCTAGATGATGCTGCTACGCCACGCTATCACACGGGCATTGCTCAAATGCTGGTGCAGGCAGGGATGCCGGTCGCGGCTGTCAGTCCAGAACGTCTGGCCCAGTGGGTGGGAGATCAGATTCGAGGCTCTGCATCATGACGATAAAACTTAAAGTCTCTTCCCGGCTCCTTTCTGAGTTAATCGAATCGGCTCCCAACCGCGTTCGCCGGAGACTGGATCGCGAACCCGATGCCGCAAAAGACTGGTCGTTGCAGCAACTGGAAGATCGATGGATCGTATCGGTTAGTGAGGAGACGATCACTCTTCATGATGAAGTGATTACATCGCTGGACCAGATTCACTGCACGTGCCTGCTGGCTCCGAATTGTTTTCATATTCTTGCAATGCTGACTCAACTTGAAGTCAGCATTGAGAACACCTCCTCAGAAAATGAGGCGACTGAAGCTCCAGTTGGGGAAGAGAGCAATGACGATGCGATCACCGTCACGGCTGAGCAGCAAGTCGCAATCCAAGAGTTTCAACGGGCTCTCGCTCAACTGATGCAGGTGGGTATTTCAAATACGGGGGTGGTTATTCAGTCGGGATTATTACGGGCGATCCATCGATGCCGAGCAGAGCGTCTTTATCGACTGGCGGCCATCGGGCTGCAAATCGCGACTGAAATTCATCAGTTTCGATCCCGATCTGTGGAATCGAATCCCGAGAAAATGGCGGAAGATTACTCGCATGCTCTGGAGGTGATTCATCACCTGCTGCACGATGATCCTCCCTCAAGCATCTGGGTGGGGACGTCTCGACGAACTCAGTTTCCAATCCGACCGCGAAAACTACATGGACTTTTGGCAGAGCCAATCATAACCGCAAGTGGTTATGCGGGAGCGGTTGCTTATTTTCTGGGTGAAGATGATGGGATCTATTCGGCAGCCGATGTCCGTCCGGGCGATGCTCAATTTGCACGAGCCGCTTATGCGGGAGGAATTGAAATCGGACCACTGATTCAACCAGCCCGTCAACTGGCTCGAAACCGTTTCATTGGCAGTGAGATGACCGCATCGGAGAATGGTCGTCTCGGACGGGGAAAATCGATCAAGCTGGCTCAACAGGGGGCTTCGTCATGGGACGAACCTATGATCAAAGCTCGATTTGAACGATCAATTGCAGATCAGTTGAACGCAATTTATCCCCTTGCCGAGTTGCCAGACGATGCTCGACCTGCCGGCTGGGATTTTGTATTTCTGACGGGCGTTGTTCTGGGAGCATCAGGTCCTGATTTGTTATTCGCGTTGACCGATTACGAAGGAAAAGATCGCCATCAGGAAATTCGGCTGGCAATCCAGAATGAAAACGAGGCCCTGCAATTTCGGGAAAATCTGCGAATGCTCAGTTGTGCTCCCGGCTTGATATTGCGAGTGATTGCGCGATTCAATCTCCTGGACCCAACGATCATGTGTCCTCTGGCCATTTCCGCCTTGAATGTCAACGATTATCCGTCACGGGAGGAACCTCAACTGAACCTGCCGGATTCCTGGGATCATCGAGTCTTTCTGGGATTCGATGAACTTCAGCCGAATCATCTGCTTAAGTCTCAGGCACGTCCCTATTTGATTGCAAAACATATGGAAGTTCATGAGAACGACGAACTCGCAGCCTTGCGTCGAAGATGGACAGCCTTGCTGCTCGCAGGCACAGTGACAAATTCTACTAACAAAACTCTGGTCGTAACGGAAGCACGCAGGCTCGAAAGAGCAGGGTTCTCTACTGCTGCTTCACTGCTGTTGAATTTGCAGTCAATGGTCTCTGAAAAAGAACCCAATTCACTCCAGAAATTTCTGGCAATTTCACTCTACTTGCGAGCCTGCCGCTTCGCACTGGCAAAATCGAAACTGGAAACGACGTCACACTAAATAAAGGTGATTGCCTTTTAACTCAGTAAATTTCTAATGAACTGAATCCGTTCGTCTATTTCCTCAATGGTAAATACGGAGCCAGTTTGTTCGGTATCTTTGCGGAGTTGCCGGTAGAGATTGAGTAAGGTTTGCATCAGGTTGCGTTGATTTTCGGGCAACGGTAACAGTGGGGAAGTGCGAGCCAGATCGGTTGTTATGCTTCGCCCTGTGACTTGGGCATACATCCGATCCAGATTTTCGAGGCGCTGACCAAGAGCGCCTGCCTTCATTTGCACAGACGTAGTCACTTGCGGAGTGCCCGGAAACAGGACGCGATAATTTGCTAACAAATAAGCTTCTAGTAGACAGCATAATAACAGAGCCATCGTAAATACGGGGAGCCAGTTTCTTTTTTTCTTTTTCCGGGTTTTGAATTGTGAAATCGGTTTCACTTCAAGACCGCGGCTAAATGCCCGCAGGTCTTGAATCATTTCCCCAGCTGATTGATAGCGCTGCGTCGGCTGCTTCGCCGTCGCTTTGATAAGAATTGCTTCGAGTCCACGCGGTATTTTACTGTTGATGCTGCGAGGAGCAGGGATAATCCCTTCCATAATATTACGGATTAATTCAGAACGATTCGATTGATCGAACACCGGCCGATTGATGCATAGTTCAATCAAGGTCAACCCGAGTGCATACAGATCACTTCGGGCGTCGACCTGACCATGAAAACGCTCGGGAGAGATGTAACGCATCGTACCGACAACATCGTTTGTCCCCGTGAGCGATAACTCTTTTTCTGACTTAGCCAGGCCAAAGTCAGTAATCCATAGAATCCCCTCATAATCGATCAGCATGTTCCCCGGTTTAATATCCCGATGCAGAATGCCGGCATTGTGGGCATGTTCGAGTGCACGAGCGGCCTGGACTCCAATGCGGGCAATCTGCTTCCAGGAGTCCGGCTTTAAAGTCCACCGGGGTTGTTGTTTCGCTCGTTGTGAAGCCGAATGAGCTGCGTAATCAAACTCGAATGCAAGGCTGTCTTCATCGTCATCCACGTCAGTCTCTTGGTCATCTCCAGTTAGAGGAACGCCCTGTTGCTGGAAATGTTCGAGAACTTCATGGGAAGTGATCGGCTCTGAATTCTGGTTGCGACGCAGGACAACCCAGTCGAGACCGACACCTTCAATGAGCCGCATCGCAAAGAAGCAGCGTTCGTCGGCTTCACCAAAATCGATGATCGGGACAATATTGCGAAAGGAGAGCCGGGCGACAGTGCGGGCTTCCTGCATGAAACGTTCCCGACGATCTTTCTGTCTGGAAAACTCTCGGGGCAGGACTTTCAATGCGACGCGTCGCTGCATGGACTGCTGAAAGGCTTCGTAAACGATACCCATTCCTCCGACGCCGATTTCCCGCAATAGCTGATACTCCCCCATTTGCAGCCCACTCTGAATCTGCTCCTGGTCAACGTCAGAAATGGGGGGACCCTGCTTCTTGAAACCTTCCAGAGCGGCCAGAGTGGGGAACAACTCCAGAATCTCTTCTGCAAGATCTGGATTTTCCGCGGCAAAGCCGGCCACATCGATCTGCTCGCCATTACGACAGCGATCAATATATTCACTGAAGAGTAACTCCAGAGGATCTCGTTGTGTTTCGGAGTATGACATGGGGATTAAAACGTATCAATGAAATGAGTCAACAATTAAAAAAGTCCATATTTGATGATTCTCCCATCATGTCCGTAAAATTCCACAACTACAACGAAAGGAGACTCACAATCAAATCAACTTGATAACTGATACGATTCACAAGGTCCTTTCCGGGCTTAGATTTGAGCCTTAAGTAACTGTAACGTACTCCGTTATCGTGTTTCAGCCCCAGTTTGACGAAAGAAGCAAGCTCCACGAAATTCAAAGATAAAAAGAGGTATCAAAATCACCTGACTCAGTGAGTAGAAAGCCGATTCGGTTCTTCGACTTGTGGAAAGCGGAGGGTAAATGTTGAGCCCTGATTCAGTTCACTACGGACAGAGATCGATCCTGAGAAATAATTGCAGAGATGTTTGACAATCGCTAACCCTAATCCGGTTCCACCGGCGGCCCGGGCGCGGGCGGTGTCGACACGATAAAACCGCTCGAAAATGCGTTCGAGATGTCGAGGTTCGATGCCGATGCCGGAATCGGAAATCTCGATCACGACATTCCCTTCAGAAGCTTTCCATCCAATTTTGATTTCACCACCGGTCGGTGTGTAGTTCAACGCATTGTCGATCAGGTTGTTGATAATTGTGCGGATGCCATCGTGATCGGCTTTGACGAGAAGTTCATCAATCGTGGGATTGGTAATCAAAGAGATCTGCTTGCCGTGAGCGACAGGATAATGCTCATCAATTGCTTCCTGAATTGGGATGCCGATATCGATATTCTCCAGATGAAAGGCATCCTCTTCGGATTCAATCTTGGCCAGTTCCATCAGGTCGATAATCAGTTTGTGGAGTCGATCACCATGTTCGGTAATTTGTGCCAGAAAATGATGGGCGTGCTTGGGGTCCTCAATCGCTCCATCGAGCAGGGTTTCAGTACAGGCTTGAATCGCTGCAAGAGGAGTTTTCAACTCGTGCCCGACATTCGATACAAATTCGGATCGAATTTGTTCGAGACGTCTTAACTCGGTCACATCATGCAGGACCAGCACGACACCGGGACAAGGTTCTCCGGGAAGTCGAGAAGCAATAAACGCAATACGACTTTGATTTCGCGGCAGGACGATTTCGCGCTTCCGTTGAAATTGCCCCGAGAGAACTTCTCGGACAACACTTTGCACATCGGTATTTCTCAGCACTTCCCAGTAGGGACGCCCGACGACGCGTTGACCTTCAAATTCAATCATTTTGAAGGCCGCTTTGTTAGCAAACAGGATCCGCTCCGCAGAGTCGACGGCAATCACCCCTTCGACCATCCCTCCGAGAACGGTCGCCAGGCGTTCGCTGTTGGCACGCAACTGCTGTCCCTGATTCTGCAGTTCATTGATATAACTGACCATCTCCCGGCTCATCTCATTGAAGGCCTCTGCCAGCGAGCCAAGTTCGTCTTTTGTATTGACGGGAACTTTTTGGGACCACTGTCCGGAGGCAATCGCCTGAGAGGCTCTCGTCAATTCTTCGACAGGTCGGGTGATTCTAGATACGACAATCATTGACAGTGCCACGCCGACACAACAGACCGCGAACACAATCGCCCAGGTAATGCCTGACAGATTTTGCAACTGGTCCTGAATTTTCTCACGAGAGGCTTCGATTTGTAAGTAGCCGAGTATTTTCCCATCGTGTCGAAGTTCTCGTAACAACAGTTCATAGGGGCCACGAGTTCGACTATTGATTGTGATTTCGATCGATGCTCGCTGATCGTTCAATTGATCAAATGCATTGCTGATTAATATTTGATCTCGTTCTGATTCATTCACAGAGGACGCGATAAGAATTCGATCGGCATTAAAAAGGTGATGTTGATTATCGCGAGCCGCAGCGATGCGGAAAAATTCATCACTCGGTTGAGGGGCCGTTTGGTCAAGCAGGACTGCTCGGGCATTGTCTGTCAGGACATCGGCAATCGTTTTGACTTCACTTTGAAAGCGTTCTTCGATCATCTGGCGATACCCACGTACGACCGTCAAAGACAGCCCCACAGTGCATAACACGATCAGTGCGACGTGTGTCAGAAAGATTCGCCAGAAAAAACGAGAAGTACTCATAAGTCTGTCATTATCACCCAGATGGAATCAATTGAATTCTACAACAGCATAATCCTGAACAGTCAGGTTCGCATCTGGCTTTGTGCACATTTTCATTGAATGACAAAGCTTCATCAAGAATTCATGTCAGGCCCTATTCAGGCCGGTAAATTTCCAAACACCAGATACGCGACGTTGAAATAGATGATCACTCCAATGACATCGACAATCGCGGCAATAAGTGGTGTCGACATATACGCAGGGTCGGCATCAAAAGACTGAATAACAATCGGCATGGCTGCACCAGTCACTGCCGCCATCACAACAACCAGCAGAACGGTTGTGGAGACGACAATAGCCGGAGCAATTGCACCTGTGAGCAGCCAGGCACAAAAGAATGAAATCGATGCAACGGTTCCCCCCAGGATCAGACTGAGCGATAATTCCCGGGTGAGAATATGAAAGGTTCCTATAACCCTCAGTCGCGCATGATCACGTGCCAAAGCAGAAATTACCAGAGCAGCTGACTGCGATCCTGCATTTCCGCCGCTAGCCATCACGAGCGGGAGAAACATGATAATCCAGCCCCGCTCGCCAGAACCTTGAAAGAATTGCAGCACCCAGGCTGTGAACACCGAAGCCCCAAGGAGGAACAATAACCAGAAGCCCCGCTTTTGAGCCAGAACAAAGACGGACGTGGAAAAGTAGGAATCATCTAATGGCTCCACAGCAGCCAGGCGGTGCTGATCTTCCTCGGCTTCTTCACGCAGAACATCGGCGGCATCATCATGAGTGACGATTCCAACCAGACGGTTCTCTGTATCGACAACGGGTATCGCGATGAATCCATAACGATTCAATTCATTGGCGACAAATTCATCATCATCATCAACTTTGACGTAGATGACATCGTTCCGCATGATTTCGGAAAGCAACTGTTGTGGCTTGGCCAGAATCAGTTTTCGCATCGAAATGAAGCCGAGCAGTTGTCGTCTGTCATCGATGATGTAGATGTAATAAATCGTCTCACGGTCTGGAGCTTGCAGCCTCAAGCGATCAAATGCTTCTCCGACGGTGATGCTTTTGGGAAGGGAAGCGTACTCGGTTGTCATGATCGAGCCAGCTGAACCTTCCGGATAGGAAAGCAGCCTGCGAATGTCGGCTCGTTCGGCCTGGGCGATCAATGGAAGCAGAGTTTCGACCTGATTGGGATCGAGTTTTTCGAGCAGGTCGACTCGGTCGTCGGCCGCCATTTCCTGGACCAGCCTGGAAAGCGGTTTCCGATCCATATTTTCCACGAGGGTAATTTGAAACCCTAGCGGTAAATAACCAAAGATTTCTGCTCTTCGCTCAAGAGGACATTGGGAAAGCACGGTGAGTGCATCTGTCGGAGGAAGTTCCGCCAGGAGTTCTGCAGTGACAGCCGGAAAAAGAACTTCACAAAATTCCTGCATCGCCTTTTCATCGTTCTCGATGATCATGAGCCGCAGGTCGGGCAGAAGGAGCGTGTTATACATGCTGATATCCCTTTCTGCTCGGCAAATATGGGGAGAATACTATCCCAGACGAATCGTATTTAAAGTCAGTAACCGGATCATACAAGCACGAAGCGCAAGCGAGTCTATATAATTCCATTTCCACACACTCGCTTGCGCTTCGTGCTTGTATCACACGGACATTAATCATTTATCAAAGTTCGTAGACAATCTGGAAACGTGCTGAATCACAATAGTTCTCACCAGATGCAATAATCCCCGACTTAAAAAGCCGGGGATTATGAGCGATTTGTGTTCACGACCAATTTACCCCGCCGTAGACGGGAATGGTTGTTTAACGTTTCGAGAACTGGAAGCTTTTGCGGGCTTTGGCCAAGCCGTACTTCTTACGTTCGACCATGCGGTCGTCACGTGTCAGGAAGCCACCTTCAGCCAAAGTTGGATGGAAACTTTCATTCTTAGCCTGCAGAGCACGAGCAATGCCAAGAACAACAGCTCCTGTCTGACCGGTGATTCCGCCACCATTGACACGAACCCAGATGTCAATCTTGCCTTGTTCGCCAACAGCAACGACTGGATCCATGACCATTTTCTGATCGCGTTCGATACAGAAGAATGTTTTCATTTCACGGCCGTTGACAGTGAACTTGCCGGAACCATCTTTAATTCGAACGCGAGCGACAGATGTCTTTCGTCGTCCTGTTCCGATTGCGGTTCCGAATTTGTCGATTCGACCACGAATCGTCGGCTGAACGTATTCTTTTTCGACAACGTCCGCAGTTTCTTCAGACTCAGCCCCGAGAGTCAATTGCGGGACGTCTTCAGTAGTTTCTACCGCTTCAGTCGCTTCTGCAGACTCGTCAGCAGTCGAAGCGACAACGCCTTCGACATTGCCTTCTGCAGAATCATGAAGTTCGGTCGATTCTGAAGAGACAGGCGCACTTTGATCACCTGCTTCAACAGGTGTATTTTCATTCTCTTCTTGAGGTTGATCAGTACTCATTCAGGTTTTCCGAAGCGTTGGGTCAGAATTGATATTCAATATGGATTACGGGTGAAGATGCGTATCTTCATCTCCAGACAATTATTTACAGCGAGTCAGCAAGTGCTCAGGCAATGGCTGAGGATTTTGAGACTGATGCGGGTGCTCGCTTCCGGTATGCAACTTCAACCGCATCAACATCGACTTAGCCAGTTTGTTTTTTGGCAACATGCGCCGTACAGCTTCCTGAAGAATTTTTTCAGGATGCTTTTCCAACATTGTGGCACCAGTGGTAATCTTTCGGCCGCTGGGATACCCCGTGTAATGTTCGTAAGTCTTACGAGCCATTTTGGTTGTAAAATTAGGATGAGTATCGTGGGCCATCTCGGCACCTGAGAAACGGACTTTTTCGACATTAGTCACAACCACGAAATCGCCGGTGTTCACGTGGGCGGTGTAAGACGCTTTGTGTTTTCCCATCAGCACCATCGCCAGAGCAGAGGCAAACCGACCAACAATCTGGCCCTCTCCATCGACATGATACCATTGAGGCTCGAAAGTCTCGTTTTTAGCAACGGAAGTCCGTTGTGCAATGTCTACTGCCATCTCAGATCACTTATCTTATTGGAAATATGTTTGGAACCCGATGCCTCGTTCGTTACCGCATCGGGAATTCTACTGCGAAGTCGAAGTGGGACAAGATAGCGACTGAAGGCGTAATGATCAATGCAGCAGCGACTGATTTTCTGCGGGAAACATGTCAAATCCCGTCAATTCTTGAGAAAAGACGCATTCGAAAGTGATTATGGGAATTCAGAAGGCAGGTTGGGATAGCAAATCATGACCCAACAAGTGCCTAACTTCGCATCAGTCCTTGACTTTAGGTAACCGATTTCCCGTCACTCGATCAAATTCGTTGGGACGCCGTGAATCTGGCGTGAAATCGCCTGTTTCCTCAATCCAGACATCCAGGCGAGTTCTTAAATTCTCAAGCTGACTGGAATAGAGTGGATCATCGGCCAGATTTTGCATCTCATGGGGATCGTTCACAACATCATACAATTCTTCTTTCGCTCGGGGCACATTGAAGGAATACAATTGGTTCTCATTCAATTTTCCCTGCTCTTTCAGCTTCAACATGGCTTGAAAACTGGCCCCTTTCACCGCATCAGCTGGAGGGGTGCCGGGTAAGTCGGTGTAAGTTGTGCGAATATAATTGAAATGCAGAGAATGGCAGGAACGCTGATGGTCATCGAAATCGTGCCAGTTGTGCTCTGCGAAAATATATTCCCGCACTGGCTTTTCGGGATCAGTTAGCAGAGGAAGCATCGAAACGCCCTGAAACCTATCACTGGGAGCGACTTTCGCAGCTGCACAAAAAGAAGGTGCCAGATCCACGGTACTCACGAGTTGCTTACAGGTTGACCCCGGCTTCACGATACCCGGCCAGCGAACTATAAATGGAGTTTTCACTCCACTATTATAGATCGTTGTTTTACAACGCGGAAAAGGCCGCCCGTTATCGCTGATGAAGACAATTAGAGTGTTATCGGCTTGTTGTGAAGTCTCAAGCTGCTTCAGCACCTCGCCCACATATCGATCCAATCTGCTGATTTCATCATAATACAGAGCCAGATCCTCTCGAACTTCCGGCACATCCGGAAGATAGGGAGGAACAATTACATGGGAATTCGTGTGTGGTTCCGGGATCGTGTCAGGCTGATAACCTCGATGAGGATCGGTCGAAGCGAGCCAGAGAAAAAACGGTTGATCAGCCGGGCACTCTTTAAGTGCGGTCACCCATTCTCCGCAGCCACCAGTTTCTTTCGCACCAGTTCCATAAATTTTATGGAATCGATCTGCTGTTGTTTTTCGAGGGTGCAGCTTGCCTGCCAGTGCGGTGTGATATCCAGCTTGGCTCAACAGTTCTACAAATGTTATTTGATCGGCAGGCAAATCATTGTGTAACTGATGTGCCCCATTGGTCGCATGCGGATAGCGTCCCGTAATGATGCTCGATCGACTCGGACTACACGAACTGCATGTCAGATAGGCATTGTCAAACCGCATCCCCTGACTGGCCAGCTGATCCAGATTCGGCGTCTGAATATGCGGATGCCCATAAGCTCCGCAATCATTCCAGGCCATATCATCGGCGATGAATAGAATGATGTTAGGCCCGGCTTCAGAGGCCTGTAACGGATTTTCAAAATGAATGGCACCGGAGAACAGAGTGAGAAGCAAAAGGAATGGAATCCGCATCGGTAAATCCTAACTTATTTCGTTATCGAGCGACTGGTAATGGGTTATCAATCAAGAAAACGGGAGCGTTCTTCTGGCGTCGGCAAGCGACAAGCCTCTTTCTTCCCAAAGATACGATAACGAATTTTCGCGACAAATCGATAACAGAAATCTCGAAGTGGCCTGGGGATCAACCAGAGAAGTGATCCGAGCAGACTCCAGAAGGATCCCATTTCCCAGAGAACCCGCACGACAGCTGATGATTTTCGAAACAGTTGCCCATCAAGCAGGAGTACGACACTCTTGAGCTGCTCGCGATCATCTCCAGTCACTAATTGCCGAGCCGTCTCTCCCTGCAATGCTGCAAAACGAAAATGCCCATGCGGATCCCGCTTCATAATGAAATCGACAAACGCATTGCACATGCCACAGACGCCATCAAAAAAAAGGACGGGGTGTTCGGCTGAAGAATTGGTTTTTACATCATTCATGAAATGAGCATTCGGTGAATTAATAATACTGGAAAATGAAAACCATGTGCAGGATATGGTAACTAATTCAATTCGTTACAAGTGGAGAATCTATCAAATTGTATCTCCAAAAGATTGGAGGTGAATTCAATGGCTTCACGAATCACTGCTCGGATGGTTTTAAGTGCATGAATTTCTCAGAAATAAAGACCGAAAATGTAGGTAGAATAATAACAATAGGGAAAATGAATAAAATATTGATTTTAGCTATTGTGATTGGTCAATCCCATGTTTAGTTTCATATCCATCCTGAGGGTTGTATGACATGTATGCAATCTGAGGGTGCTCAAGTAATGAGATCAATATCCGATTCTGGATACATTTCTTGAGTAGCTGCAGCGAAACCGAGATTTCTGCGGGCCAAACAGACATCTCACCATTTTCGATTTCCGTAGCCGTTCTTTGCGTTTCTCAATTCGTAATCTGGCGTATGCCCTGCTGTACACAGGCATGTCGGTCATCGAGCCATTTCTGGACTGGAATGTTTCATTCCTATTCACACGACTTCATTTCAAAAAATTCTAGAAAGTTCAAATAATGTTGATGTCACTCCTGAAAGATGAAGCTGGTTTCATTGTTTCCAGCGAATTGGTTCTGATTGCTACCCTGCTCGTAATCGGCCTGATCGTCGGCTTGAGTTCAATACAGCACGCTGTTGTTGCTGAGCTTAATGACGTTTCGGATGCAATCGGAGCTGTCAATCAGTCTTACTTCTACACTGGGTTTTCTGCCATGAAGCAGAACAATCCAGGTCAGGCCAAAGCCTACACTCGTGGCTCAACCTGGAAAGACGAAACTGATGATTGCGACAATGATCAGTGCGATATCTCTTGCGACGTTCCCGTTGCAGAAGGTCCAAAACGGATCTAGTTTAGTTTCATTGCTATCATGGCAATGAAATAAAGCGATCAACAGGAAAGGGGCTGCAATCAACATTGCAGCCCCTTTATTTATTTGTCATCTGCATTCTTAAGCATAAAAGATTTGAATCCAATCGAGATCTTAGGGCTTCTTACGTCTCGATTCGATTCCCTCAATTTTCTTACGTTCATTTTCCAGAACATCTTCAGGAATTTCTGCAGGCTTAAAATCGCCAGCTTTGATGGTTTCCTCTTCAGGGATTTCGCGAAGCTTGATATTTCGATACCAGACCGGATCGCCATGATCCTGCAAAGAGAGTTTGGCTCCGCGAGCGGTCAGGTCGCCGCCGCGACGTTTGAGCAAATCGACATTGAACTTCCATTTGGGGTCGGTGTAATCAAAGTCGATCACCTTTTCTCCATTCAACCAATGTTGAATGACAGTTCCTTTGCAGACAATTCGAGCCTCGTTCCATTCTCCAACAGGTTTCGTATTGTCTTTGGAGGGAGCCATGCAGAAGTAGACAGACGCGGCACTCGTGCGAGGATTCTTTCCGTCAGCATGAACACTGTTATCGAGAATCTGATATTCATACTGTGTCGGACGATAATAAACTCCCGAGTTACTTCCGACGCCCACCTTCCACTCAAATTTTATCTCGAAGTCATCCGGAACCGGCTGTTTTTCATAGACCAGGCTCCCCCCTTTTCCTTCACGGGCAATTGCTCCCTCCTCCACTTTCCAGTTCCCGGAATGATGCCAGCCTGTCAAATCTTCTCCATTAAAGAGCAGTACAAACCCCTTTTTCTCTTCCTGATCGGAAAGCGAATTGGAATCACCAGCCAGAGCCGGGCTTATGAAAAGGGACATCAAAGCAAGAATAAATAATTGCTGCATCAATCTGAATCCTGAAATCTAGAGAGTAAGGAGTCGCCAGTCACATCAGCATGTAATTGTGCGTGATTGGCGAGATTCTTACCAGTCGGAAGCAGAAACCGATACTTGATTTTCACAATTCAAAGGTGGTCTTGTTTTCAACACATAAGAATTAGATATCATGGCTCGGTACGTTAAAGCGATTGTGCCACATTAAATAGTAAGCTCAGAAGCCTGGGAATCAGAGAAACGATTGATTATGCAAGACCGAACAAGACATCGTCCAGTTCTCTTACGGGAGACGATCTCGGAAATGCAACTGGCACCCGGTCAGGTCATTGTCGATGGAACGGTCGGAGCAGCCGGACACAGTCGGAAAATTCTGGAGAAAATCCAACCCGGCGGAAAATTACTCGGCCTGGATCGAGATCGTCAGATGCTCGTTCGAGCCGCCAAAACACTATCCGGGGAAAGTCATGAACCAGCCGAACGAATTGAGGTCGCCAGTGATGCGATTCTCATTCACTCCTCTTACGCAGAGTTAGAGGACGCATTGAAAGCTGAGGGAATTGAAAAGGTCGATGCGATTCTTGTGGATCTGGGTCTTTCTTCCGATCAACTCGAATCGGCTGAGCGGGGATTCGGGTTCAAAACCAAAGGCGATCTGGACATGCGGTTCGATGAATCGCAGGGGAAACCGATTTCCGAGTGGTTGCATCAAGCGACAATTGCAGAAATTACAATGACGTTGACTGAATTCGGGGAAGAGCCACTCGCTCAGAAACTGGCAGAAAAAATCGCTTTTGTCCGCAAATCGACCCTCATACAATCCGCTCCACAACTTGGAGAACTTGTTGAAGAGGTTTACCGAGAAAATGGACGGAAGGTCGGAAGTTCGCATCCAGCCACCCGCACATTTCAGGCATTACGCATTCAAGCCAATGCGGAACTCGAACACTTGCAACGTTTTCTGACAACAGTCGCCCCCGCATGCCTGAAACCAGGCGGGCGTCTGGCGGTCATCAGTTTTCATTCGCTCGAAGACCGAATGGTGAAAAATGCGTTGCTCGATCGAGAGATCTGGCAGGAAAGTTCACGCAAACCGACCGCTGCCAGTCCGCTCGAATGCAAGATGAACCCTCGCGCCCGCTCGGCTAAACTGAGAATCGGTATTCGCGCCGAATAGAATTTCTGTCATATTCCGCGAAAATTCGAAATTCGACTCAAGTTTTCCTCTGTCGATTTCCCCTGAGTATTCCTTTCTCACAATCAGACAAGTGTTTTTGCCTGTCTGATTCATCACAGTTCAATTCTCAAAGCGATCCTTAATCGTATAACGCTGACTCAGCGTGGAGTGTTCCTATGCCCAAGGAAACGAAATTCACCTTGTATCTACTCCTGTTTTTAGGAGTGGCATTTGGTTTTGTTGTCTGGCAGAAAGTTTCTCATCAGACAGACATTCTTGCAGCCATGAAGAAGAAAGCTGGCCAATTTCAGGACCAGTTTTCCGGCAATCACGAAGGACATGATCATCATGGCCACGACCATGAGCATGCTCCTGTACCCGGTTCAGGGGGAAATCCCTTCGATGCCAAGCCGATTCAAACGGCTCAGAATCCGCCGCACCAGAATCATAATGAGCCTCGAAAATTGCCGGGCAACTCTCAGTTCGAGCCCAGTCCCTTTGATGAACACAATCATTCCAGCAAGCCGAATCCTCATCAGTTCCAGCCAACTCAACGGGAAAATCCATTTCCGAATGAGTCCACTCAAGTAGTGGCACGCAAGCCACCGTCCGATTTGTTCGAATCTCCCAAACAGGGGCCCCCTAAAAAGAACCCGTTCCCTGAGGAAGATTTGACGCCTAGACGAAATCCGTTTCCACAAGGTGGCGGCACCACAGTCCAGACATTCCCTGCTTCTCAGACAAAAATTGTTGAGCAACCGAGTTCCAATGGGAAGAATCCATTTGATGAAGCCGATACTCCTAAAAATTTGTTTCCGGGAGCAACTGGCCAAACCGAGCCTAAACCAACTGCTCCTTCTGGAAACAATCCGTTCGACAACAGTTTTCCGATGCCGAAGGCTCCTCCGAGTCATGTCGTACAACAGCCAAATACCAAAAGTCCATTTGATGAAGCCAATGCGTCGACACCCAATCAACCCAAACCACCCGCTCAGTTCAATCCGTTTGAAGAGAGCAATGCTGTGCCGACTCATCAGGTGAATCATCCTCCTGCAAATCCAAATCCCAAGGATCCGTTTTCTGCTCATAACGTCAACACACAGCAACCCAAAGGGGGATTTCCAACTGCCAACACCGGATTTCCACAGGCTCAGCACGATCCTCATTTCAAACCAACCGGACACAATTCCAATCCGTTTGATGAAAATAAAGTCGCGCAAATTCCGGATGGAAATTCTACGGTTGTCCCTGCTCCCAAGTTTCACGCTCCCGGGCCAGCCGAGCAGCCTAAGTCGGGTGGCAGCTTCAATCCGTTCGATGATAATCCGCTGCCCACAAAACCAGACAGGCCGACTCAACCGCAAGTTCCAGAAAAACCGAAAAATCCGTTTCCTCCGAAGTACGATCCCTCAGACAATCACAACCACCATCACCATCACCCACCCAGCGATAAGCCGACTCCAGTTTACAAGGTGCAGATGGACGAAACCTACTGGTCGATCTCTGAAAAACTGTACGGTTCCATCCGATATTTCAATGCCCTGGCTGAATATAATCGTCATCGCGTTCCCAACCCGAAGCATCTGCGAACCGGCATGATCATTCTGGTTCCCGAAGCTGAGGACCTTGAACGCATGTACGCAAAACTGATTCCGGGAGCCACAAAGAAGGATGATCCTTACTGCGAAATCAAGTCGGGACTGTTCTTCACCAATGCGGGGGCTCCCATGTACCGGATTGGCGATGACGATACCCTCAGCGATATTGCCCAGAAGCATCTGGGGCGTTCGACACGTTGGGTGGAAATCTATAATTTAAATCGTGAACAGCTTAAAGCCGCTGATCGCCTCAAAGTCGGCTCGATTATCCGTCTTCCACGCGATGCCAGCCAGGTTACAGTCTCCGCTCAGCCCGGATATTCACGATAATGGAAAGGTCCAGGGTCGTGAGTCCAGGGTCTAGATAATTCATTCCCTAACTCTTCTACCCTTGTCCCTCGACTCTAGACCAATAGCCCTAGACCCAAAATGATCTCCAGATTCCTATTCCTGACAGCTCTCATCATTGCGGTGATGTTGTGCGCGGTGGAATTCGAGCGGGAATATCGGGAATTGCAGACGATTCGTACGCGCCAGGTGTTTCAGAAACAGATTCTGCTCGAACAGCAATCTCAACTTCGACTCGAACTCCAGCAAATCACTCAGCCTGATGAACAATGACCGATGAACCAGCGGGTGGCGGGGGCGCTCTCAAAGAGAAGCCCCCGAATCGTTGAACTTCCGGGGACTTCCGCCAACGCGGAGCGCCCCAGCCACCCCTGTTGATCCGAGTTCCAGATTATTAGCAATGAAGCAAATAATCCGGTTTCCATTTGGAATAGAGTTTAGAATCCAATGACCGATGAACCGGATCCTTCGATTTCGCTGCGAACCAGCCGTCTGAAAATCCTTTCGGCTGGTGTGGTGCTTCTCTGGGGGCTGATTGTCGTTCATCTGATTGGCCTGCACTGGACCCAGTCTCAGCGTATGAAATCGCGAGTCGATCAGCAGCAGACTCTCGTCGAAACCATTCGAGCTCGTCCCGGCGATATTCTTGATCGTAACGGCCAACTATTGGCGACCAGCATCGATACCGAAAGTCTGTATGCTGTCCCGCGCCGGATTGATAATTTCAAGACGTTTGCGGAGACGATCGCTCCCCTCATCAATCGCGATGCTGATGAACTCCGACTGCAACTTGAATCGCAGAAAGAAAAAGGCTTCTTCTGGCTGGAACGGAGAATCGATCCCAAAGTTGCCGATGATATTCGAGCCTTGGATCTTCCCAAAGAAACGTACGGATTCGACCGCGAATTTCGACGCTATTATCCCAATCAGGCACTAGCCAGTCACATTCTTGGCATGCGCGATATCGATGGCGAAGGTCGCGGCGGGATGGAGCAGAAATATGATGAACTGCTCCGTGGTAAAGATGGCAAACGAACTCTCGTTCGCGATGCCCGGAACCGGGCGATTCATCTCTACGAACATGAAAACGAACGTGTCGAGCACGGACAAACGATACACCTCACTCTCGATATCCAGATTCAAAGGCTCGTCGAAAAACAATTGGACGAGATCATGACCGAATGGCAGCCCATCGGCTGCACAGCCGTCATTTGCGAGCCGAAGTCAGGAGACATCCTGGCCATCGCGTCGCGACCAACCTACAACCCGGCTGATCCCACAACCTTCTCCGATGAAGCCTGGCTCAATCGGGCAGTCAACTGGAGTTACGAGCCGGGCTCGACAATGAAACCACTCATCGTTGCCTGGGCTTTGCAGCAGGATCTCGTTTCCGTCAATTCCCGCTTTCACGGGCATTGGGGCGAGTATCGCATGGGGCCGCGAGTTCTGCACGATTCTCATGCTTACGGCGAGATGTCGCTAGCCGAAGTGCTGATCAAATCGAGCAATATCGGCATGGCTCAAATTGGCGAACGTCTTACAAATTCGGGATTACATCAAGCATTACAACAATTCGGCTTCGGTTACCGCACCGGCCTCGGCTTGCCGGGAGAACTGACCGGGTTTGTCCGTCCGTTAAACCAGTGGAATCACTATTCAACCGGCTCAATTCCGATGGGGCAGGAACTCACCGTCACTCCACTGCAAATGCTGATGGCTCACGCCGCTCTGGCGAACCGGGGAGAATTCCAGCAACCCCGACTCGTGATGAAAGCCGGCCATTCGACTGCCACCGAAAAATCGGCTCAACTCTCGATGCCCTTGATCGATCCGGTCCTCGCCGACTGGGTCATCCGCGATCCGATGCGCCGCGTTCTAACCGAAGGAACCGGCCAGCGTGTCGATGTTGATGGCCTCGACATCTTCGGCAAAACGGGAACCTCTCAGGTGTACGATCCCGAACTCGGAACGTACTCGCCAACCAAAACCGTCTGCTCATTTGTCTGCGGCATTCCGACACAAAATCCCGAATTGATTGTCCTGGTTGCAGTCGATCAACCAACTCAGGGAACCAGCCACTACGGCTCCAACGTCGCCGCTCCGGCAGCCGTCAAAATGCTGAAAAAAGCGTATGGCCTGCGGCATATTGATGTCGCTGAGCAACCCAAAGTGATCCGTTGAAGTGACGATTATATGAACCACGGATGGACACCGATGAGCACAGATTTTCATCGACAATCCTAACCCGAAGCGTCAGCGAGGGGACGGATTCGATCTCATATAAAGACAATGTCTCACTTCAGACGTTCAGATCAACTGATCAAATACTGATCGAACATATTGATAAAACCCTGGTGAAACATCACTCGGCATGCTTCTGCAAACAGAAGACAACACTTCATCAAATGGCTGCGAATGATGTTTCGCCAACGCGGCAGAAATAATGACTGGTGAGCGACTCATTCCCATGCTGCATGTCACCAGAGTCTGGATATCATTTCGGATCAAGCTGATCAGAGATCTTACGGCGATATCCAGATTGAAAAAATCATTTTCACCGCCATCGAGTAACGGAAGACGGATCACAGTCAAGTCGCGAGGGTAATTGAAGATCGGTTCTTCGTATGCCAACAGAAAAACTGCTCGAATATCCAGCTTCCGAATTTCCTGCAGATTTCGAGCATCACTTGCATTTCCGATCCACAGTTTTGAGTCTGGTATGGGGATCATTTCTACCGCTCTAAAACAAATCACTCAATAGTCCAACGGATTTTCAATCGTTGTCGTAATGGTTTATGATTTTCCATGAATAAATTTACAATACTCAACAACGACTCTCATTAGCAAAATTACGACTATTATCGAGCGTTCCCATGCGAGGTCAGAAATCATTAGTATGGGTTTCACTGTATCAATCCTGCCAGATTCTTCCTACAATTCACTTCAATTTCGTTGTTAACGAGAGTGAAAATACCCTAATTATTTGACTGATACTGAGTCTGTATGTCTGCCCATAAACCTGCCTCAAATCCTGAAACCATTGATCTGAAGACACCCTGGCTGGCTGCGTTACTTTCGTGGCTGATTCCCGGGGCTGGTCAGTTGTATCAGCGGCGATATGTGAAAGCCTTTATTTTCAGCTTTTGCATTCTCGGCTCCTTCTTTTATGGCGTCGCTCTGGGTGAAGGGCGTCCCGTCTATTCCGCGTATTACGAGCAGCGGGAAGATCAGATTTTCCGCAAACGGAATTACGGATATCTTTCCCAGGTTCTGCTCGGGATTTCGACAATGCCCGCTCTGATTCAATCCAAGCGGTTCGAAGCTTCTCAGAGTGATACCAGCCTCGAAGGACCATTGAATTCGGCTTTTGTCGGAACAATCACCGGAGAACCAGGTCAGAGTGCAACCGTCTCTGGCACGATTCAACTCCAAAAAGAGCCCGGCATGCTGGGCCCCGAAATTCGAGGAACCTTGTCAGGAACAAACGAGGCAACCGGGGATGTCTTCGCTGTCGATCTCACTGAATTTGAGCCGGGACAGGATCGACTCACACTGGGACCTAAGATCTCAGCCAATCCGCAACGAAAAGTTTTTATGCGGGTCGAGAACGTCACTGCCGGTAATATCGCACCGGGGTCCCGTCTGCTCGGTTATGCAGAGCGGCCGTTCCTGGACTGGTATCAGGTTCCCCTGCAGGATGAAGAACTCCGCGATTTAAATGCCCGTCTCGGCAAACGCTGGGAGCTGGCGATGGTCTTTACCTGGATCGCAGGCTTACTAAATATCCTGTGCATCTGGGATGCCTTCGAAGGCCCCGCTTACGGATTCCGCCCACGCGTAGTTCAGGAAGATGAGCCGAAACCAGCCTCAACTTAAGTGGACCTCTTTTGAGATGATGCAAAACAATCGCGATTCGTCGAAAGCAACACCGGCATGAGTATTCCCGTTTTATTCTATATCTTCCCGATGACAGCCGTCATATCATTGGTTTACAGTGCCAGTCGTTTCGAAGATACGTCCGCAATTCTCCGCAAAGCGGTCCGCCTGTTTGTGCAGATTACAGTCTTCCTGCTCGGTGTACTGTTACTGCTTTATATGCTGACAGTTAATTTGTAATTGCAAACGGTGTAGGTCAGGCACTGCCTGAACTACGGCTTTATCATTGCGTGCAGAGTTTAAGATAACGCCTGTCGACTCGACGATTGATTCCCGATTCGTTACGTTGTTTAGATCGGAACCTGCTGATTTATTAGCATCAACTAAGATCTCAATACGAGCGTGAAATATGAAATCCATTTTGCTTTGCAGTCTCTTCAGTGCCCTTTTAAGTATTTCCTCACTAGCCGAGGCCAAGTCGCCGAATTTTGTCTTCATTCTGGTGGATGATCTGGGCAAGCAGGATCTGGGAATTGAAGGCTCGGAGTTCTACGAAACACCGAATATCGATTCGCTGGCTCAAAAAAGTATGCGATTTGATCGAGGCTACTCGGCCTGTCAGGTTTGCAGTCCTTCCCGGGCCGCCATTCAAACCGGAAAGACGCCCGCCCGTCTGCACATCACCGATTACATTGCAGTCAGACGCAACAATCAACCGGAAAAATGGGGACGGAATACCAAGTTATTGCCGGCTGAATACAAACCCGAATTGCCACTCTCGGAAACAACAATCGCTGAGGCTCTAAAAGAGCAGGGGTATCACACATTTTTTGCCGGCAAATGGCATCTCGGTGGTGATGGACATACCCCTTCTGAACAGGGATATGATGTCAACAAAGGAGGATATCACTTTGGCACGCCGCCGGGGGGATATCATTCGCCCTATAATAATCCCAAGCTGAGCAACGATGAACCGGGATCAGAATTGCCGATTCGTCTCGGAAAGGAAACTGCGAAGTTCATTGAGGACAACGCCAAATCCGACGAGCCCTTCTTTGCCATGCTGTCGTTCTATTCCGTGCATGGACCGATTCAATGCAGTCAGAATCGTTGGGAAAAGTTTCAGGCCAAAGCCGAGAAAATGGGACTGACGAATCGGACCGAGCCTCGATTTCTTCTCGATCGAACGCAGGAAGTTCGACAGGTCCAGGATCATCCCGTTTATGCCGGCATGATGGCTGCGCTCGATGATGCGGTCGGGCTTGTACTGGAATCGTTAAAGAAAAATGGACTGGAAGAGGAGACCGTCGTCATCTTTACTTCCGATAACGGAGGCGTCTCTTCGGGAGATGGGTATGCCACCAGTTGTCTCCCCTATCGCGGCGGTAAAGGTCGACAATGGGAAGGGGGAACCCGACAACCGTTTTACATTTATTGGCCCGGCGTCACGACTGGTCAAAAAACGGAAGTCCCTGCAATCGGCATGGATTTTTATCCGACCATTCTCGATATCGCAGGCATTCCACTCAAGCCAGATCAGCATGTGGATGGTATCAGTCTCGTGCCAGTTTTAAAGGGCAAGTCTGTCGAAGATCGCGAACTGTTCTGGCATTATCCGCACTACGGCAATCAGGGAGGCGAGCCCTCAGCGATGGTTGTCGATGGTGACTGGAAGCTGATTCATTACTTCGAAGATGGCCGAAATGAACTCTACAATATTTCCGATGATATCGGAGAACAGACCGATATTTCCGAGCGATATCCTGATCGTGTCGAGGAACTTTCAGCCTCTCTTAACAACTGGCAGAAGGAAGTGGGGGCAGACTTCCCCAGCCGAAATCAGAAATACAATGAGCAGGCACATGCACGATCCTTAGAGAATCTCGAAGAAAAAGGTCTGCCTCGACGAGAGCAGGAGCATGCGAATTATCTCAAGCCGGACTTCAAGCCGAACGGCGGCTGGTGGGATCAACGAGGCCGGTAAGACGATGACTCCAATTGCCAGTATCATTGAGCACGTTCAACAGATTGAACGGGATGGCTATGCGATCCTCGGCAATGTCTTCTGTGAAGAAGAACTCGCACAGATTCGCAAGCAGATTGCTTCAGCATTCGCGTCAACATCCGATTCCGTTCGGCACCGAAATGGAGACGTGTATGCGGTTCGCAATGTGCTTTCGATATATCCCGCTGCAAGAAGTCTCTGGAAGAAACAGCCCTTATTAAATTTGCTCGAACGGACACTCGGAAAAGAATACGGCCTCGTCCGTGGTTTATTCTTCGACAAACCGCCCATGCAAACCTGGGCCTTGCCGTGGCACAAAGATTTACTCATTGCTGTCCAGCAGGAAAGTGTAAAGTCGGATCGCTATTCCAGACCTCGACTGCGAATTGGAGTGCCCCATTCGGAACCACCGCTGGAGGTGCTGCAGTCAATGTTGACACTGCGGATTCACCTCGATGACATGACCGCCGAAAACGGTCCTCTGGAAGTTTTGCCGGGCTCACATCATACAGGCAAAGATTTTCGCGTGGCCGGTTTCCGAGAAGAACAATTGACCTGCAAATCGGGCGACGTACTTGCGATTCGGCCTCTGGTCGTTCATTCCAGCGGTCGCTCACATCCCGAGACGGACCAACATCGTCGGATTCTACACCTGGAATTCAGCGGCCTGAAAGAGTTGCCCAGCGGCATAAAATGGTGGGAGTTTTATGATTAAGCTGAGACGCCACAATGCCAGGATTCAGCGAGGTTCCTGGGGCAAAGAATAATCGGGGACCGGTAAATTTGCTCCGCTAATCCCGACTGTCATAAGAACACAGAATGAGATGATTGCCATAAAGGCGTTCATCATGCAGAGCAGGATGATCACAGCGCTTATTGGGGAAGCTGGGCGATTTTTCAGTGTCAGAAAGAGCAGATACAGGACAATTGAAAGCCCGATCAGCAGGCCGAGAAAGGGAATGAAGGGCCAGCCAGCATCGGCTCTTCGAAACAGCAGCAGACTCCAGAAACGAAACGCGAACATCAGATTCACCGTCGTGAGGATCGCCATGATCATCACATGCGAAAACGGAGGCTGCGATCGTTCCTGGTTTGCCTGTTGATTCGCCATTATTCGAAGGTACGGGTTTTACATTCGGTTGCAGTTGGGAAGTTTTTGGGAACATCCGTCAAAGTGACTTTGCCAGTTGCCGCCCATTCGGTGCCACGTTGCAGAGTTGTCTGGAAGCCAACGCAGCTCATGGCTGTAGGATCGTGTCCAAGGACGGTATGAAAGACGCGTCCTTTTTTATGTTCGAGAACCATTAGCATCGGTTCGATTTCTCCGGAACCACGCGTTTCGGGATCGGAATAGGCAGTCGCCAGCACGTGCAAATTTCGAGCAGGCCCGCGGAGGCGATCATAAAGTTCGTCTTCACTGTGCATCCATGCAGAAGGCAGTCCTTTCATGATCGGATGATCTTCATCGAACGTCGTCACGACAAATTCGTGTCGGGATCCGTGGCTGCCGCCGTTGCCAGGCGTCTTATCGAGAATCATTTTGTCGTCGCGAAAGCGAATGTAAGGTCCAGATTTCTCATTCCGTCCCCCCCAGCCGCCGACGCCAATCAACAGATTGTATTCCGGCCATTGTGAAAACGCGTTGTTAGCCGCGTGAACAGAAACAAAACCGCCGCCATTCATCACGTATTCGACGAACTCTTTGCGGGTTTGTTCCGGCCACAATTCCCCATTGTAGTTGGAGACGACGACATCGTATTCAGAAAAGTTCGGACGGAAGCCCGATAGATCCTCACCCTTAGCGGGAGATGTGGCCCGATCGACAGTAAACCGATTCGTCGACTCCAGAATGTCAATCAGAATAGGTGAAGTCACTTCCCATTTATGATTGTTCTGGCCATCGACCAGCAGGACGGATAACTTCTTCTCTTCTGCGTGAGAGGTTCCTGTGATCACTCCCAGGCTCAAGCAAATTGCCAAAAGGGAAAGGGCTCGAATTCGCATCGACATATCTGGTTTCCTTGTTGTTAGTGTGGGCAAAAAAACAGCTGCCAGGTAGAACCGGGCAGCTGTCTAAAATTCAGTCATCTTTAGTTAATTTTAAAACAGTACAGTCGAGAACGATCGGCTACATAAATTTTGCCGTTCGCAATTGTCGGGGTACTGTAGATCGAAGAGTCGAAAAGGATCTCAGCGAGAACTTCTTCTTCCTTGCCTTCTTTGAGAACGACGAGATCGCCATCTTCATCGCCCAGAAAGACCTTGCCATCGACAACCATGGGTGAGCCCCAGATCGCTGCGAAGGCATCATATTCCCAGTATTGTTCGCCTGTTTTGAAATCGAGGCAGTGCAGGAAGCCACTCAAGTCTGGTGCGTAGACGAGACCATCGTGAATGGCGACCGTTGAAATTGTTCTGCGATAGATCAAATCTCCCTTTCGGCCTGTGATCGAACCATCTTCATCGACACCACCAAAATGCCAGATTTGTCCGGAATTGGGATTAGGTGCATTTTCTGGTGTGACCGGAGAGACATCTCCTTTTTTCGTCGCATCAATCCGGTAAATGTGTCCGACCCCTTCGCCGTGTTCCGGGTCCTGTCCGACAGAGAGAACAACACTGTTATCAAGGAAAACGGGAGTTGAGATCAAAGCGTTGCGGGTTCCGCGTCCGCCCAGTTCCCATTTGGAATCTTTCGGATTCAAATCGAACTTCCAGATGATTTCACCTGAAGTGATATCGAAGGCATACAACCAGCCATCTCCGCCCGGCATATAAACCTGAGTCACGCCATTGACTTCGCCAATCGCTGGTGAAGACCATTGACCGTGCAGAATCTGATCGAACGGCTCATTCGATTCCCAGACAACTTCGCCAGTGTTCTTATTGATACACAGGAAGCTTGGAGCTCGTGGAGAAGGAATTTCCAGATGAGCTTCATCGACACCATTGGAGGTGACGAGGAACAGATAGTCGCCATGAATCACTGGAGAACTGGTTGCCAGGTTGTGAGGAAAGACTCCGAGTTCCTCAATCATGTCGAGAGACCAGATAATGTCGGCATCCTGTTTCTCATGATCGACTTCTTCGGTGTAGACACCATCGTTTTCGTCATCGAGAAAACCATCAAGATCGAGACACATCACTTCACAGCGGTTCGTTGCCAGATAGACCTTGTTATCTTCTACGAGGGGAGTCGAGCAGATGCCTTGCTCTGGCCAGTCGTTCACGCGTCCCTGAGGAAGTTTTTCGCGAGTCAGCTGCCAGAGAAATTCTCCCGTTTGATCATCAAAGCACAAGACGACTCCTCGATCGCCTTCATGCTGCGGACGATATTCTCCACCATTGTTAGTTCCCACGAGAACTTTGCCATTGGCAACGACGGGGTTACCGTAAGTCTGAGAACCGAGTCGAGCGGTGAAGATCAGATTCTTACCTTCTTCAGCTTCAAGAGCTGGCTCAAAGTCGAGTGAAACACCCGTCGTTTTATTCACCATATTACGGCTTGGATCACCACCCCACATCGGCCAGTCCCCAGCGACAGTTCCTTTTGCGGCAGCTGGTTTTGCATCTGCAGGTTTGCTGTCAGCTTTGGCCAGTTCCATTTTTGGATCAGTCGCTGGCTTAGGCGGAGTCGCTTCAGTTGTAGTGCCTGCAGGTTTGGCATTTGCTTCCGGAGTTTCAGGTGCAGCGACCGGAGGAGTTTTCATTTCCGGCTTGGCAGTACTTTTCTCAGGAGGTGCTGGAGTTTCTGTTGTTGTTTCAGGAGCAGGAGACGCTGTTGCGGGCTTCATTTCCTCTTCGTGTTCGTGGTCGCCGTGGTCGTGGTCGTGATCACCATCATGGTCATGGTCTCCTTCTTCATGATCATGATCGTGATCATGATCATGGTCTTCCATGCCTTTATCGGGATCGCTCGCAACAGGTTTCGGCTTTTCCTGGCAGCCGCTGCTCCAGACTGTCAGTGAGGCAAACATAAGCCCCAGTGCAAGTCGGTAGGAAATGGTTTTCCAAGACCATTGAATCATGAGTATCTTCCTTTTGAGTAAGATTCGGCCCCCTTGCATTTGATGAAAGGGGAGAGCCGGTCATATTTTATGAGTTGAGTATTCTTGGGTGATTATTCTTGAGTCACAGAAACATTGTCGATCATCGAATCGGCCATCGAATAGATGTAAATCCCCGGGCTGCCATTTTCATTCGGATGAGGATCGATCGCTTCAATAGTCCACTCGGTTGGTTCCTCTTTATCGCGTTCCCAGACCTTACCCAGCACGTGAGCCTCGCCGTCTTTGATTTCGACTTTGCATTTCATCGTGTACCAGACGTCGGGATCGGACCGGAATTTTTCTTCCTTGGCCATCCGCAGGTGAGGTGCCCAGCTTTGTATGGCGACTTTGCCATAATTCCCTTTAAGGATGAAGTTGTAACGCTGGACAGTTAGCCCAATACCTGGCAACTGACGACGGGATTCCTTCATCAGGACATCCGCCTGCATCGTATACCCGGTCATTTCTGGTGGACCCAGCCACATATAAACAGAAGGACGACCTTTATCAGTAGAATTGATCATCGCAGTCTGACCATCCACTTCAAACGGCTTCAACTTGAGGAAAGAATTCACCCAAGTCGCGGGAACTTGTTTTTCTTTGTAACCTTCAAAATCCCATTTCCAGTTGCCTTCGGGGAAATAGCGGACGCGAGCGGTCGTGGTTAAATCGCCGGCTTTAGCAGTGACAAGTCCAGACTGCTCCTTGTCAGCTCCTTCCAGAACCAATTTACTTCCCTGAGCCTTGGCGGCGGTCAGTTTCTCGTCTGGAGTCAATTCAAAATCGAGCGTCTTCAGGAAGACACCGTTTTTGTTATAGGCTCGCAGTTCGTAATCGATCGAACCGCTGCCTGTTACGCGTGCTTCGTAAGGAATCAATCGCAGAGTTGCGACTTCTTCACTGCCGCTATCTTCGGCGGCTAACTCAGGAACGGGATCGGAAGTGACTTCATGATCTTTCTTGCCCACACAGATCAATCGATCGCGAGTGCAGAAATAAATTTTCCCATTGGCGATCGCCGGTGATCCATAAATTTCGTCGTATCCATTGCCTTTGGTGGCGAGTAACTGTGTATGAAATAGCTTCTCGCACTTTTCGCGACTCGGCTTGAGGATATGAATGTTTCCATTCACTTCCATGACATACAGCTTGCCATCCGCCCAGACGGGAGACCCTTTTCCAACAGTTCCAATTGAGTATTCCCAGAGGATGTTACCGTTCTTGGAATCGAAGGCAGTCAGCTTTCCGGTATCTGTTACGACGTAAAGAATGCCATCTTTCACGAGCAGACTGGCGTATCCAGCTTTGATGTCATTAACACGCCAGACGGAACCTGACTCTGTAATGTCGCCAGTCTTTGAAGCATCGAAACATTGCACACGACCAAATTCAATCGTGTCGATGTTGTCTTCCCCATTGGAGATATAGACGAGATTGCCGTCTGCAACCGGTGAAGAATTCAAACCACGCTTAGAGAGTTTGGCTCCCCAGATCGGTTCACCAGTTCGAGCATTGATTCCGTAGATCCCGCCATCAGCGTTTCCGGCGATCAGCATCCGCTGGCCATCAATTACGGTCACAATTGGACAGGAGTAGTTTGTATCGAGTGGAGCCCCACCAGGAGCAGAAACCCATTGCAGAGCACCGGTCTTTTTATCGAATGCATAAAAACTTTGTTTCGGTGGGGGAGCAGCTGTTTTTCCCCAGTTCAGACAAAGAAAACTGACGATGACACGATCTTCATCGATAATGGGTGTATGAGTCCGTCCGCCGTAGCCGGAGATCTTTCCGAATTCTTCAAACAGTGAATACTGCCAGAGGACTTTTCCATCGGGATTGTAGCACTTGAAAATTCCGCTGACCGAATGCACATAAACATTTCCGGTTTCAGGATCGCCGACCATTGAAGCCCAGCCGACGCGAGGGGCAGGAATGTCTGTCTGGAAAACGTTGAACACATCTTTCCAGAGAACTTCGCCCGTCTCAGCATCCCAGCAGACAACCTGTTCACGAGCGTGAACTTTTTCAACGGGGTCGGTCACATCGTCATTGGTTCGGCAGTTTAAATAGACGCGACCGTTGATCACGATCGGTGTCGAGCGTCCCCCAATTTCCGATTCCCAGAGCACATTTTCGCCCGTTTCAAGATCGAAACTGCTTGGTAAATTGGTTTCGCGGGAAATCCCGTTCATTTCCGGGCCACGCCAATGGGCCCAATCGCCAGCGTTCAGCGTTGTCGCGAACACCAGACACAGGGTAAGTCCTGTCAGGTGTGTTAACTTCATAACCTATTCCTTTGCGTATGGTTTGGAATCGAGGTGTCATTCATGAGGCTGACATCAACTGGACTTGCTTACCAGCGACTTTAATCGGCAATACGAGATCAGTTGATGTAGATATGCAGGTTTATTGAGTTTACGCATCCCATCATCGCTTGTAAACGATCCCCGCAATTCCAGAGGGGAAACGTTCCTGAAAATGGGTCAAAGAAGACAAATCGAGCCAGTCATGGCACAGTTTATTCACGATCATTGTGCGTCAGCACAGAGAGTGTTCGAACCAACCCCTGTCAACTGGTGGGTTTGTGATATTCCTACATACGTTATCAGCCTCACAACCGATGGAAGCGAAATTTCCCAAAACGTCAGTCGCAAAACAGTCATATCCGCTATCGCTCTCGGCTTTTGGGTGCAGTCGTCATTGCATAAGAGTTTCCACTCCATGCGAAACGATCAGCAAGTCGATGAAAGAGTAGGAGTCATACAAGCACGAAGCGCAAGCGAGTGTGTTGAGTTTAGGTTCCGGACACACTCGCTTGCGCTTCGTGTCTTGTAAAATTCTGTAACAAATTAAACAAGTAATTAAGCAATTTCCATGTCAGCAAAAAAAACAACAGACACAGACGCACCGCGCGGGTTCTTCCGTCGCTGGAGAAGCTGGTTGTACGATCCTCGCGTGATTGTCGGGTTGATCATCTTGTGTGCTGCGCCGTTTCTGGGAAATCTGTTGAGCAAATCCGGGACAGATTTCACCACTCTGCCCGAATATCAGGTCGACCGCCGTACAATTCAGCTGAAGGAAGTTCCCGAATATCTGCCAGTAGATCTGCTCGAAAGAACCTGGCAGCGAGCAGGGCTGGGGCAAACATTTTCCATACTCGAACCTGATTTGGCAGAACGCATTGGCCACGCATTTGAAGAATCTCCCTGGGTTCGCAAGGTGATTCAGGTTCGGCTGCAATACCCGAACCGAATCGATCTCGAACTGGAATATCGCCAGCCTGTCGCTCTTGTGCAGTTACAGCAAGGTTTTTATCCCGTCGATCGCGATGGCATTCTGTTGCCGTCGATGGACTTTTCTGTCAAGCAGCTAGACGGCTATCCGGTTATCGAAGGAATTGAATCTGTTCCTCGCGGAACTGCTGGAAACCACTGGGGAGACTTATCGGTCTGGGGAGCAACGCGATTAGCCGAGATGTTTCTGGCTGAAAGTGAGAATGGTTCACTGTGGGATCGTTATCAGTTTGTAAAAATTCGTGTCGATGGAAGAGCTGCTGCTCAGGCACAGACCGTCGAAGAATTGCATCAGGTTGCCTATCGGCTGATCACGAAAAAAGGGAGTGAAGTGATCTGGGGCGTTGCTCCGGAAGTTCCCGACCCGACTGAGCCGAATGCCGAAACAAAAATGAAACGGCTCGAAATGTACCTCCGGGACTTCGGCGGTCTGCAAACGGCTCAGGGACCGGTCGAAATTGATCTTCGCCGCTGGAAAGATATTGCGCGACGCTCACTGCCTCAGCAAGGTGTGACGAGATAAACACGCTTAGTTCAGACTTTAATTGATATATAAGAGTGGGTAATGTAAGTCGATCTGCTTCGTCAACCTTTCGCATAACTCCCTGAAGTCTTTCCCATGTCAATCACACAAGCCGATTTCCGAGCCGTTGGTGACAGGGAATTGCCGCTAAAAACGCGGCCCGATCTTCGCATCGAGCGGATCGGCTATCAGGGGACTGGCTACTGGATAGTAAAAGACCCCGTCGCACTTCGTTATTACCGCCTGACTCGCGAACAGCATCAGGTTCTCGATTCGATGCGTGAGTCGAATACGCTCGAACAGATTCATGAGGATCTGCAGCGGGAAAATCCTTCGATTCCCGTCAAACTCTCCGATGTCCAAAACCTGCTGGCCGATCTTCATGAGAAGAATCTGCTGTATACGACTCGACTTGGGCAGGGGCGACCGCTACTTGATCTTCACAAGAAAAACACCCGCAAAGAAATTCTGCAAACGCTGCAGAATTTCTTGTTTCTGAAACTGCCGGGCTGGGATCCCGAGCGAACGCTCAATCTGATTTACCCCTTCTTCAAGTGGATGTACTCCACCTGGGCGGTCATCATGGTCGTCGCACTGGCCTCAGCCGCTTTGCTGCTGGTGGGCGTTCAGTTTGAAGAATTCCAGAGTAAGCTTCCCGAGTTCCAGCAGTTCTTCGGCTGGCCGAACTTGCTCTATATGTATTTGGTGATTGCTGGAGCCAAAGTCATCCACGAATTTGGCCACGGCTTGACCTGTAAGCATTTTGGTGGTGAGTGTCATAAAATCGGCATGATGCTACTCGTCTTCAGTCCGACTTTATATTGCGATGTCTCCGACAGTTGGATGATGAAAAACAAATGGCATCGCATCTGGATTGGTGGAGCCGGGGCTTATATTGAAGTCTTTCTCTCCTCGCTGGCCGTCTTCGGCTGGTGGTTCTCGCAGCCGGGGATGTTCAATTATCTCTGCCTGAACCTGTTCTTTGTGACGACAGTTTCGACGGTTATCTTCAACCTGAACCCACTCATCCGTTTCGACGGTTACTACATGCTGAGCGATTATCTGGAGATTCCCAATCTCAAGCAGAAAGCCGACAAAGCGTTAATGAAGGCGTTTGCCTGGTACTGCCTGGGCATTCACATGCCGGACGATCCATTTGCACCCGATCGAAATCGTCACTGGTTCATCCTGTATGCAGTCGCCTCCTGGATTTACAAATGGGTGCTCGTCTTGAGTATTGCCCTGTTTCTTTACACATGGATGAAACCATACGGTTTGCAGAATCTGGCAGTAAGCCTGACGGCGATGTCACTTGGAACAATGATTTATGGTTTGGGAAAATCGCTTTACCAGATCCTGTCGATGCAGAGGAACGAACCGATGAGCAAACTCAAGATTGCGTTTTCCACATTGGTCTTCGCAGGCCTGATCACCTGCCTGATGATGATCCCGGTCCCCTGGTGGATCCATTCGAGCTTCACGCTGGAGCCGTATCAGGTTCAGCACGTCTATTCGATTTCTCCCGGCGAACTTCAGGAAGTAAAAGTCCAGCCTGGCGAAGAAGTCGAAGCTGGAGATATTCTCGTTTTGCTGAAGAATGAAGAACTGGACGATCAACAACGCAAAATTCAGACGGAACTCGAAACTTCGCAAGCCATGCGAAAAACAGCCGTCGCTTTGAACGATCCCGATGAACTCCGCATGTCGGAGGAACGAATCTCCTCTTTGACCGATCAACTCAATCAAATCAACGATCAGATTAAACACCTGACAATCCGCGCTCCTATTTCCGGCAAAGTCATAGCCGCCGAGTCGAAACCGGAACCGAGGTTGAGCCCAACTGCGAAGCCTGAGCTTCGAACCTGGTATGGTACAATTTTCGAGGAGCGAAATCTTCAGGCCTATCTCGAACCAGCCACACATGTGCTGAGCATCGCTCCCAGTCAAGAGATGCAGGCGGTTCTGCTGGTTTCTCAGGATGACCGCAACGAACTCGACTTGGGCACCCCGGTTAAACTGCGTTGCTATCACCTGCCCGATCTGATTTTTGATGGCTCGATTACAAGTATCGCAGATCGCCAAAGCGATTTTGCTCCCCGCCAACTCTCCAATAAAAGCGGCGGAGACCTGGCAACCGTCACCGACAATGAAGGCCGGGAACAATTGACGGAACTGGCCTATCAGGCAACCGTCAAACTGAACGAGCAAACCGACCTGATGCGAACCGGCTTGAGCGGACGAGCGATGTTTATCGTCGATAAACGCTCCGTTGGCGGCTGGATTTGGCGCTATCTCCGTCAGACCTTTCACTTCAGGCTTTGAATTCCACAGAATTTCCACTCGGGAATTGATAATCTTTTGCCCAGCTGTCATAGTGATTTCTTGATATGACGAAACGTGTGAGTCGCCATTCGTCCCAGCCTGAAATCCCTGCCGAGGAGTATGACAGCATGCATTGCGGAAAAAATGCATCTTTAATCTGCACAATCACTTGTTGTGTTGTCCTGACATTGAGTTCCCCACTTCAGGCCGAAAACTGGCCAAGTTGGAGAGGTCCGACTCAGAATGGAATCTCCACGGAAAAAGGGATTCCGACCGAATTCGCAGGGGAAGAAAACAAAAACGTCGCCTGGAAAGTTGCTCTGCCGGGACCAGCCGGTGCGACACCGGTCGTTTGGGGAGATCGCATTTTTCTCACTTCACCTGTCGTCGAATATTTTGTGAATGAAGATGGAGTTAAAGCTCCCAAGGAACAACCTCAGCCGTTAATGCTGATGTGTTTTGATACGAGTGGCAAAGAACTTTGGAGCCGTCAGATTGCAGAAAGCGATCAAACCGCTCGTGGAGATGAAGGCAACGCCGCGTCTCCTTCTCCCGTGACCGATGGCGAACATGTCTGGTCCTTCATGGGGACTGGCGATCTGGCTTGCTTCGATTTTGAGGGTAACGAAATCTGGAGCTTCAATGTTCAGGATCGTTACGGCAAGTTCGATATCCAGTTCGGCATGACCTCCACTCCCGTTGTCGAGGGTGACTATCTTTACATGGCCATTCTCCACGGCTCCATGAGTTCTGGAGAAACCGGATATGCGAAAATCATTCGGATCAATAAACGAACCGGCAAAGCTAATTATGCCGTCGACCGTCCCAGCGAAGCAACTTACGAAAATACGCATTCCTACGCCTCACCAATTTTGTATCAGGATGATCATCAGAAATATCTGATCGTCCATGGCGGCGATTACACAACCGCTCACCATCTTGAAGATGGGTCGGAAATCTGGCGAGTAGGGGATATGAACCCCGAAGAGAACTACAACCGCTACCTGCGATTTGTTGCTTCTCCTTCATATGGAGATGGCGTGGTTGTTTGCCCGACAGCCAAGAACGGCCCCGTCGTCTGTGTCGATGCGAACTCCAAGGGCAATGTCACCCACAACAAGAAGTTCGAATTATGGAGAGCCGACAAAACGACCGATGTCCCATCTCCATTAGTGCATGACGGTCTCACTTACATTTGCCGTCAGGATGGAAACGTCTTCTGTGTGGAATCTCGTTCGGGGGAAGAAGTCTATCCTCTCCAGAAAACGCATCGCCAGCGACACCGCGCTTCGCCAATTCTGGTCGATGGACACATCTACCTGACCGCTCGAGATGGCCGCATCACAGTATTCAAAACCGGCAGGGAGTTTGAAATTGTTGCCGAAAACAATCTGGGTGAAGACATGTCATCCTCACCAGTCGTCTCCAACGGCGTCATGTACCTCCGCTCCTTCGGCCACTTGTGGGCAATTAAGAAGTAAGTGCTATAATCTTCTCTACTACAAAAATGGGTGCCTACTTTCATCGTGCTATTCATAACAATGGGGCGACCCGAGCCAGTTATGGCTCGGGTGGGTGTGGTTCGGTAACGACCATTTTTGCATTTTGCGCACAGTAATCGTGACAAAACCCGAGTCATGACTGACTCGGCTCGCCTGCTATGTGTTATCATTCAAACTCCTTGGCGTCTTGGCGGTTCAAAACAAATCACGGTTGATCCGTGAGAAAACTTACTCCTATGTTTCAGTTCGCCCTCCAGAATGTTCTCAGTAAACCGGTTCGCACCAGTTTAGCGGTGATCGGCATGACAGTTGCCATTATGGGCATGGTTGGCCTGTTTTCGATCGCCGAAGGACTTGATCAGGCCGTCGGCAATACGCTCGATCGTGCTCCCGGTTTTGTGGCGATGCAACGGGGCGCCCCGATCCCGCTCTTTTCTGCTTTGCCGAAATCCTGGGTGGAAGAACTCGAGTCGATTCCTGGAGTACGAGCCGTCAGCCCGGAATGCTGGGCTCGGGCGAATGTGATTGATGGTCAGGTTGTTGTCTCGCCGCCGCGACTGTTGTGCGGTTCGGATATTGTCCGTCGCGATCAAATCGAAACGGGCATTTATCGCGACGATATTGTACAGGGTCGCTATTTGAATCAGGATGACCTTAACTCATTCAACTGCGTTGTGAGTTTGCCGATAGCCGAGCAATACAACAAAAAGGTGGGAGATCCTGTCGAAGTGAACGGCAACGAGTTGAAAATCGTCGGCATCTACCATACCGGCTCCATCCTGCTCGATGTCGCTATCATTATCGACGATAACACCTTCCGCAAAATGACTCGCTTCAACGAGGAAACCGTTTCCAGTTTCTATATCGAAAAAACAGACGACATTTCCGATGATGAGTTAATCGACCGCATTCAGGATCATTTCCGAGGACGTGGTCCCTCTGCCTGGCAAGGTTCGATGCTGATGAGCAGTCCCGGCCAGAATCCTCTGAGCGAACTGGTCAAATCGATTGATCGATTCTTAAAACAAGGATCAAAGCCGACTTCTCCTCCTGCGACTCAACCAAAGAAAACCCCAATTGATTCTTCAAATCGCTCGCACTCTGAAACCAAAGTTGCTGACGATCCGATGGAAGTGCGTCTGGCAACGGATTGGGCCGGCCGCTTCGAAAAATTTGCTGAAGATCTCGATATCGCTCTCGGATTGCTCACCAGTCTGGGCATCATCATCGCCGTCGTCAGCGTCGTCAATACGATGCTTATGTCCGTTTCCGAACGGATGAGCGAATTTGGAATTCTGCGAGCCAATGGCTGGAGCAGACTCGATCTCGTCAAACTGATTGCCTGGGAAAGTTTCATGCTGGGTCTCACCGGCGGTCTACTCGGTTGCGGTATCGGCTGGGGACTCACGCTCCTCGTCAATGCCTCCTTCCCCGCCAAATTCGAACTCTACGCCAGCCCCCAACTCCTCATTTCCTCACTCCTGTTCAGCTGCCTCCTCGGCATCATCAGCGGCCTTTACCCCGCCATCTGGGCCGCCCGCATGAGCCCCATGGACGCCATCCGCCGCAACTAGCGAGCGTTCCGCTCGACCGGGGGCAGTCACTTTGACGCACAGGGAACGTAAGTTACCTTAGTTTGCTCCTGCAGGACGCGTTATTTATTTATGCAAGCACGAAGCGCAAGCGAGTGAGTCATGTTCGAAAGTGAACCTGATTTCGATCTTGTTGTCTGCTCAATCTTAACCCGAAGCAAGAGTTCACACGTGCCCCTCGCTGACGCTTCGGGTTAAGAACATTTCCGAGTAACATACAATTGAAACGAACGAATATTTATCAAGGTGAGTCACATGGCATTTCCCAGCAGCAATCGTGGACAGTGGGCTGGTCGGCAGCAAATTGGATATCTAATGCAGCAGGGGGTCGATTATCCCAATTGTCTTTCGCTGGCAGCCGGGCTGGTCGATTACGATACCTTTCCAGCCGATCTGGTTTTGCAGGCAACTCAGAAAATTCTGACCGATCCTGCTCAAGCTCGCGCCTCGCTGCAATACGGCACCACACCCGGCTCACTCGAATTGCGTCGGCAGTTGTTGAAGCATCTGGCCAAACTGGATGGTGTGTCACAGGAAAGTGAAGCCGGTTCGATTGATCAGCTGCTGATCACGACTGGTTCACAGCAGTTTCTGGATCTGGTCAGCCAGGCGGTTCTCAACCCTGGTGACATCTGCCTCGTGACTGCTCCGAGTTATTTCGTTTACTTGAGTACACTCGAAGGGATCGGCGTCGAACTTGTCTCCGTCGATTGTGATGATCAGGGCATCATCCCCGCTTCGCTGCAGGAAACCTTGGAGCGATTGGAGCAAGCCGGAAAGTTGCCTCTCGTGAAGATGCTGTATCTCGTCAGCTATTTTGACAACCCCCGCGGCATCACAATGCCATTGAATCGTAGGCAGGAGGTTCTGGAGATTCTCGAACGCTGGTCTGCCAAACAGTATTTGTATCTGTTGGAAGATGCCGCCTATCGCGAACTCTGGTTTGAAGAACCGCCGCCTCAATCGATTTACAGTCTCGATCAATCCAAAGAACGTGTGATCTATACACAAACATTTTCGAAATCACTTTCACCCGGTTTAAGAACGGGTTTCGGCCTGCTTCCCAAAGCTCTGGTGAAACCGGTGACCGATCTCAAATCAATCCACGACTTCGGCTCCCCTCATTTCTCACAGTTTGTTGTCTCTGAATTATTATCCTCCGGACAATACGAACAGCATGTGAAGAAGTTGAGAGAATCGTATCGGGAGAAATCGCAGGTCATGTGGAATGCAGTGTCAGACTCGATCCTGACTTCTGATCTCGCTCACGCTGAGCAACCGGGTGGAGGATTGTATGTCTGGCTCAAACTGGATGATAAAGTCTGCGACACACGATTTTCCCAGCGACTGTTCCGCGATGCTGCAGAGAAACATCATGTCATGTTCGTGCCTGGAGAATTGTTTTACAGTGATCCAAGTCATCCCGATGCCAATCTAACCATGCGACTCAGCTATGGCGTTCAGACCCAGCAGAAACTCAAGGAAGGCATCGAACGACTCGCCAACGCCATCGCCGAAGTTCGCAAGTGAGAATGAAATGAGTTAGACTTCAAATACAAGCACGAAGCGCAAGCGAGTGTGTTACTCAGATACGATTTGACTCACTCGCTTGCGCTTCGTGCTTGTAACAGGTGGCACGCCCAGAATGAAGTGATGGGCGTGGTCATCTCAGAAAATTCGCTCCATCTTGATGGTGCCACGACTCACAGAGCCGTGGCACAAACTCAATTGTATTAATTCAGTATGACAACCGACCTGCAAAACGTGATTGGCCATGAGCTTCAGTTTGAGATGTTTCGTCGCGCGACGAGCCGTCAGCGACTGGGGCATGCCTATCTGTTTACGGGAGCCGTCGGGATTGGCAAGCGAACTTTTGCAGTCCATCTGGCGCAGGCACTTCTCTGTCAGAATCGACCGGGGGATGAATTGACCGCTTGCGGCGAATGCCCGAGTTGTCGTCAGGTCATTTCCCACTCTCATCCCGATTTATTTCGCGTCGGCTTGCCGGAAGGAAAATCGGAATTACCGATTGAGGTATTCGTTGGTTCTCCAGAAAAACGGGGACGTGAAGGGCTGTGTCACGATTTATCCCTATCGCCGATGCAGGGGGGATATCGGATTGCAGTCATTGATGATGCCGACAAAATGAATGCCTCCAGTGCGAACGCTTTGCTGAAAACTCTGGAAGAACCGGGGCCGGGAGCCATTCTGATTCTGATTGCCATCGATTCCGATCAGGTCATCACCACCATTCGCTCCCGCTGCCAGCAGGTGAATTTCACTCGACTCTCTGATCAAGATCTCCATCAAATCCTGACACGTATTAATATGGTCGAACACGAAGGCGAATTGGATTCTAAACTGCTTGAGGAAGCGATTCGCCGGGCTGATGGTTCAGTCTCGAAGGCACGAATTGCAATGGAACGCCTGCAGGCGGGGGAATCGCACGAACTGCATAAAGTGACGCAACTGCTTGGTAGACGAAAGATTATGTCGGCTGACCTGGCGATGGTCTTCGATGAAGTTACAAGTCAGGCAGGATCCGATACGAACTCTCAACGGGAAGCGGCTCTGCTGATTATTGAAACCTGCCTGCAGTATTTTCATCAGTCGTTGACGATGGAAACGGGGATTTCGCAGCTGGATCAGGTTCATTCTGACTGTTATCTCGATGCGATGGACCGCTGTTTTGAAGCCTCCCGGCAAATTGACCGCAAAATCAGTGTGCCTGCCTGTCTGGATCAGTTTTGCCACGATCTGGAAATGCTGCTGCGTCCGACTTGGAACTCTGCCGGACAGTAGTCATAATCGAAAGACATGCTGATCCGGAGTCGTTTATTAATTAATTCAAAATAATAATAAACCCTCTTCAGCATTTCATAATAGCCAATAGGCAATATCCAGCTGCAATGCCCTTTCCGGGCTTAAATTTCAATACTGAGTTCAAAATGACAGACGATCAACCGATCGATCAATTTATCGTCCGCTACGGCACCACACGTTTTCTCGGAGTTTTCACCTGGAAAGGCAAAGGAGAGCCACAACGGGGGAACGATGTCATCATTCGCACCAAACGGGGGAATGAATGGGGAGAAGTTCTCGGACCAGCGACCGAGCGTGCGAAAAGCTTTCTGCAGAGCCCGGAGCCCGAGGGCAAGATTCAGCGATTTCCAAATGCAGACGATTACGACACGCTTGATCGGTGTCGCATTCGCGAGCAGGTCGAATTCGATGGCTGTACGAAAATGATTCTGGAACGCAAACTCCAAATGCAACTGGTCGATGTCGAACATCTCTTCGGCGGCGAACGAGCGGTCTTCTATTTTCTGGCAGAAAAGCGAATCGATTTCCGGGAACTCGTCAAAGCTCTTGCCAAGGAATACTCTCTGCGCATCGAAATGCGTCAGATAGGCGTCCGCGATGAAGCGGCTCTGTTGGCCGATTACGGCGATTGCGGAAAGCCGGTCTGCTGCAATACACATCTGAGCGAAATGCCACCTGTCTCCATGAAGATGGCTAAGGTTCAGAAAGCGACGCTCGATCCCAACAAGATTTCCGGTCGTTGCGGCCGCCTGAAGTGCTGCCTGCGTTACGAATACGATACCTACGAAGAGTTTCAACGGGAACTACCAAAAATCGGAGCAGAAGTCGTCACCCGTGAAGGGCAGGGGAAAGTGATCGGTCAGGAAATTCTCAGTAAGCAGGTTGTCATCGTCTACGAGGACCGCCGCCGCATTACGACACCTCTGCAGGAAATTATTTCGGTCATCAAGCCGAAATCGGGAAAAAAAACAGCACCAAAGGTCAAAGTCGCAGAGGATGTTTCAGAAGAAGAGTAATTGCAATTGAGTTTATTAAGTTCTCTAATTCAACCCGGGTGGCGGGGGCGCTCTCGAAGAGAAGCCCCCGATGATTGAATGTTCGGGGGCTTCCGCAAGCGGAGCGCCCCCGCCACCCTCAGGTACTTTGTAATCAGTTTAACGGGATATAATCTCTCATCAGGAGAAATTGAGATGCGCCTCCAATTCCTTCCCGGGATCGTTTTAAGCTGTGCGGTTGTCGCTTTCAGTTTTTCGCAAGTTTCCCATGCGGCAGACATATTTCATGCTCAGGGAGAGATGGCAGGAGAAGTCACTGCAACTTCCGTCCTTCTCCAGTCTCGATTGACCGAACTTCCGGGGCCTGATCTGGATCTGCAGGGAGATATTCCTGGAGAAGCTGGGTTCGCAAAATTTGAGTGGAGCATGGACAAAGACTTCACGGAGAGTCAGCAGACCGAATGGTTGAAAGCAGAAGCGGAATCCGATTTTATTGTCCGCACGGAATTGACGGCTCTCAAACCAGGAACTCAATATTATTATCGACTACTGTATGGAGCCGATCAGGCACATCCTGAAACAGGTGCCACATGCAGCTTTCGTACATTGAATGAACCAGAGGCAGCTGTACCTCTGAAATTCTGTATGGGAAGCTGCATGAACTATCACTCGTTCATGAGTGGGAAATCGAATGGCGGAGGTCCAGTCACGGCGACCGAAGAGGATCGGAAACTTGGCTATCCCGTTTTCGAGACGATGTTAAAACTGGAACCTGAGTTTTTTATCGGCACCGGCGACATCGTTTATTACGACCATCCCGGAAACAATCCCGCGAAGACTTTGCCGGAGTTGCGTCAGAAATGGCATGAGCAGTTTCGGTTTCCCCGGCTGATTAAATTCTTCTCCCAGACTCCAGCTTACTGGTCGAAAGACGATCATGACTTTCGGTACAACGATGCGGACCTGAAGTCGAATCGAGAGCCTTCTGTAGAAGTCGGGATCGACCTGTTTCGCGAACAGATGCCGATCCATCCGGCTGGCGAAAAAGATAAACCAACCTATCGTACTCATCGCGTCAATAAGCATTTGCAACTCTGGTTTGTGGAGGGGCGTGATTATCGTTCTCCCAATAAAGCGGAGGATGGGCCGGAGAAAACAATTTGGGGAGCCGAGCAGAAAGCATGGCTTCAGAAGACGCTTCTCGAAAGCGATGCCACCTGGAAAATCCTGATTTCCCCCACTCCCATTGTCGGCCCCGACAGTGCCCGCAAAACTGATAACCACACAAATTTAGGCGGTTTCCGAGCCGAGGCAGAGGAGTTTTTCAACTGGCTCAATGAGCATCAAATCAATCTGATCAACTTCTGCGGTGACCGCCACTGGCAGTATCACAGCATTCATCCTCAGGGCCTTGAAGAGTTTTCCTGTGGAGCCCTCAACGATGAAAATTCAATTATGGGAAGTTTTCCCGGCCAGAAAAACAGCACTGATCCAGACGGGTTAATCAAACAACCATATCACTACAAAAAACCAACGGGCGGTTTTCTGTTTGTGCAGATCGAACCGGAAACGAAGATAAGTCCACCGAAGTTGATTATCGAATCGATTGATGATGAGGGAACGGTTTTGAATCGGGTCGTGAAAGAGAAATAGTGTTCCAGTAGTTATACAAGCACGAAGCGCAAGCGAGTGAGTTAATGTAAAGAAGACACACTCGCTTGCGCTTCGTGCTTGTATTCATTTGCCCGCAAAGTGGAATCTACAAAATCCTGAACTTTAAGATCAGAATATAGATCGCCAGTAAAATTCCAAAAGCAATCCACCATGGCGGGCCGAAAACAACAGTGGCGTTAAAAATGATAAATCCCATACTGGCATGCATCATCCAGACATACCAGCGGGGGAGTTTGTCGATGCCTTTGCGACAGGTCCAAACCAAATCCAGCGGCCACCACAGCGCGATGAGATAATTGATCCAAACCCCGCCGCCCCAATGCCAGCCGGTGATGCGGGAGGTTTGTTGAGCGGTGTGTTCATAGGCAGCTGCATGACTCCAGTGATGGATAAACTGGAACGCGGCTGCGATGTGAATCAGATAAATGACCGCTCCTGCGATCCACACATTTCGCATGATACGGTTCGTTCGATCAGAGCGAATTTTTGGCCAGGGCCAGATTTGCAAATCGTACAGAAGTCGTAAAACGTACGCAAAAACGACCAGTCGAGCGGTCCAGCGGACGATGAATTCTGGCGTCTCCACTTAACGACTTCCTTGAATGCGAGGCGTGATTGAAAATAATGGTGATCCCCATTCAACATCACTTAATGACTAAAACTGGAGTGGATATGGCCAATTAACCGATCTCAACTTCACCCCATTTGACGGAGTTTTGATCCCTGCCTATCCTACGCGATCGAAACCAATCAGAATAGCATTCACAGAAACGGCTGATTACAGCACGGAGTAGAAATCATTGGCTCGTAAGAAATCGAAAAAATCGAACGGAGAAGCGGCTCTCATTCCGGATGAGACGGATCGCATCCAGTACGTCTCGCTTACGGACGAAACCCGTAGACGCTATTTGAATTATGCGTTTTCGGTCATCCAGTCTCGCGCCTTGCCGGATGTTCGCGATGGTCTTAAGCCGGTGCAGCGCCGTATTATGTACGTCATGTACAATGACTTAGGGCTGACCAGCAACGTAAAAGCCCGTAAATGTGCAAAGATCACCGGTGATACCATCGGTAACTATCACCCGCATGGCGACATGGCGGTTTACGATGCCTTGGTTCGGCTGGCTCAGGATTTCACCTTGAGGGAGCCGCTGGTCGATGGGCAAGGGAATTTTGGCTCTATTATCGGCTTACCCGCAGCTTCAGCGAGATATACCGAAGCGAGGTTGACCGCAATTGCAGCCGAGTTGATGTCGGAACTGAAATTCGACACCGTCGATATGCGAGACAACTACGAAGGGACTCGCAAAGAGCCCGTCGTGCTCCCTTCTCGCTTTCCGAATCTACTGGTGAACGGAACGCAGGGAATTGCGGTCGGAATGGCGACGAATATTCCGCCTCATAATCTGGGCGAGGTCGTCAAAGCCTGTCTGCATTTGATCGACAATCCCGAGGCGACCGTCGCTCAATTGATGAAGTACGTCAAAGGGCCCGACTTTCCGCTTGGTGGTCGCATTGTGACCGATCGTCGGGAACTGCGTACCGTTTATGAAACCGGACGGGGCTCGATTAAAGTTCGAGCCGAGTGGGAGCCGGACAAACTGCAGACGGGACGAGTCAAAAACAATATTGTCATCACTTCAATTCCCTACGGCGTCGAAACTGGTCCCTTGATGGTCGACCTCGGGACGGTTGCCGAGACGAAGAAGTTGCCGCAATTGCTCTCTGCGATCGATGAGAGCAGCGAAGAACTCGGCATGCGAATCGTGCTCGAACTCAAGAGTGCCGATGATGCCGAAACCGTGATGGCTTATCTGTATAAGCACACCTCGCTGGAGCAAAACTTTAACTTCAATGCGACCTGCCTTGTTCCCGATGAACACGAAAACCTCAAGCCAGCTCAAGTCAATCTGCAGGAATTACTCAGCCACTTTCTGAAGTTCCGATTGAAGACAATTACCCGCCGTCTCGAATACTTACTGGCTCAACTGCTCAAGAGAATTCATATCCTTGAAGGCTTCGAGATCATTTTCAATGGGCTCGATAAAGCTTTGAAAATCATCCGCAGCAGTCAGGGCAAAGCCGATGCGGCGAAGCGATTGATGGATGTCTTTCCGATTGATGCAATTCAAGTCGATGCCATTCTCGATATGGCTCTGTATCGAATTTCCGAACTGGAAATCGATCGGATCATGGAGGAACTCAAAGAAAAACGAGCAGAGGCAAAACGAATTCAGGCTCTGCTCGCCTCAGAGAAAAAACTGTGGGGCATTGTGAGCGATGAGCTTCGCGAACTGGGCGATAAATACGGCAACAAACGTCGGACTGCGATCGGTTCCTCGGAAGAAATTTCTGAGTTCGATCCTCAAGCATACATTGTCAAAGAGAACACGAATGTCGTCATCACAAAAGATGGCTGGATCAAACGTGTGGGACGAATTCAAAGCATCGAGAAGATGCGAATTCGCGAGGGGGATGAAGTCCTGAATGTGCTGCCGGCCAGTACGCTCGATGCGATTGTCTTCTTCTCGGATGACGGAGCCGCTTATACACTTCCGGTCGATCAAATCCCAGCTTCAACCGGATACGGCGAGCCGCTCGGTAAGTATGTGAAAATGAGTGATGGTGCGAAGATCATCGCTGGCATGACAACCGATTCCCGTTTCACTCCAGCCGACAATCCGCCCGAAGGAGATTCGCCGGAACCGTATCTGTTGATCGCAACTGCTCGTGGTCAGGTGATGTCGATATCATTTTCATCGTTCCGATTGGCATCGACGAAACTTGGCCGAAAATTTTGTCGACTGGCGAAAGAGGATCGCGTCATTTTCGTCGACTTGATTACCGATCAGCAGACGATGTTCCTGGCGACCTCTGGGGCTCGTGTCATTCACTTTGAATTGACGGAGGTTCCATTGTTGGCAGGACCTGGCCGAGGTGTGCGGGGCATCAAGCTGGAAAAAGACGACGAAGTGATCGGAGCGATCCTGCTGGCTCGTCCGGGAGATACGCTGCACGTGATTAACGACAACGGCAATAAACTCGCCTTTGGTCAAGCCAAATACGGCGTGACTTCACGAGCCGGTAAGGGAGTAAAGACGAGTCAGCGAACTGGTTTCAAAGAAATTGTCAGACCTGACATTCAACTGGTGGACTGGTCGGAACTGGAATGACCAGTGATAAGTTTCCATTGGCCAGTATAGAAAATAATGCAGGTTGAAACGATGAGAAAGCCAGTGCCACCCTTATATTTAATTGGAACAGACTACTATATCAGATTCAAAAGTTACCTGCAGCGTTCAGTAGGAGCAAACACAGGGTAATGAGGACATTTGGGTCCATGCGACTGCAAATACCATTTGATTATGCTCTAGGATTAATGTGTAAGCGCATAAGTGACGATGTTGATTCCCAGCGGATAGGCAAAACGTTCCGAGTAATCTTTGAAGTAGGTGGGATCTACTCCCTCTTCTTCCCAGCCATCGCCCAGGTCTGTATTGTGACAGATGATCGCCATCATTCTTCCCTGATCATCGAAGAGTCCTCGATAATGCGGTTCGCTGGCATCGGGACGTTCTGTAAGTCGCCCCGACCGCCAAGCTCCGATACTCACGATTTGTGGCTTCTCAGCCAGGTCGTAAACGAGGTGAAAAATGTCGTGTTCAAGCGGCAATTCTTCGGGTTCACGATCCGGAAAGACACGTTTGATATTTTCATAAAAGCCATACCACTCGTCTTCGCCCCAGAAATCGTCGACCATCAGGAATCCACCGTTGAGCAGATAACGACGCAGACCTGTCACTTCTTCATCAGACAATGTCATTTGCCCGGGTTCGACGAGATACAAAAAGGGATAGTCTCCCAGGTTTTCATCTGTCAAATCGACGATGACCGTTTCAGGATGAACTTCAATCGAGGTCAACTCTCGTAGACGATGTGGGAAATTCAAATCGCTTTCGGGATAATCAGTCAGCCATTTATCTCGATAGCCCCAGGAGGTGTATCGAACCCGTGCAAAACGGAAGGCATCGTGCTCGAATCGCTTATCGATTTCCCAATCGTTATTGACCCCAGTTGCAGTCACCTGACCACGTGAATAATTCCTTCTTCCTCCGTAAGGACTACGAGATCCTCCCCTCTGATTAAAGAAGTCGGGTTGCGCAAACAAACCTGAGGCAAGAAACAATACGGTGAACAGGAAAAGCAAACCGCGTGTAGGATTTTGTAGGATTTTCATTCCGTCGCCTCCGGTGTCTTCAACGTCTTCGGGCTGAGCTGTTCGATGACCGAGAGGAGTAATTCGTGAGCCTCCCGATAACGGGGAGCTTCTTCCAGTGCATACAGGACATGCTTGCGGGCCTCTTCGAGCTGGCCCTGTTTTTCATAGAGACGAGCAGTTCGAAAATGCACATCCGCGGGATCAAAGGGATCCATCAATGTCAGAATTTTCAATCCGCGGATCGCGGCTGCATTATCGCCGGAACGCTCACCTGCCTCAGCAAGAATGCGATAAGGTTCCGGCTGGAGCGGATTAACGGACAGAATTCGATTCACGTTTGCAATCACTGCTGGCCAATCTGCCTGCTCTGTGTAATGTTCTGACAAACGTTGATAGACATCGACCGCATCCGAATTTGATTCCGCCAACTGAACTAACACCGCAACTTCGCGATCGATTTCGCCAAGTTCACGGGATACCCGGGCATCCAGTAACAGTGGACTTCCCTCTCCCGCGTAACCGGGAACCAGTTCGAGTAGTCTGTTCACTTGCGTTCTTGCTTCTTTCCATTTTTTTTCACGGATCAGAGCGAGTGTGAATTGTTGCAGTCCCCAAAAGTTGTCCGGATGTTCCTCCAACCAGATCTTCCAGGCTGACGCGTCGGCACGCTTCGGTAATTCGTCGCGGCTGAAGTCAGCAGTCGCTCCAAATTCCTCGGCTCGACTTCGAATATATTCTGCAAACCGTTCATCAACCTGTTCGACTGGTCCCATGTGCCGAGTGATCGCATAGTTAATCGGAAGACCTTTTGCCAGATCATCGAGGATCGCCACCAGCACATCCATTCCAAACGTTTCAACAATATACTCGACCACGACCGAAGATTCGTAATAGGCAAACATCAGATGCTCACCACTGGGAGGTCGAAGAAATGCACCGCTGAGATCGCTCACGGGAGTGAGGTCTTCTCCGAGAATCATTTCGCGATAAGCAGGTGTGATCGATTGCCCCCAGACAGGATTTCTCTGTCGCTCTTCATAGACAGAAATCCCCTCGCTAAGCCAGCGAGGCATTCTGTTTTTCGTTTTCGTCAACGTGACCACATGACAGAATTCATGCCACAAAACCGCCTCCCAGTTGGAAGGGCTGTTTCCCTGGGATGCGGGCGAATTCATCGTAATCACATTGCCAAAGCAGACTCCTAGAAAACCTGCTCCGCCGGGTAGTCCAAAAGTACGGATCGCGAAGTCCTGCTGTCGCGGAAAGATTTCGACTGCGATGGTCTCTTTCAACTCAACATTGTACTTACTGCACAGAAGCTGTTTGGCTTGCTGTAACAATTCCAAAACGCGTGGCCCATAAATCTCTGCTTCCTGAGCATCCATCCTGATGATGAAACCATCACTCTGCAGGGTCCGGAAATTTTCCATGTGGTCCTGCAACGTGGAGAGGTTGTAGGCGACGACGTTGTAATTATCCTTCTCAAAGACTTCTTGAGCGAGTTTCCAGCCCGCTTCCTCATTCCCCAGTCTGAGCAGGTCATTTGACAACTGTATTTTTGCCGGAAGGTATTCCGCATCGAATTTCAGTGCCCGCCGTTGAGCAGCTGCTCCTTCTGCAAAGCGATACTTCTGGGAAAGATGCTGTCCAATAAGAGAATCGATTTCTGGATTATCTCTCCAGTGTTTAAGAGCCTGTTCACGATAGAATGTCTCTTTAATGACATCACTTTCCAGATGCGCTAAAACCGCACGCAGCGCCCAGGCAGTGGGATGAGACGGGTTAATTTCCAGTATGCTCTCCAGGACCTGCTCTGCTTCCTCATACCGTTCGGCTTGAATGTGCCTCTCTGCGACGAATAGCAGACTGGGAAGATGTTGCGGATTGATTTCCATCGCTCGACTCAAATACTGCTGAGCCTGTTCTGAATCACTTGACTCAAAAGTTCGAGCCAAGCCGTACAAAATGCGGGGATTATCTTTATCAATTTTCAGCGCCTTCTGAAAATCCTCTGCGGCCAGAGCGTAGTCATTTTTCGCCAGGGCTAACTCGGCTCCTGCCAGATAAGACTCTACAAATTTCGGAGAGGCTTGCTGAATGACCTTGAAGACTTCCAGACGAACCTGTTTGGCATCTACGCCAATTTCCAGAAAGAAGTTTCCAATGATGAGTACGCTATCCGGGTCGCGATACATCCAACGCAATCGCTCGATCTTAGCTGAGATCTCCGCCAGGATTTCTTTTGCTCCGTCCGAGTCCCCGTTAAATCGACGGACGTCTCGTTCTAGCCATAACAATCGTATGCTGTTTGAATGCGACACCCTGGCTTTCTTAACCGTTTCTGCAGCCTCGACGTAGCGACCCAGGATCATTTCGCAGCGGATCTTCAAAAGCGGCCATTCCTGAGAGTGAAATCCACTTTCAATTTCAGCGTCAGCTATCTCTGCGCACTCCGCATACTGACCAGTGCGAAATAGTTCCTCAGCCTCAGGAAGAGTCTCGGCATACAAGCAATTTGTTGAGGCAAGGACTGCGACCACGAACAGTCCAGAGAGACTGCCGAGAAGAAAACGACTCAGTGAGTAGGTCTGCCTCAGCGTTTGCAACTCAAATTCCTTCTACGCGTTCCATGTGATGAATTTATTATTCAACCAGAATGCATTGAAAGACAATACTCGATTCTGTGAGATTTCACTACTTTGACAAGAGAATATTTTTCTGAGATTGAAGCGACCCGCAATCCAGTAACGGGCTCTCCCACATGAAGCTAGAACCACATGAGCAATCCAGAAGAGTCGAACTGGGAATGAATGGGGGAATCAGAAATTGTTCGAAACGCAATAGAAATATACTCACGGACACTAAAGCCAAAGTAATGTCACTGCTTAAGTTGAACGCTTACGGATTTCGCAGAAGTAGGCATGGGGTCCACCGGATGTGTACTGACGATTGTTGTCATCACGAACTAAATAGTGGCAAGGAGTGATTGATTCGATTTCCCAGCCTTTGTCGAAAGTCTTGTGAAGATCTTCCGGGCTGATTCGTCGTGGTCCTGGTCCTGCTGGCTCATTGTCGCTGAAACATTGCAGATACAATTTTGCTCCGGGATGCATGACTCTGGAGAGTTCATTGACGTACTCTTGACGGTCTTCATCTGAAAAGACATGGAACAGACCACTGTCGAGAACATTGTCGAATGTCTGGTTGAGTTCAGACAACTTGAGCGCATCCAGTTGTACAAACGTTGCCTCAAGGCCGCGTTCTGCAGCCTTCTCTAAGGCTTTTTCGATTGGAGTGGAAAGCAGGTCAACTCCAGTGACATCGCAGCCGCGTTCTGCAAAGTACAGTGCGTTCTCGCCGGTGCCGCAGCCTGAGTCCAGAACTGAACCGGTAATTTGATCCGCAATCTCGACAAATGCAGGCTGAGGTTGATCGATGTCCCAGGCTGGTTGACCCTCGTATAATTTTTCAAAGTCAGCCGGGCTAATCGTTTTGTCTGAAGTTGAGATCGGTTTGATTACTTCTTCCTCGCGAGAAGCAGAATACGCTGACTCTTTAGTGGAACTAAGATCGACATCATCATGGTTGAGGGATGGCATTCCATTTCCTGCGAGCACCAAATTTGGCTGCACGGCAAAGCGACGTAGGACGACATAGAAAACGGGAGTCAGGAAGAGTCCAAATAATGTCACTCCGAGCATTCCACTGAAGACAGCGGTCCCGAGTACGCGTCGCATTTCGAAGCCTGCTCCGGTGGCAATCAGCAAAGGAATGACACCCAGAATGAAGGAGAAAGCGGTCATCAAAATGGGACGCAATCGCAGACGACAGGCATTGATCGCAGCTTGAAAGCGGTCCTGGCCCGCATCTTCCTCGGCTTTGGCAAACTCAACAATCAGGATCGCATTCTTACAGGCTAAGCCGACCAGAACAATGAATCCAATTTGCGTCAGAATGTTGTTATCCATCCCCCGCATCCAGATTCCGACAATGGCGAACAAGAGACACAAAGGCACGATCAGGATAATTGCAAGTGGCAGCAACCAGCTTTCATACTGGGCAGAGAGTGCCAGAAAGACAAACAGAACCGCCAGTGGAAACAGGTACACAATCGTGTTGCCAGCCTGTTTTTCCTGAAAGGCAATTTCCGTCCAGGCGTAACCAAAGCCCGGAGGAAGATTTTGAGCGGCGAGTTTTTCCATGGAATCCAGCGATTGTCCCGTACTGTATCCAGGAACGGTACTTCCGTTGATATCTGCAGCAGGATAGAGATTGTATCTGACGATGCGGTCCGGTCCGACAGTTCTTTTGATGTCCACAACCGATCCGAGCGACACACTGACACCTCGAGCACTGCGCGTTCTCAAGCGAAGAATATCCGTAGCCTCATCGCGAAATTCAGGTTCTGCTTGAGCAGTGACACGGTAAGTCCGCCCCAGCAGATTGAAATCGTTGACATACTGGGACCCCAGATAAACCTGGAGAGCCTCGAAGACATTACTGACAGGAATATCCAGCATCTGCGCTTTTGTGCGATCGACATCGACAAAGATCTGAGGCACACTCACTCGATAATTGGAGAAAACCTGCACGAGCCCCGGCGCTTGATTGGCCTTGTCGACCATTGTTTGGGTTACCTGATTGAGTGCATCGATGCCAGCTCCGCTCTTATCCTGAACATACATTTTAAATCCGCCACCGCGTCCGATACCACGTACAGGAGGTGGAGCAATGACATAGATTTGAGCTTCATTGATCGAAGCCGTTTCTTTTCGTAGATCGGCGATGATCGTATCCAGATTTCGCCCGCGCTTGGCCCGTTCTTTGGCATCTTCGAGCGGAAGAAATGTCACAGCGGCATTCGGGCTGATTGTAAATGTGGAACCCGACAGACCAGCGATACCAACAGAATGAGCCACACCATCGATCTTGCCGCCAATCTCAGCCACTTTTTGAGTGACGATGTCGGTTCGAGCGAGAGAGGCTCCATCTGGGAGTTGAATACTGACAATCAGATATCCCTGATCCTGCGGCGGAATAAAACCACTCGGCACCAATCCAAAACTGTACCAGGTGGCAACTAAGAGTCCGACATAGAGAATCAAAGAGACCGCTGAGAATCTCACCAGCCGGGAGATAATCGCCGCATAGATATTGCTTGTGACATCGAAAAAGCGATTGAAGCCTCGGAAGAACCAACCAAATATGAAGTCGACAACTTTCCCCAAAGCATTTCTCTCAGCATTTTTGGGCCTCAGTAACAGGGCACACATGGCAGGACTGAGCGTTAATGAGACGAAAGTCGAGAAGACGGTCGAAATGGCAATAGTGAGTGCGAATTGCTGATAAAACTGACCACTGATTCCCGGAATAAAGACCGTCGGCACAAAGACCGCAATCAAAACAAGAGTCGTCGCAATCAATGCTGAACCGACTTCATCCATCGCTTGATGGGTCGCCTCCCGCGGATTCAGTCCTTCGGCGATCAGCCGCTCGACATTTTCAACCACCACAATCGCATCATCGACAACAATCCCAATCGCGAGGACAAGTCCAAACAGCGATAACGTATTGAGAGTAACGCCCAGCATCTGCATTGCGGCAAACGTACCAATCAACGAAATCGGAATCGCAATCACGGGAATAATCGTTGGACTCCATCCATGGAGAAAAACAAAGACGGTCAGCACGACAAGCATTGTTGTAATGAAGAGTGTTTCAAACACTTCATTGATTGATTCTTCCACATAGTCGGTCGGGTTGTAAGCAATTTCGTAGCCAATGCCTTGTGGAAATTCCGTGCTTAAATCCGCCATCGTTTGCTTAACGACATCAGCCGAGTCCACCGCATTGGTGCCCGGTCGCTGATAGATTAAGATGGCAACTGCCGGTTTCCCATCGAGATAACTCAGTCGGGAATAATCCTGGGCACCAAGTTCAAGTCGAGCGACATCCTTCAATCGCGTGACTCGACCATCTTCACCACGCTTGACGATAATTTGACCAAACTCATCGGCTTCCTTCAATCGGCCTTCCGTCGTAACATTCAACTGAAAGGCTCCGCTTTCATCGATGGGAGGTTGTCCAATCACACCAGCTGCCACTTGAACATTTTGTCCGCGAATTGCCTGGAGAACATCGCCAGCGGTCAAGTCAACGTGGGTCATTTTCTCGATGTCGAGCCAGACGCGCATGGAATATTCATTACCCCCGGCAATACGAATATCTCCCACGCCATCGAGCCGCATCAGGGCATCGCGAATTCGCAGGAACGCATAGTTACTGATGTAGAGTTGATCGCGGCTGTTATCCGGAGAATTCAAATGCACGACCATCAGCATGTCTGGAATCTGCTTCCGAGTCGTCACGCCAATTTGTCGAACCTGTTCCGGCAAGCGTGCCTCAGCGACTGCGACCCGGTTTTGCACCAGCACCTGAGCATCATCGAGGTCGGTGCCGAGTTTGAATGTGACCGTCAGCTGCATCGTGCCGTCTGCACTTGATGACGATTCCATATAAAGCATGTCATCGACGCCGTTCATCTCCTGCTCGATAGGAGTGGCGACGGTGTCGGCGATTACCTGGGGAGTTGCACCGGGATAACTGGCTCGGACGACAATTGTCGGTGGAGCCACATTGGGATACTGAGAAACCGGCAGTGAGAAATAGGTAATTCCGCCGATCAGGACAATCACAAACGACAGCACTGAAGCAAAAATCGGTCGCTCAATAAAGAAGTGTGGAAACTTCATCGACCACCCCCCTGCTCAGTTGAACCGGTGATCTCCTTCTCCTCTTCTGGCAATGGATCCGGTTCGGGAGAAATCCATTTCTCAGGTGGGAGTGGTTCGTAAGTGTCTGGGAGACCATCCTCAACAACTACGATTGTGCCTTCCCGAGTTTGAACTTTTGCATCAGGACGAGCCAGCAGTAATCCTTCAATGACGAGAGTCTCATCACCATTTAAACCTTCACGAACCACACGTAGTCCATCGACAATTGGTCCGACAGTGACGACTCGTCGTTCGATGACATCATCGACAACAACATAAACGTATTGAGAATTCTGGTCGGTTCCGATTGCGGAATCCGGAATGAGAATGGCTTCATATTGAGAACTGCCTGGAATACGAATTCGGGCAAACATCCCTGGCAATAGAACCTGATCTTTATTTGGAAAGACACATCGGGCACGCATACTGGCGGTATCGGTATCGAAACGATTGTCGACGAAATCCATATGACCTTCATGGGGATAATCGGATTCGTCCACGAGGCCCAGATAGACTGGATTTTTGGCGACACGAGAACTTTCGCGACGCCCCGCCATTGCGAGTCGAGTGTATTTCAAAACCTCCTGCTCGTTAGCATCGAACATACAATAGATTGGTTGGACAGAAGTAATCGTCGTTAATAATGACGAAGTGGCAGTGCCTCCAGTAATGAGATTTCCCTCTGTGATATATTCTCGACTGATTCGTCCTGTAACCGGAGCAGTGATTTTTGTGTATTGCAGATTGAGCGCAGCCGTTTCAATTTTGGCTTTCGCGGAATCGATAGCCGCATTGGCGGTCGCGATGGCTGCATTGGCCGAACTGATTCCAGCCAGACTGGATGCTCCATCGGCCTGAGCCTGTAAATACTCTGCCTCGCGTTGATCAAGTTCATCTTGAGTCGTAACTTCCTGTTGACGAAGATCGCGAACGCGGGCAACTCGGGTTTCTGCCAGCGTCAGTTGAGCATTGGATTGCTGCTGCGCCGCCTTCGCCTCTTCCATTTGTGCTTTCGCTTGCAGAAGTTGAGACTCGGCCTGGCGAAGCGAGGCATTGGCATCGTTCAATTCGGCAACAAAGGGTCGAGGGTCAATGATAAACAGCAGGTCTCCCTTATTCACAACCTGCCCTTCGTCAAAGTGAATCGACTGGAGATAACCGCCGACACGAGAGCGGATTTCCACGAATTCAATCGCTTCGAATCGTCCGGTGTAAGCATCCCATTCGACAATATTCTTGTTAACTGGCGTTGCAACAGTAACCATTGGAGGCGGCGGTGGAGACTGTTCCTGTCGCGACTGATCGCAACCAGGGCCGTAAAAAAGCATAGACATCGCAAAAAGCAGGCGTGCCGAGTAATATTTGGACATCAAGAACCCTTGATAGTAACCAGTTTGTGCGGAAGGAAGGATCAGGCAGGCTGTCAATCTGTTCAACTTCATGACGTGAATATAGTTGACATAAAAACTATATGTAGGTAGTTTAAGATCACAGAAAGGGAATGACAAGATGTCAAGTGGTGGTTTACAACAAGAAATCAAAAAGAAGCTGCCGTTCGATTCACTCGAACAGGAAGCGAATCTAAATATCCTGCGAACGAATGATCAGATGCAGAATCGATTTGGGCGATTCTTTCGCACGTACGATTTAACTCCGTCGCAATACAATGTGCTGAGAATCTTGCGAGGAGAAGGCAAACCAATGCCTTCTCTGGAAATTGGAGAACGCATGATTCAGGTGGTCCCGGCAATCACGGGACTCATCGACCGCCTGGAAAAACGGGGACTTGTCTGCCGTAGACGTTGCGAAGAAGATCGTCGCGTTGTGTATGTCGATATCACACCAGATGCTAAAAAACTGCTCAAACGAATTGACAAGCCTCTGATGGCTTTGCACAAGCAACTGTGTGGAACACTCACTCAGCCTGAGTTGAAAGAATTGAGTCGACTGATGGAGAAAATCCGCGCTGGCCTGAACACGATGTAATCTCGATAAGCTTTGAGTATTTCTCGTACCATGGATCATGGGAAGCTTGTCGATTTTATGGAGTTGTGCAGCCTTATTATTCACAGCAGTTGACGGTGCCTGCAGGATTGATTCCCCGCAAACCAAATCGATTTATCATCTACTGCAGTTTGCAGATTACGGTAGTGGCTTTTTAGTGGTTTGAGCCCAATGCTTCCAGTCCATCACCCGCTGCATATTTGTGGGAACGGCTATCATGATGGAATTGGCTTAGTCTTGAACTCGTTCGGAAATCACCAAGTCGCTCAAGTTGACTCGCACGATATCGGAATGTCAGTAGTTGTGCTCCAATGAATTCAAATGCAGATTCAGGATTTTCCGCACTTCCGTTGTCGCCTCATCGCTTTTTTGGATGGTCGTGTGTGTAGCCGGGACCAGAAGTTCAGAGACTGCTCCTGTGATGTGGGCGCTGACTTCTTCGACTACTCCATCGCCTGTGTCACTTCCAAATCGGGATTGTTTGATGCCGATGATCGAATGGTAAGGCACACGGTCCGAGATCTTCAGTTGCTCCAATGCCACCATAATCGGATCACCCGGTGCGAGATGATCCAGGCTGGTGGGAATCGAATTCAAATAGTGATCTTTCAAAAGACCTGAATTCTTACTGATCAGCTGCCGGTACTGTCCCTGCACCTTTTTGGGAAAGGCAATCATCTGGCGGCCTATGCTGCCAATTGGTCGATTGACCCAGTCGGAGCCACTATGCGGGGTTGCGATAAATACTGCTCGACTGACAAACGGCACAGGCTCAAAAAACATCGCATTTCGAATCTGCTGTTTCGTCTCGGGATCGGCCTCAACGAATTCAAAAGGCTGATCGGAAAGAGCTTCCCACATGGTGTTTCCACTGGTCGAAATCATTTGCTTGACGAGCAAACCACCCATGCTATGCCCGATTAGAACCATGTTCTGGAGAGCCGGATCTTTTCCGCTCGGATCCAGTTTCTGCACGATATCCTTCAATTCATTACGTAATTCACTTGCAGATTGCAGATAGGAAATGCCTGTGCTGTATTGAAATACCCAAATCTGATAGCGATCTGCGATTTGCGGATCAGACTGCAATGCGGTTGTCATTTCTGTCCAGGTGTTAGGCGTAGCCAGCAGACCATGGATGAATACGACGGGGATTTTCCCGGGCTGATAATCGTCCAGCGTAATTAATCGGGAATTTTCACTGGTAAATGGAGTACGAAATCCGCTCCAGCCCCAGGAGGCATATTTCGCCAGGGGATTCTTGAACTGCGGCTCAAGGGAAGCTGGCTGAAGGGACTGGCACCCCACAGAAAAGAGACAGATCAGACTCAGCGCAAACGGAAGCCAATACCGGAACTTAACCGGTAAGCCCCCCTCCCTGGAGTCGTTACTGATCCATCTCATTTTATTAATCGCAACTTAGACCATTTTCAAATGGTATCTGCAGTCGCTTGGACCTCAAATGCCCTGAAAACGCTGTGTTTGCTCCTGCAGGACGCTGCAGGGAATTTTTGAATATGCTCTAGACCTGCGGCAATGAACGCAAAGCAACCATACGAGCACTGTTCATATTTGTCCACGCTAATTTCCCTGGATCTCTCCCAGAATTAACACATAAAGTCTCACCTGTCCAAACATTTCACCTGAAGATGAAAATTCAAAGTCGTTGGAATCATATTCGATTTTGTGTCCCAAGACATAGCCCGTTTCCAGCTGAGGTTTGAGCGTCTCGATTCCCTTGCGTTCCCGGCCGAAAATGAGACGAAAACAATGGAATGTCAGTTTGTTTAACTCATCACCTCCTGCATGAAGACAATAGGACTCGCTGAGTCCCTTACTAAAATCAATGTCATCGTTTAATGTGAAGAATTCATACGGCAATGCCTATGCACACCAAAATTAAAATGATCCAATACAATAATGCCGTGTAAATTCGCCGTAAGTCACTGTTTGAGGATAGATGTGTGAAAGTCGAACGCGACAACCGGGATGCATCGATGACTTCAAGTACTGTACATGATCCACTGGGTTTGCTGCAGGAGTTGATCGCCATTCCCAGTGTCAATCCTATGGGGAATGATCTCTCTGGACCGCAATTCTTTGAGCAGGAATTGACCAAATGGCTTGTTGGATTTTTCCGAGAGTTGGGGACACCTTATGAAATTCAGCCCGTCGCAGATGGTCGCTCAAATGTGATTGCCCGACTCGAAATCGATTCGGCCTTACCATCGATCATGCTCGAAGCTCATCAGGATACGGTGCCGGTCGACGGAATGACTATTGAGCCGTTCGCTCCACTTATGGAGAATGGAAGGATCTACGGGCGAGGTGCCTGTGATGTTAAGGGAGGCATGGCGGCCATGCTCTCCACATTTGCCAGACTTGTCCGGGAAGGAACCACTGCAGGTGCGAATGTCATCATGTCCTGCACCTGCGATGAAGAATACACTGCGAAAGGAGCTCGGCATCTCGCACAGCAATGGTCCTGTGATCAAGAGTCCCAAACTCCTGTGTCATCTCGACCAGATTTCTGCATAGTTGCCGAGCCAACCGATCTGAATGTGATTGTTGCTCACCGTGGAGTCGTCCGCTGGAAAATTCAGACTCACGGCCGGGCGTGCCACAGTTCGCGACCACAGGATGGCCACAGTGCCATTTACGACATGGCCCACATCGTATCGGCTTTGGAGAAATATGCGGAAGCCCTTCAAGAAAATTCAGAACCTCATCCTCTGTGTGGCTCGTCGAGTTTGAGTATTGGAAAAATCACCGGAGGGACGAGCGTTAACATTGTGCCTCACCTGTGCGAAATCGAAATCGATCGGCGATCTCTACCTGGTGAATGTTCTGCAAAATTACTCGAAGATATCGAGCAGTTTCTACGGAGTGAGACAACGGTAAACTTCACGTTTACTCCTCCCTGGATTGATTCTCCTTCTTTGGCAGATGATTTCAACCAGAATCTCGCGGAAAGCCTGTTGAATACGATTAACGGGATTGTGGATACACCAAGAGTAAAACAAGGTGCCTGGTACGGAACCGATGCCAGTACTTTTGCAGCCGGGGGCGTTCCCTCGGTCGTATTCGGCCCTGGCTCTATTGCTCAGGCCCACACCGCCGATGAATGGATTGAGATCGAACAACTTCGACAGGCTTGTGAAATTTACTATCAGTTTTGTAAAAATCCAACAGGCCTCTCAATCACGTTATAAGGACATATACAATGAGCTCATATTCAAACCTCATTTCACGTCGCAGCTGCCTGCAACTGGCCGCACTGATGGCAACAAAAGCAACCCTGGGCTGGGCTGATGACCAGAGTAAGCAGTCATTTGTCGATGCTCATGTCCATGTCTGGACTCCAGACACCACTGCATACCCTCTGGGGCCAGATTATGACGTACAGGACATGCAGCCAAAAAGCTTCACTCCTGAAGAATTAATGACTCACACCAAACCTGCAGGAGTCGATAAGATCGTTCTGATACAGATGAGTTACTATCAGTTCGACAACAGCTACATGCTGGATACGATTGCCAAAAATCCAGACACGTTTCGTGGTGTTGCCATTATCGATCATGAAAAAGATGACGCTTCTGAAACGATGAAGAAACTGCAGAAGCAGGGTGCGACAGGATTCCGGCTATATGCGGACGCCGCTGCGACCTCGCAATGGCTTACTTCAAAATCGATGGCTGCCATGTGGAAAACCGCAGCCGATAACGGACAGGCAATCTGTCTGCTGGCGAATCCTGATGCACTCCCCAACATTGAAAAGCTTTGCCGAAAGTTTCCCAAGACCACCGTGGTCGTTGATCACTTCGGGCGAATTGGTGTTGATGGCACGATTCGATCCAAAGATCTCGACAACCTTTGCCGACTGGCTCAACAGGAAAACGTATATGTCAAAACTTCGGCCTTCTATGCTCTCGGGAAAAAGCAGCCTCCTTACGAGGACTTGGGTCCGATGATCAAGCGACTCCGCAATACATTTGGTGCAAAACGGTTGATGTGGGCCAGCGACTGCCCATTTCAGGTTGAAAACAACCATAATTATGCCGCTTCCATTGCCCTAATCAAAGACAGGCTTGATTTCCTGACCGACGAAGACAAGGACTGGATGTTGAGTAAAACGGCCCAACATGTCTACTGGAGTTAGTGCTTTAATCTCATCTGCCATGGACCAAGCCGTATTCGAAATGATATCCGTATTTTGCTCGTGATCATAAATGCAGACCTTAGGTTTAAACGATGCGATGGCTAAGCCGATTGCGAAGTTCTCTGGTGCGTGGTCAACGTAATTTGTACCCGTAATTACCAAAGAAAAGCATCACGATGAATTTTATCTGTGTCGACCTTCACAAGCCGTCTATGATTTTTTTGACATCATCAATCAAAACCGAACCGTCCTGACGCGGAAACGGATCTTGTGCCGCGATATCGAGGGAATCCTCGCATTCCTCAGAACATGGAAAGAGCTTGAAATGGTTGTCGAAACGACGGCCAGTTACGAATGATTTGTTCAGTTCGTCGAGCTGCTGGCCTATCGAGTGACCAACCTCTTGAAATTGACTTGAACCGAAAAATACCATACACAAAAAAAGCATTGAAAATAATACTTCATATTTGGGTTAGCGAAGTGTAACCCAATAAAAGATATGAATCGATCTCGTCAGGCAGTGCCTGGCCTACAGGATGAAAAACAAAACAGGTAACTATGGCGACTGCAACACCATCTAATTACAAAGCGTCCGATATTGAAGTTCTCGAAGGACTCGAGGCGGTTCGGCGGCGGCCTTCGATGTATATTGGCGGGGTCGATCATCGTGGGCTGCATCATCTGTTGTGGGAAGTGATCGACAACTGTGTCGATGAATTTCTCGCCGGTCATGCTGATACGATTAAAGTCACGCTGCACAAAGATGGCGAAGCGTTGACCGTCGGCGATAATGGTCGCGGGATTCCAGTCGACAAGCATCCCAAATACAAGAAGTCTGCACTGGAGGTGATCCTCACCACACTGCATGCCGGGGGAAAATTTTCGGATAAGAACTACGCCCGTAGCGGGGGATTGCACGGCGTCGGTTCTTCCGTCGTGAATGCCCTTTCTTCCGAAATGGTCGCGACGGTGCATCGGGATGGTTTCGAATGGATTCAGCGTTATAAACGCGGTCGACCGACAACACCTGTCAAAAAGGCCAAGCCGTTCAAGGGGCATGGGACGCTCATTTATTTCCGTCCGGATGACGAAATCTTCCGGCGGATTGCTTTCAGTACCGAGACGATTCGTCAGCATCTCGAAGATATTTCCTACATCCACGCGGGCTTGAAAATTCGTTTTACGGATGAAGCGAAAAATGAAACGGACGAATTTTATCAGCCGGACGGAATCAAAGCCTATATCGAAAAACTGACAAAAGACGAGAAGAAAAAGCCAGTTCATGAAGTTATTTTCTCAACCGAGAAAGATGACGGTCAGGTCAAAACAGAACTCGTGCTCCGCTGGACTGAAGCGACAGACGAGCAGATTCGCAGCTATGTGAACGGCATCCGCACCCATGCTGGGGGAACGCATTTGAACGGCGTTCGTTCGGGGATTCTGAAAGCCGTCAAGAATTATATGGATGTGCATAATGTGAAGCCGAAAGGTGTCAGCATTTCTGCGGAGGATATCCGCGAAGGAATGCTCGGAGTGGTGTCGGTTTTTCATGGCGACCCCATGTTTCAGGGGCAGACCAAAGAAAAGCTGAACAACCCGGAAGTGGCGTCGATTGTCGAAGGACTGGTTCGGCCAACGCTCGAAACCTGGTTGAATAACAATGCCTCGATTGCGGATTCAATTCTCGGAAGGATCATTCTGGCTGCCCGGGCACGTCAGGCAAGTCGGGATGCTGTCGCACAAGTAAAGCGAAAGACGCCCGGTGGCAAACGAACCAGCCTGCCGGGAAAACTGCTAGATTGTCGTTCGAACGATGCGGGGGAATCAGAACTGTTTATCGTCGAAGGAGACTCGGCTGGTGGAACCGCGGCTTCCGGTCGCAACTCGCGAACACAAGCGATTCTTCCACTTCGCGGAAAAGTCCTGAATACGGAATCTCTGAAGATCAATAAGGTACTTGCCAATCAGGAAATTAGCGATCTGGTTGAAACACTCGGGGCAGGGGTTGGAGCCAATTTTGATATTCACAAACTGAGATACAATCGCATCATCCTGCTGATGGATGCCGATGCGGACGGTTATCACATCAGTACACTCCTGTTGACCTTCTTCTATCGGCACATGCCGGAGCTGATTCGTCAGGAGAAACTTTTCATTGCCCAGCCGCCGTTGTATCGAATTACGACTTCCAAAGAGAGCATGTATGCTCTGGACGACATGCATAAGGAGCAAATCCTGGCATCACTGGCAGCCAACCGGAAAGTCGAGATCAGTCGCTTCAAAGGTCTGGGCGAAATGGATGCCTCGCAATTGAAGGAAACGACGCTCGATCCGGCCAAACGTGTGCTCTTGAAAGTCGAAATCGAAAGTCAGGTCGACGCAGACGAGACGTTCCATCAGCTGTTCGGCAAGGATGCGAGCGAACGCTATCGGATCATCATGTCGGAGTCGGCGCTGGCAGATGATCTCGACGTCTAAAACCGGGCGTAAATTTTTTATTACAAGCACGAAGCGCAAGCGAGTGTGTGGAATCGATATGCACACACTCGCTTGCGCTTCGTGCTAGTTGTTATACTATTTTCTTAACTCAAGAACATTTTGTTATCATTGAACTGATCAAATTCACCAATTGACGGGTAGAGTGGGATGATTCTGACAGGCCAGGAAATCAAGGCACAACTGGGGACCAACATCGTCATCGAACCGTATGACGAAAAGCGTTTGAACCCAAACAGTTACAACATGTGCCTGCATAACGAAATTCTGGTGTACGAAGAGATCGTTCTCGATATGCAGCGGCCAAACCGGTATACTCGGTATACGATTCCTGAAGAAGGAATGGTGCTCAGCCCGAACCAGTTGTATCTGGGGCGGACGGTTGAGCGGACAGAAACCCGGAATTTGGTGCCGATGCTCGAAGGCCGTTCTTCGATTGGACGACTCGGATTGTTCGTGCATGTGACTGCAGGCTTCGGCGATGTCGGATTTTGCGGTTACTGGACTCTCGAAATGTTCGCCGTACAACCGATTCGTATCTATCCCGGTGTTCCAATCTGCCAGATCTTTTATCACACAATTACGGGTGACGTGACCGAATACGCCAGCGGCAAGTATCAGCGAAATCATGACATCCAGCCGAGCTTGCTGTACAAGGATTTTGATCAGGTGAACGATAAACAGATGAAACTCGGCTTTGAAGAAAAGTAGACTGCAGCCATGATTGATGAAGTTCGTGAACCTGTTTTATCGCAGGAATATCTCGTCCGCTTCGGCCGACAGAGTGAAACTGTTCGCTGCTTTGGAACCGAGGATGCGATTCCTCAGCGGGGGGATCAGGTGATTGTGCAGACCGATCGCGGCGAGCGGCTCGCAACAATCATGCAGAAACTTCCACAACCGATTTTCGAAGAGTCGGAAGCAAATCCACAGGCGATTCTTATTCGCACTGCTTCTGCTGAGGACATGCAGCGAGAGCAGGAACTTCGCCAGAAAGCCGATCAGGAATTTGGCATCTGGCAGGAACGGATTGACGAGTGGCAGGTCGCTGTCGAACTGGTTGATCTGGAATGGACTCATGATGGCGTACGATTGTTGCTCTATGTGTTGAATGATCGTGGCCCCGAATGTACGAAACTCGCATTGATGACCGCAGCCAAAGGATTGGGAGTTGTTGAAGTGGTTCCCTTATCGAGTAACGGGATTGCTGCTGAGAAAAAATCCGGTGGAGGATGCGGCTCAGGTGGCTGTGGTCATTAGTACTGTAGGTCAGGCTGTGCCTGACGACAAACAAGGTGGAACGCATATTTCGCCAGTTGTAGGGTGCGTCCTGACGCACCGGAATGGACACTCGGATGCAAAAAGAATCGTGAACGACCACTATTAACGTTTTGCAGACCGTAAAAATAAAATCAGCATACGGTGGGGCAGGCCCCACCCTACTGACCCTAAGTAAAAGATAAAGAGGCGAGTATGTGGGATGAACTGAATCAGGGGTTGGAAAAAAGCCCGGCTGAAGCGTTACAGACTTTAATTGAGCAGCTTGGTGCCAAGGGGGATCCCCATCATCTGTTTGATGCCGAGTTGATGAAATGGAAGTTCGAAAACAATCTTCCCGTCACGCAGCCGACTTCGGTCGCCGATGTGCCTCGCGAGAAAAAGCTGGAATTCGAACAGGTCTATATCGAAGCGGCTCGTAAAACCGGCAAGCAATTGCTGGATCGTGGTCAGCTTGCCGATGCCTGGATGTATTATCGTGTGATCGGTGAAACCGATGATCTGGCCGCGGCTCTGGATGCTTACCAGGCCCCTTCAGAGATCGACGATGAACTCGAAGAGATGCTGCAGTTGTCGCTCTATCAGAGAATCAATACCGTTAAAGGCGTCGAATTGATGCTGGCCACGCACGGTATGTGCAATACGGTCACGACAGTCGATCAGATTTATCTGGAGATGTCGCCAAAGGATCGCTGCAAATGTGCTGAAGTGCTGGTCAGACAATTGTATGCCGATCTGTTGCACAACGTTCGCTATGAAGTCGAACAACGCACACCGATGTTACCTCCCGATCAAACACTTTCAGAATTGTTAGCCGGTCGTTTGTGGCTGTTCGAGAATGAAAATTATCACACGGATGTTTCTCATTTGAATGCCGTCGTGCGATTTGCTCGCTCCCTGGAAAAGGATCAGCCTGAAGCCCTCGATATGGCGATCCAACTTTCCGATTACGGGGCGCGACTCTCAACGCACTTGCAATATCCGGGTGAGCCGCCATTTGATGATTATTACGTTGCCCATCAGCATTATTTCAAAATTGTGGCCGACAAAAACCGAGAAGCCTCCCTCGATTTCTTCCGTAAGCGAATGGAACAGGCCGAGGATGCTCAGGATCAGGAACTGATCGCCTATGTGATGGTCGATCTGCTGATGCGTCTGGAAAAACATGCCGAAGCGATTGAAACAGCCGAGAAGTATCTCGGGAATGTCAATGAGCAATCCGGTTTTTCATTCACAGCCTTATGTGAAGACACGGGTGATATGGAAGCCCTCAAGCGGCACGCTCAGAAAGTAAATAATCCCGTTCTGTATGTCGCAGCTCAGTTGAAGAGTGATCAGCAGCAGAAGTAGATCAGTTGATTATCAATGTGAAGATTTGCCTGTTCTTCGAGTCTAAGCGAATTTCTGCAGCACCTCAAGAAACGATTTCAGAATCCGACTTTGATAGCGGTAGGGATTCCACACTGCCACAATCGTGCGGCTCGGTTTGGAGCCTGTGAGCGAGCGATAAACGCGATCAGGGCTTTGATCGATCCTTCGGGCCATTTCCGGCACCATCGAGATGCCATGATTGAGGGAGACGAGTTCCTGAATAGTGGTGAGCTGGCTGGTTCGCTCAATCGAAACCGGATAGACCGAACGCTGACTGCAATACGATAAGACATTGTCAGAAAGGCAGTGGGCTTCCTGTAGCAGGATGAAGGGGTAAGAGTCGATATCTTTTTCTGTAATCGTCTTTTGTTTCGCCAGAGGATGCAGAGTCGGCATGACGAGCAGGAGTTCTTCTTCAAATAACTCCATCACTTCCAGATACTTCTCCCGGACTGGTAACGCGAGAATCGCAACATCAATTTCACCTTGCTTGCAGGCTTTCAGGATCGATGTCGTCACATCTTCTCGGACGTGAACGCATGCCTTGGGAAAATCTTTGGAGAATGTTCTAAGGAGATCGGGCAGGAAATAAGGAGCGATCGTGGGAATAGCTGCGATACGAAGTCTTCCGGTTTCTCCGTCATCACGAATTTCAGCTTTGAGGTCATCGAGCATCGCAATCAGTTGCACCGCACGCCCTTGCAACACCTTACCGGCATCTGTCAAAACGACTTTGCGAGCCTGTCGGTCAAACAGTGGTTGACCGAGTTCCTCCTCGAGACGGGCAATGGCACGTGAAAGAGCCGGTTGGGAAAGACCGATCTTCTTAGCCGCTCGAGTCATATTCTGAAACTCGGCGACTTTCAGAAATGTGTGTAACTGATCGGAATCCAAAGTTGATAATCCTGAGTGAATATAGTGATCGATTCATAAAACACATGCAATTTGATTGTATCATGTCTTTGAAGAATTGATTTTACCAGCATGACCTGCGTTGGAAAGTACCAGGGAACTTTCTATAAATGAAGGAAACGCATCAAATTCATTCCCAGACAGGATTTCAAAATGCAATCACCCGTGCGCTGGGGGATATTAGGGACGGCTCGCATCACACGGCGGGTTGCTCCTGCCATTCAATCTGCTCCAGCTGCAAAGCTGATCGCCATTGCCAGTCGATCTGAGGAGAAAGCAAAAGCGTGGGCTGAGAAATACGAGTGTCCGCAGATCGTCGAAAGTTACGAGCAACTGCTGGAACGCGATGATGTCGATGTGGTTTACATTCCATTGCCACCGCATCTGCATGCGGAGTGGACCATCAAAGCAGCTCAGGCTGGCAAGCATGTGCTTTGTGAAAAGCCATTGGCACTGAATGCGCTCGAAGCCGAGACGATGGTGAATGCCTGCCAACAGGCAGGGGTTTGTTTTGAAGAGGGGGTAATGTGGTATCATCATCCACGCGCCACTCAGATTCGAGATATTTTGAATCAAGGACGCCTGGGAGAAATCCGCCGTGTCACCAGTGCATTTTCCTTTCCCTGGCAAAGTTCTGTTGAGCCCTCTGAAGAATATCGATTCAAGCAGGAGCAGGGGGGCGGTAGCCTGATGGATCTGGGCTGGTATTGTGTGGGGGCTTCCTTGTGGACACTGGGGATGTTACCCGAGGAAGTTTTCGGCAGAGAAGTTCTGGATGGATCTGTCGATGAAAGTTTTTCAGGCTGGATGCGATTTGCGAATGGAGCCGAAGCTGCCTTTGATTGCTCACGAAATATGACATCTCGTCGTTGGATTGAAATTGCCGGGACAGAAGGCTCGATTGTCTGCGATGATTTCACGCGTCCCTGGCAGGAAGAGAAGACGCGATTCTGGATTCATGATGCTCAGGGAAATGCCGAGGTTGTGAACTGTGAAGCCGCTACTCAGGAAACGTGTCTGATTGAAAATTTCAGTCAGCGAATTTTGACTGGGCAGCTTGATAATCAGCAATCACTAGGGCTGAAGACTCAGCAGGTGATGGACAGGTTGCTGAAGAGTGCGAAGTCAAAGCGAAACGAAAACGAATTTTGAACCACGGATGGTCAAAGGCAGTCATCAGACAGGCTGGAAGCCTATCCTACTTTAGCCGATTCTCTTCATATACTCGCGGGCGCGGGTGAGGACTGGGCCGATGCTGTTTTCGGGGATATTGTAGCGCTTGCTGATTTCCGCATAGGAGAGACCATCGAGATGATAGGCTCTCACAATTTTGCCTTCATGCATCGAGAGGGAGCCAATCAGATGCTCGAGTTGATCGCGATTGATTAATTCGCGTTCGATACTATGCCCATTCGTTACTGATTTTTCATGATCCGTATTTTCAGTGATCGGAACCGTACTCTGTTTACGTCTTCGGGAAATATCTCGCACACAAACACGACGGGCAATGACAGCCAGATATGTTGCCAGAGAACTTTTGCCACGAAACTGACGGAGTACCTGGAATTCGTTGGCGACAATGGTCGTCATAATTTCAGAAGCGATCTCGTCGATATCTTCATCTGTCAGGCGATAACTTTGACAATCAGCAGTGTGACGAATGGCATGCACAAACAATGCGAGAAAGCGATCGATGAACTTCTGCCAGGCCGCAGGCTCTCGGCGGAGGCATCTTGCTATCAAATCACGATCTAAAGGTGTCAGTGCCATTGTTGCATGTGAGATTAGGAAAAACGAACATTGAAACAGCAGCAGATCCGTTCCTGCAGCCCCATTGGCAACTTAAGAGAACACTCCGAAAGGGCCACTGTTCTCACAGGATAAGTCTCAGAAAGAGACTCGCATTTGCCAATGAGGATCAGACAGCTGATTTGTTCTCAACAATTTCTGCGCAAATTATCACACAAGTGATTACGGCGCACAAATAGTATCTCGATTAAGTTTACGCGAGGCATTCGCTCGGGACAAGAACTAATTTTCACTGATCTGGGAATGACTTCGTTACGCGCCGTATTTTTCCAATCGTCCGGCATGGGCAAGCGCTAACGACATGAGGTATTTCGCAGGGAACTGGCCAAGTCCCCCGGTCAGGCAGGTGGCTTCGCCGAAAGTATCGCAGGCGTCGTAGCGGCAATTATCGGCTGCGATCATCGTGGGAACAGGATGCCAACTGTGAGATTTCATTTTGCTCGGCGTACTGTGATCGCCAGTTACGACGATGACATCTGGATTTAAGCCGGTAATTTTCGGAATCGCGGCATCAAACTCTTCAATTCGCTTCACCTTTGCATCGAAATTACCGTCTTCACCGGTGGAATCGGTATATTTGAAATGCATGAAAAAGAAGTCGTAATCGTCCCAGGCGGCTTCGAGTCGAGCACATTGATCATCGAGTGTTTGACCGGCATCGAGAACATCCATCCCAACGAGCCGGGCAAGGCCGCGATACATCGGATAGACGGCAATCGCAGCCGAGCGAGTGCCGTAGACTTCTTCGTAAGTTGGGATATCCGGCTTTTTGGCAATTCCACGCAACGTCAGAAAGTTCGCGGGGAAGTCGTCTTTAAGAATCTCGCGAGCCTGAGCCAGAAATTGCTTGGCAATTTCAACGGTTTTGGCGGAACCTTCAGATCGAGCAGTTGGCTCCAGTGGTTCGACGCCGGTTCGTTGAGGATCGGTATCGTGAACATCCCCTTCGAGTCCTTCGCCACGGAAGACGATGACCAGCCGGTATTCTTTGACGTGTCGAACAAAAACTTCTACGCCGGGGATTTCGATTTTATCCAGTTTTTTACACAGTTTGGCACCGACATCACTACCGATACGACCGGCTCGGCGATCGGAAATCTTGCCTTCTTCATCCAGGCTGCAGTAATTTCCGCGAATGGCGACATCTTTTGGGCCGAGTTCAAAGTCAATGCCCAATGCTTCCAATACACCTCGTCCAATATTGTAAACGACGGGGTCGTAGCCGAATAATCCCAAGTGTCCAGGACCACTTCCGGGAGTAATTCCGGGCAGAACGGGTGTGCTCAATCCGAGTGTTCCGCGTTTGGCCAGGGCATCGAGATTGGGGGTGATTGCGGTTTCCAGTTCGGTTTTATCGCCGGGCTTCATGGGCAAACCGCCCAGACCATCAGCCACCAGAAGAACAATTTTCGATTCGCTTTGTCGCTGCAATTGACGGGTGAGATCGTGAAAATTCATCGAGAAGCCTTGTCGATTTAACGGTTACAGAAACAGCCGGAATTTCCGATGCACCTGATTGCAAATTACTTTTCCCAAATTCAGAACGCATTGTGATTAGACAGGATGAATTTCTCAAGTCTGTCGATCCTGCCCAAGTAAATGCTTGGAAAGTAAGGACGTTTATTGTACATTGAATCAAACTATGCTGATGTTTGATTGCCTCGCATCTCATTCCCAGATTCAATCTCACCATAAATCAAGAGGAACTTCCATGACCGAGCCGACACCAATTTCCCGACGCGATCTGCTAAAAACTTCTGCGACGGTTACCGCTGCTGTTGCAGCCAGTGGGATTTCCTCACGAGCCTATGCGGACAGTACAGAAACAATTCAAATTGCACTGGTGGGCTGTGGAGGTCGAGGGACCGGAGCTGCGGATAATGCTTTAAACACACAACAGGGGCCTGTCAAACTGGTTGCGATGGCTGATGTTTTTGAAAATCGACTCAGTGGCAGTTTCAATGCATTGAGCGGGCGACACAGCGAGCGGATGGACGTTCCTGACGAACGCAAGTTTATTGGTTTCGACGCCTACAAACAGGCGATGGATTGTCTGAATCCTGGAGATGTTGTCATCCTCACCACTCCGCCTGCTTTCCGCTGGGTGCAATTCACCTATGCGATTGAAAAAGGCTTGAACGTCTTCATGGAAAAGCCGGTCACAGTCGATGCTCCGACCAGCCGAAAAATGCTTGAGCTCAACGAACAGGCCAAAGCCAAGAATCTCAAAGTCGGCGTTGGGCTGATGTGCCGTCATTGTGAAGCTCGTGGCGAACTGTTTGATCGCATTCAATCCGGTGAAATTGGCGATCTGGTTTTATTGCGTGCTTATCGTCAAGCCGGTCCGACCGCCTCGGCTTTTGTTGCTCCGCAAGATGGAGAAGCATTGACCGAACTGATGTATCAGATCAAGAACTTCCATGGCTTCCTCTGGGCGAGCGGTGGAGCATTCAGTGACTTCCTGATTCATAACATTGATGAATGCTGCTGGATGAAAAACGATTGGCCAGTCATGGCCAAGGCTTCTGGTGGGCGTCATTACCGTGGAAATTATATCGATCAGAACTTCGACAATTATTCTGTGGAATATACCTTTGCCGATGGCTCGAAAATGTTCCTGGAAGGCCGGACGATGAACGGCTGCGACAAAGAATTTGCCAGCTACGCACACGGCACCAAAGGCTCGGCTGTCATCTCGACGGCTTCTCACACACCTGCTAAGAGCCGTATTTATAAAGGGCAGTCGTTCACCGATGATCAACTCGCGTGGAAGTTTGATCGTAAGGAACCGAATCCATACCAGCTCGAATGGGAACATCTCATGACGGCTATCCGTAAGGATGAAACCTACAACGAAGTCGAACGCGGCGTGATGGCATCCCTGGTCACATCGATGGGTCGCATGGCTGCTCATACCGGCCGCATGGTTACCCGCGATCAAATGCTTGAGCACGATCACGAATTCGCCCCACAGGTTGCCGAACTGACACTCGAAGGCGATGCCCCGGTCATGATGAATGAAAAGGGACTCTATCCGATTCCAATGCCCGGTTTGAAAACCAAACGCGAGTATTAAGATTTGTGAGTTGTCTGTTGAGAAAATGTCCCTTTCATTCCGAGAGGGACATTTTCATTTCTACTTCAATATCTGGTAGCATCTTATTGGTCAAAATAATTGGGCTTTGCGTGTAATCCCATCTGCGTTTATCCGCGTTTATCCGCGGTTCAAAACAATTCCTGACAATGCCCATCACTTCGTTCCGGGCGTGCCACTGGATTATTCTTCGATGGAATCCGTCTTCTCGTAGAACAGAATTCGCATACTCGCGACTGCGATTTCGAATTCGGTTTTGATCCACGGTTCGGGGACTTCGACTTCGCAGCGGCGGGGGACGCGGATGATGAGCAGAGAGATTTCTTTGGCGGTCGCTTCATCTGAGCCGAGTTTTTCGAGGGCTTTGTAAAGAGGTTTGCCCGGTTTGAATTGTTTTTCTGCCAGTGGATAGGGAGGATCGAAAAAGATGACATCGAACGGAACAAGGTCCGGCACCCCTTTGGGACGGTAGGAGCATTTGACGGCATTCGTTCGCCAGCAGAGGGTTCGGTCTTCGACTCCCAGATGAGCGGTATTCTCCCGCAATAGAGTTGCGGCCCGATGATCCTGCTCGATAAACACACAGCTTTTCGCACCTCGGCTCATCGCTTCCAGGCCGAGTGTGCCCGTGCCGCAGAAGACGTCGAGCACGCGGGCTCCCGGCAAATCGGCTTCAATCCGGTCAAAGAGCATCTGCTTGACGCGATCGAGAATCGGCCGCGTCGTCATTCCTGGGTTGACCTTCAGGTTTCGACCTTTGAAATCTCCGGCAATTATTCGCATCTGTTTCCTGGTATCGGCTGACAAAACGGGTTGGGAAACCATCACTATAGCTATCTCGGGATGTGTGAACCATCGAGAATTGCTTTAAAATGTACCACAGGCTACAATTCATGGGCCTGCCAGAAATACTTGCGGGTGATTTCCGAGCATTGTTCTTAAAGGACATCGACATTGGCTTCTTCTCATTGGTTTGAATCATTCCGAATTTCTGTCCTGATGATATTTGCGGTCTTTGGGCCTTTGTTTGCTTTCGGCTGTAACGGCACATCTAACACAGAAACGGGCTCAACCGAACCTCGTCCTCTCAAAATCGTTCTCTGTACCACTGGCATGGTTGGTGATCTTGTCAGTGCGATTCTGGGACCAGAGGTTGAGGTTAATGTGCTGATGAAGGCCGGCGTCGATCCGCATCTGTTTACGCCTTCGCCGCGAGATATCAGCCTGATGAGTCAGGCGGATGCGATTATTTATAATGGATTGCATTTGGAAGCGGGCTTGTCGCAGACGCTGGAGCATATGGAGCAGAACAAGAAGCAATTCGTGTATGCACTCGCGACTGGTTTAACCACGGAAGATGGTTTGATTGAAGTCGCGGCTGGAAAATACGATCCGCATTTCTGGAATGATCTCGAATTGTGGCAGGTCGCCGCCAGGAAGTTTGCGGATTCTCTTGGGGAACGATATCCCGATCAGGCAGAAGCTTATAACGCCCGAGCGGCCCAATACTGCGATCAAATACAGTTATTGCTCGACACTTCCCGAGAACAAATCGAGGTGATTCCGGAGAATGGTCGTATTCTGATTTCTGCTCACGATGCCTTTGAATATTTTGGGCGGTCGCTCGGCCTGGAAGTGGCAGCGGTGCAGGGGATTAGTACGAATGCGGAGGCGAGTGTGAAGAAGGTGGAGGTACTTGTCAGTCGTGTTGTGGATAACAGGATTCCTGCGATTTTTGCCGAATCGAGTGTGAGTGACAAATCGATTCAGGCAATTATTGCAGGTTGCAAACAGCGTGGGTTCGATGTCCAGCTTGGCGGGACACTCTTTTCCGATGCCCTGGGGCCTGCTGGAAGTGGAGCGGAGACTTTTCCGACAATGTTTGCAGCCAATGTCAAAACAATTGTCGATGCCCTTAATACGACTCCCTAAAATATTGGTGGCTGGGGTCGAAGCGCAGCGAAGCCCCCGGTATGTCAATCCATCTGAGTTTTTCATTTGAGACCAGCTGACCAATCTTTTCACTTTGCCTTCATTGCCATGTCGAATGCTCTTAAAAATCTGATTCTCATTGGCATGCCCGGAGCCGGGAAAAGTACGATTGGAGTCATCCTTGCCAAGCAGACCGCTCGGGATTTTGTCGACACCGATCTTCTGATTCAGCTCAAGGAAGGTTGCTGTCTGCAGGAGACGGTTAACGAAAAGGGCTATCTGGAACTGCGGCGGATTGAAGGGGACGTACTGCAAAATCTGGATGTGGAAAATCATGTGGTGGCGACAGGAGGAAGTGCGGTTTATTCGGAAGCTGCGATGAAACATTTGAAGGAATTGGGGACAATTGTTTATCTGAAAGTGAGTTTGCAAGAGCTGGAGAGTCGGGTGACAAACGAGGCTCAACGAGGACTTGCCCGGCCTGCCGAGCAGACATTTGCTCAGATGTATGACGAACGCTGCGAACTGTATGAACGGTACGCGCAAGTGACGATTAAATGTGATGGGAAGTGTCCTGAACAAATTGCCTCTGAAGTGGATAGCATAATTGCAGATTGATTTTCAGATGCAATCCTGAGATTAATGCAGTACGAATTCCTTTTAATTCACATCATGCAAACGACTCGCATAATCGTCAGGCCGCTGTTCGATGGAGATGTTGATTGACGATGAATGGAATAGATTTCTTGCGACTTATTACGAATCGATCATTACATCTTCGTTTTCTGTTGCATATTCCATTTGAGAGCATGATGTCTCAACCTGCGAGCGTTAAACGATGATTTCCCTGAATAAATTTCTGTTCGCAGTCCTTTGTGCTCTACTCATCAGTTCTTCTATGTGTGGAAACGCCTCTGCTGAGACGTTTTACTTCATGACAGTTTACGGCTCTCAGTGTGAACCGCCGCGGGGGGATCGGGTGCATTCATTTGCGACCTTTGTGAAAGCAACTGGCTGTGGTAATGACTGGAATCAATATCAGCTCGAAGTGCATACAATCAGCTGGTTGCCCGTGACCAAAGAGATCAACATCTGGAGACTGGTTCCCGAAGAAGGAGACAATTTCGGATTACATGAGACGATTCGCTGGGCTCTTAAGGGTGGTGCAAACGTGCAAAAGTGGGGGCCTTATCAAGTTTCCTGCGAGACTTTTCAACGAGCGGTGCATCGAATTGGCTTGCTGAAAGCAGATTTAATTGCTTATCAGGCGATCGATCCCGTTCTACGAACTGAGATCTCCAACTGTATCCATGCCGTTTCCGGAGTAGACCCTTATGATCCTCGAACACGATATCCACTGATACGTATAGGCTATACAGCAAGCGAGCATATCGCCGAGGTCTTTCTGGAGAATGGTCTGATACTGGATGCTGAAGTGAGGCATCTGTGGTTAGACAAACGACTGGGGCTGTGTCGCTATCCCATCGAAACGAGTTCTCTCAAAGCTCCATTGTTCAGTGCCGGTGTCGGGGTGACTCCCCGTCGGGAAAACTACTCGGAACTGGATCATGTGCACGTGCGGGCTTGTCCTGATTTTATCGTCCTGCCAGGTTGCCGACGATAAAATCTGCTGCTTCTGAACGAGACGCTGACTCGTCAAATGATTGCAATTCATGTTAAACATGCGAGCAGTTGCTAGTCGCTAGCCGCCCCTTCATATGCATACCCTCCTGTCCGTAATTTGAGATTGTGTCCTGAATGTTGCCAAAAAACATCAGGCTGCATTTTCACACCCCTCTTCTGTTCATTTTGCGTGAATTGCCCAATTTAATATTTGCATTGCTCTCCCTGATGCTAGATTATTAATCATGGGTATCCAGGCCCCCTATATTGACTATTTAGGCAGCTCAGATTGACAACGGGGGCCGACAGTCACACGTGTGGTTGTATTTTATTTATTTCAGAGGGGAGAAATTCGTATGAGTAGTTGGGTAATGGGATCGCTGGGTCGATTCCTGGCAGTGGCATGTCTGGCTGTTGTGACGACACCGGCCTTGGCAGGCGATTGTGCATGCAAACCGAACTGTGCATCAGCTTGTGAAAAATGTTGTGAAGGCAGCGCGGAATGCGACAAGTGCACGGTTGTTGAAAAAACTGTACGACGTCCACAATGGGTGACGGAAATGAAAACCGTGACTGTGACCGAGTACGAGAAGCAGGAAAAAGAAAAAACTTACACCATCTGTAAGAAAGTTCCTCACACTGAAACGAAGACTCGCGAAGTGGAATACACCGAGTGGGTCGAAAAGGAAATCGAAAAACTGTACACAGTTTGCGAAGTCCAGAAAGAGGAAAAAGAAGTCGAGTACGAAGTTATGGTTCCTGAGAAAGTGACCAAAACCGGAACTCGCACCGTGATGAAGAAAGTGGTCACTCCAACCGAAAAAACTTTCACACGCATGGTTCCTAAAGAAGTAACCAAGACCGGAACTCGCAAGGTGATGAAGCCTGTGTGGGAAGAAGTCGAAAAAGAGTACACTCGTATGGTCCCTAAAGAAGTGACCAAGACCGGAACACGCAAGGTAATGAAACCTGTGTGGGAAGAAATCGAAAAAGAGTACACTCGTATGGTTCCTAAAGAAGTGACCAAAACCGGAACTCGCTGTGTGTGGGAAACGGTCAAAGAAGAAAAGACACGCACAATCAAAGTCGACAAAGGTCACTGGGAATGCGTCGAAACTGAATGCCCGTCTTCTTGCAACAAATGCTGCAAACCTTGCTGTGAATCTTGTAGCGAACCAAAAACCTACATGAAAAAATGCTGGGTTCCAGAATGTGTTGAAAAGGAAATCACTTACACTGTCTGTAAACGAGTTCCTCACAAAGAAGAGTACGAATACACAGTGACTGTTTGCGAACCAGAAACCTACACCAAAATGGTTAAGGTCTGCAAATGCGAATGTGTTGAAGAAGAGTACGAGTACACGGAAACTGTTTGCGAGCCAGAAACCTACACAAAAACGGTTAAGACCTGCAAGCACGAGTGTGTTGAAGAAGAGTACGAGTACACCGAAACTGTCTGTGAAAAAGAAGAGTACACCAAGACTGTGGACGTTGTGACTTGTGAAGAAGTTGAAGAAGAGTACGAGTACACTGTTGTTGAGTGCAAGCCTGTCACAAAGACAAAAACTGTCGTGACCTGCAAAAAAGTTCCCGTCGAAAAGACAAAAACCTGCACAGTCAAAGAGCCTGTCACTAAAACTCGTACTGAAGAGTACGAAGAGACAACCTACGAACTCGTCAAAGAAGAAAAAACCAAGACATACACAGTTTGTGTTCCTGTCCAGGTTGAAAAAGAAGTCGAAGTGAAAGTTTGTCGTTGCGTTGAAGAAGTGATTGAATGCAAAGTTCCTTGCAAAGATTGCTGCAAAAAATGCTGCGGTTGCAAATAATCGGAACTGACTTTGTCAGTGAGACGACTGAAGGAAATCAACTTGCGACTCAAGCCTGCTCCTCTGCAGTGATAAAATCGAAAGATTGAATTCTCTCAGCGAAAATTAATAAGCGACCCGAGACTCCTCTGTCTCGGGTCGCTTTTCTTTATTGGTGCTTAACTGGAATCTAAATCGACGCCGTCCCCTCGCTGACGCTTCGGGTTGGGATTTGCGCGCAATTTTGAGAGCTAATACAAGCACGAAGCGCAAGCGAGTGAGTCAAAGCCTGGAGGGTTCACTCGCTTGCGCTTCGTGCTTGTATAATGCTTCTCCAGTTTCATTAATTGAATTTACGAGTTAGAGCCGGGTCTCTCCTAAAGCGATTAACTCTATCCAGCGATTCGGAAGTTCGGCGGGATCGACGGTGATCGCAATGAATAACAGCGTGCTGTGAACGGCTTTAGTAAACAGCGTTGGAGGGGCAGGGGCTTCGGGAAGGTCGGGAGCGGAGAGGGAGCCTTCGCTCCAGAAAATCGTTTGAGCAATCCAGCCCGCGGGCGTTTCCAAACCTGCAACATCGACCAGTTTTTCCGCTTCACGACGATTCTCTTCTGTCGGCTCACTTTGCCAGGCTTCTGCAACGGATTGAACTTCTGGATTGAGTGCAGGGAGTGATTGCTCATAAGTTTGATAGGCTTCCATTTCCCACGCGACCGATTTCTGAGCTCCAATCAAAGCGGCAATCAAACGCACGGTATCTCCCCAGAATTCTTCCTGCTTGAGTTCGGCTATCACCTCAGAGGCCTCAAGTTCGGGATTATTAACATCCAGACTGGTTGAGATCTGCAGGTCGGCCAGTAAGATCGCCAGCGCGGGCGTTTCGACTTCGACATGCTCAGGTTCCGACGATTCTTCCTGAATCGCTTCAACCGCTTTCTTTTGTGGAATCTTTTGAGCGGCATCGCGAACTTGAAAGTGAGAATTGCCAGCGACAATCAAATCGCCATGTTTGAGCGGAGTTTGTCGAACCGGCTGGCCGTTGCAAAAAACGGTATATTCCGGACGAGCAGAATTCAGAGACCAACCACTGGAAGTGGAAAGGATCTGAAAATGGATTTCCTGCAGTTCCTCATCCCTGGAACAACTCATCTCGGCCCATGAAGATCGTCCAACTCGCAACTTCTGGCCGGATCTTATGAACGTTTGCAGCCCGAGATCCGGCCCTTCTACGACTTTAAGTACCAGCGTTTGCATCAGGTTACTTTCTTTGCAGGACCTGTTATTGATCCTTTATTTCACAATTAAGGCGAATTATTCCATCGTCACGCTCCAGGAACTCTCTGGCCACTGGTCACTCAATACTGGCCACTAATCCCTACAGCAAGACCACAAACATCATCACTTTGCCGAGAACTCGATCTCCGGAGCTTCGTAATCAAGTCGACGTCGGCTTCTGTCGATAGGAAGAATACCTACATCCGCTATGAATCCCCTATGCTACCCTGTTTCGCAGGGTAAGCGTGCTCATATCGAGTTCAATTCACTGAAGAATGCAGCGCTATGTCGACCGAGCCGATTCTAGATTTGGAATTATTGAGCCGTCCGATTTCGGAAGAGCTTCCTGCCGGAGTCGATTTGCGCGATGATACGTCGCCCAATTCGATTTATTATCGCATCAAGGATGCACGCTCACAAGCTCGGGCAGCAGAGCGTCAAATTGAGATGGGCGATAACGATGCGGTCGCAGACTGGCGACCGATTCTGCAAACCGTGCCCGAAGTCCTGGCTCAGTCGTCCAAAGACTTTGAAATGACCGCCTATCTGCTCGAAAGCCTTGTGCGAATCCACGGCTTTGCAGGAATGCGGGATGGATGTCGGCTCATCGAAGCGTATGTCAAAGAGTTCGGCGATGTGATATATCCGTTGCCAGATGAAGATGGGTTGGAAACGCGACTGGCTCCGCTGGTTGGTCTGAACGGTGAAGATGCGACCGGCACATTAATCATGCCCCTCAAAAATGTGCCGATCACAGGTGAGACTGGCGAGGGAGCTTATGGACTGGCTCAGTACACTCAGGCAATGGAACTGGAAAAAGTCGATCCGGGTGCACGTGATCGCCGTATTTCTCAGGGAGCCATTTCACTCGATACCTTTAATATGGCTCTCTCTGCCACACCCGCAGAAGAGTTCGGCGAAATTCACGACGATCTTCAGGAAGCGATCACGGCTTTCAAGGAGATGACAGCCACTCTCGATGAAAAATACGGTCGAGACTCACCACCGTCATCCAGCATTCGACAAACGCTGGAAGAAATTCTGGAAACTCTGGAAAAAGTCGCCCGGGATAAACTGGCCACGCTCTCTACTGAAGAGGACCTGGAAGAAACCAGCGAGGAAGTTGCAGCCGAGGCAGGTGGAACTACACCTAAAGCTGCAGCAAGCGTGAATAGTGTCGATGGGATCCGTTCCCGAGAAGATGCGTTTCGAATCTTGCTGCAAGTCGCGGAATATTTCCGCAAAGCCGAACCACACACGCCGATTTCCTATGGCATCCAACAAGTTGTCCGCTGGGGACGATTGCCATTGCCAGAGCTGATGAAAGAGTTGATTCCGGATGAAAGTTCGATCCACCAGATGTTTCGTCTGGTTGGAATTCGCACGAGTGAGACTGAAGGCGAGGAATAGTTTCATCATCGAATTATAACAACAGGGTGGCACGTCCCAGAACGCAGTGATGGGCGTGGTGAACCCAGAAGCACACGTCCATTGCTTCGCTCAGAGCGTGCCACACAATGATCTCTTCAACGATGAATTTCTGATGAAAACCCGCCGAACGGGATTCAACAATCTCCCCTCCATTTTCAAAAACTCTGCAGGTCCACATTGGCGGACCCGATTTCTTGAGCTAGACTGTCAGAGACGGCTGGAACAGGCAGTCAATCAAAGTCAAGGCTTAAATTCATTCTTCGCATTTTTTCTTGGCGAGTGAATTTTTAATTCAGTATGATCTAACCGAAACGATTTTTCAGAATCGTGAGGCGAATCAATCAATTTTTCCGGAATCGTTTTCGAGCGGTTCTTCTTTAGACAAATCTGCTGGGAGGCATTATGGCGAGCGTGCATGATAAGCTTGGCCGGGTTCGCAAACCTCGGGTTCACATTACTTACGAAGTTGAAACTGGCGGAGCACAGGTTCAAAAAGAATTGCCATTCGTCATGGGAGTCGTTGGCGACTTCTCCGGCGACCCGACCGAACCTCTCAAGCCGCTGCGTGATCGCAAGTTCGTGCAGATTGATCGAGACAACTTCGACGACGTGATGGGCCGGATGAAACCGGGCCTGGAAATGAAAGTCGAAAACACACTGGCAGGTGATGGCAGCGAAATGGCCGTCAATCTGGCTTTCAAATCGATGGACGATTTCGAGCCAGGCAAAGTGGCCCGTCAAATCGAACCTCTGAGCAAGCTGCTCGATACACGAGATAAATTACGGGACCTGCTGACCAAAGTCGACCGTTCTGAAGACCTCGAGAATCTGCTCGAGAAAGTTCTTCAAAATCAGGACGACCTGAAAGCGATGTCAAAAGACCTGGGCCTTGAGGATACAGAATAGTTCAGCGTAACTGCTTAACGAACGGTAAAAAATGTTGTCCAGCACGACAGCGGAGTGCGTGACAGTGATTTGTGCACCAAAATAAAGCCCGCAACGGGCACCAGAATGGAGATGCTGAATATGAGTGCGTCCGAAGAAACAAAAACTGATGCCGCAGCCGCAGAAACGACTGAGCAGACAGTAAGTCTGCTTGATCAGGCGATTGCTGTGACTAAAGCAACCGATCGTTCACGAGCAGAAGAGTTGCTCTCGGCCCTGACAACCGAAGCGTTGAAGGGAACGGTTACTTTTGACAAAAGTATCACCGCGACCATCAACAATGCGATTGCAGCCATCGACCAGACTCTCTCTGAGCAGTTGGCTGTCGTGTTGCATCACCCGAAATTCCAGAAGCTGGAAGGTTCCTGGCGAGGCTTACATCACCTCATCATGGGAAGTGAAACCGGTCAGAATCTGAAGATCAAAGTCATCGATGTCTCGAAGAAGGAACTGTTCAAGGATCTCGACAAAGCGGTCGAGTTTGATCAGAGCCAGTTGTTCAAGAAGATGTACGAAAACGAATTCGGTTCACCTGGTGGAGAGCCTTACGCGGCTCTGATCGGTGATTTCGAGTTTTCTTCGCATCCTCAAGATCTGTCGATGCTTGAAAAAATTTCGAATGTGGCAGCAGCTGCGTTCTGTCCGTTCGTCACCGCAGCTGATCCTGCTCTGTTCGGATTTGATACCTGGACCGAACTGGCTTCACCTCGCGATCTCGAAAAGATTTTCGACTCAGCCGAGTACGCAAAATGGCGTTCGTTCCGCGAATCAGAAGATTCACGCTTCGTCACCATGACAATGCCACGCGTATTGTCTCGTCTCCCTTACGGAGCAGGGACTTCACCAGTCGAGGAATTTGACTTCGAAGAAGTCGAGCTCGATGCCCAGGGCAATTCAATGCCTGTCTCACACGACCAGTACACCTGGATGAACGCTTCTTACGTGATGGGAACTAATCTCACACGCGCGTTCTCTAAATATGGCTGGTGCACAGCGATTCGTGGTGCAGAAGGTGGCGGTAAAGTCGAAGGTCTGCCAACGCACATCTTCAAGAGTGACGATGGCGACACGGATATGAAGTGCCCAACCGAACTGGCGATCACAGACCGTCGTGAAGCCGAGTTGAGCAAGCTTGGGTTCCTGCCTCTATGTCACTATAAGAACACGGATTATTCAGTTTTCTTCGGCGGTCAAACGACTCAAAAACCGAAGAAGTACGACGAAGCCGATGCGACTGCCAACGCAGCAATTTCTGCTCGTTTGCCTTACATCATGGCGACCGCTCGTTTCGCTCATTACCTCAAAGTGATGGCCCGAGACAAAATCGGTTCGTTCATGGAAGTCACCGATTGTGAAGAATGGCTCAATCGCTGGATCACGAATTACGTGACTGCCGATCCAAAGCCTTCCGAAGATACCAAAGCCCGCTACCCACTTCGTGAAGCTCGCGTTTCGGTTCAGGAAATCCCCGGAGCTCCCGGTTCCTACAATGCCGTCGCTCACTTGCGTCCGTGGTTGCAAATGGAAGAACTGACGACCTCTCTGCGAATGGTCGCCAAGATTCCTCAATTGGGGTAATTGGTGTTATTAAACTTAAGATGGTTCCAGAGAATTCTTTATGAAGTCTCTGGAACCATTCTTGTTTTGAGATGGGATTTTTTTATTCCATCCTCTAAAATCGCATGAGTCAGGTTGTCCCTGGCTCAAATGATAGAACCTTCATTAGACGACATGGATTGTCGTGAACAGGTGGGCCTGATGCGAGCAGAGACTTCGAATGAGTCCGAACGGAGCGACTTATTTCTGGAAGAGACTGCCACCGCTGCCGAACCAGCTTCTCACTCTCTGTTCGATTTAATCTCCACTAATCCCCAAACCGCTGAGCCGGATGAATTTCTGGATCGCTGGCTCAATGAAAAAGATCCGATCAAGGCGCTGGCTGCCTGGACTGATCGTTCTGCAGGTCGCTCGCTTCCAAACTCTGCCAAGCAGGCACTCAGGCGAATCAATCGCGAGATTGGTCAAATCGATCAATTGCTGAATCGTCAACTCAATGAAGTGATACACCATCCTCGTTTTCAAAAACTCGAAGCCAGCTGGCGAGGAGTCAGGCACCTGATTGACTGTGCTGATCCTGATGCCAATTGCAAAATCCGTCTGCTCTCCCTCTCCTGGGGAGCGCTGGTTCGCGATTTGGATCGAGCAATTGAGTTCGATCAGAGTCAGTTATTCAAGAAAATCTATAGCGAAGAATTCGGCACCTCCGGTGGAGAGCCATACTCGGCTATTCTGGGCGATTACGAAATTCACCTGCGACCCGACAAAAATCACAAAACCGATGACGTCAATGCTCTCAAATCTCTCACACAAGTGATGGCGGCTGCCTTTGCACCGTTTATTGCTTCTGCTCATCCGTCACTGTTCGGGCTCGATTCCTTTCAGGAACTCGAACGTCCCAGCGATTTGACAAAACTGTTTAATCAACCGGAATATGTCACTTGGAATTCGTTGAGGGATCTGCCCGATTCCCGATTTCTGGCATTGGCTCTGCCCCGTATTTTAATGCGTAAACCTTATGAGGGACGTGGCAAAGAAGTGGCTCACTTCCCGTTTCAGGAAACGACCGATTCAGCCGATGAAGCCGACTATCTCTGGGGGAATGCCGCCTATGCACTGGGCGGCGTGATGATTCGCTCATTTTGTCAGAACGGCTGGTTGGCCGATATTCGTGGAGTGAGACAGGATCGGGATGAAGGAGGACTGGTGACCGGATTGCCGGAGATTTCCTGGAAGACGGATCGCGAAGGGATCGCTGTCAAACCTCCAGTGGATGTTGTCATCCCGGAATCGATGGAAGCCGAGTTCAGTAATCTCGGATTTACGGCTCTCTGCCCTTGCAACATCACCCGACTGCCCGCTATTCATTCGACGCCTTCATTACAGAAACCGCAGCAGTTCGATAGCGACAGTGCGAATACCAGTGCGCGACTTTCCTCGATGATGCACTATATGCTGTGCGTTTCGCGAATCGCTCATTATGTCAAAGTGCTAGGACGCGAGAAAATCGGTTCCTATACGGAAGCATCTGACTGCGAAGAATATTTGAACGACTGGCTTCGCCGATATGTCACTCAGGACGATGATGCCGAAGCGGAAATTAAAGCCAAGTATCCTTTACGGGAAGCCGAGGCAACCATTCGAGAAAAGCCGGGCGAGCCAGGGAACTATTATTGTACGATCCACCTTCAGCCACATTACCAAATGGACGATATGGTCTCTGCGGTGAAGCTGACGACAGAAATCAGTTCGACGAGCAGTCGATAATGTCACATCAAATGTTAATCACGTCAGGCTCAGTCTGATCTACGACAAAAGGAACATCCGTGAAACCGATTGAACATTTTGAAGCGGGCGAATTACAGCAGGCTGTCGCGACGGCACTCGAATCAGTGAAGTCTGCTCCGACCGATCTGGAAAAGCGGATGATTCTCTGTCAGATGCTTTCGTTTGCTGGAGATTTTGAGCGAGCAGATAAACAACTCGATCTGCTGGCGACGCAATCTCCCGATGTCGCGATCTCACTGGCTGAGTTTCGACAGTTGATTCGAGCCGAGCAGGCCCGACGTGATTTCTACACCAATGGCCGCCTCCCCGAATTTCTGGGGGAGCCGACCGAAAGTCAGAAGCTGCAACTTAAAGCCAGTATCGCTCTGCGTGAAGGGAATGCCGCTGAAGCGGGGAAATTGCTCAATGAAGCTCTGGAGATCAGTCCTGAGATTCAAGGAACCTGCAACGGAGAAGCCTTCACAGGCTTTCGCGACCTCGACGACTTACTCGGCACGACCATTGAACTGCTCACCAACAACGGAAAGTATTACTGGGTGCCTGCCGAACGGATCCGTGAATTATCATTCGCGCCCGCCGAAGCTTATCATCATCTTCTGTGGCGACGTGCGGAAATTCGCGTGGAAGATGGACCGGAAGGGGTTGTCTATCTGCCGGCGATCTACGCCAATCCAGGCTTGGATGATGACGACAAAATGAAGCTGGGGCGCATGACAGACTGGCACGAAGTTCCCGAGGGGCCGATTCTGGGAATTGGCCAAAAAACCTGGCTGGTCGGCGAGAATGATCTACCAATCATGACGATAGAGACGTTTTCGGTTTCGACCGAGAGAGAGTAACTTAATTCGAAAATAGTCCCCTCGCCCCCCGGGAGAGGGTAAGGGTGAGGGCAAGTCAGTGTTATTTGGAATGAAGAAGTCGAAGGCATCCCCTCATCCGGCCTTCGGCCACCTTCTCACCAAGGAGAAGGAAAGTAAGCAGGCTCGTCCAAATTTGCAATTATTAAGTAAATAAGAAAAGTCTCAGTATCGTGGATGTCAAAAAACCGGTCATTTCATCAATTCTCGATCGTCTCATTGACGATCGACCCGATCAAAAAGTTGAGACAACGCGTTACGTTCCTCAGCTTCGCGATCTGCGGCAATCGGTGAGGCGGGATCTGGAAAATCTGCTCAATTCGAGAATCAGCGCAGCAACGATTCCTCCGCATTTTACGGAACTTCAGCAATCTGTTGTCGGCTATGGGATTCCCGATATCAGTGGAGCTGACTTGAGTACCGAACGCAAACGTCGAGAATTTTTGAGATCCGTACAGGACGCAATTCAACGATTTGAACCACGTTTCAAATCGGTCCGCGTACAACTATTAGCATCGGATGAATATGTCGACAGAACACTACGATTTCGCATTGATGCCGTGATGTATGCCGATCCCCTGCCGGAATCGATTGTCTTCGATTCCTCCTTCGAACCGAAGTCTGGTCAGTTCAAGGTGAAAGGGGTTTGACATGGGATGCACCGCCAAGACGCCAGGGTTGAGAGCGTTTTCCGTGGTATTTCAGGCCGATTAAAACTTCGATGATTTTTTAATAACCACTAACTCACAAAGGTACGATGAGAGTTTTGGTGTGCGATGTCAGTTAACTGAAAATTCTTGAAAACTTTAATGAATGCGATTGGTTTTTAATTTGACGCTCAATCTCTCCAAAACTCTTTGTGTCTTCGTGCCTTTGTGATTTAATAAGTTTCTTTTGTCAAACCAGCAAACTTACTCCATCAATCTCTCTAATTATCTTGGCGTCTTGGCGTCTTGGCGGTTCATAATTTTTCATTCTTAATTTTTTATTAGTAGCTCACGGTGATTTTGTATGCAGGATGATTTACTGCGGTGGTATAACAACGAGCTCGGTTTTCTCCGACGGATGGGGGAAGAGTTTGCGCGGGAGCATCCGAAGATTGCGAGCCGGTTGAAACTCGGACCGGAGTCGAGTCAGGATCCGCATGTTGAGCGATTGATTGAAGCGGTTGCATTTCTAAATGCCCGCACGCGTCAGAAAATCGATGATGATTTCCCCGAGCTTTCCAATGCCATTCTCGAAGTCTTGCAGCCTCAATTCCTGGCTCCGATTCCTTCGATGATGATCACTCAGTTCAAGATTGGTGAAAGCGAAGCCAACTCCGTCAGTGGCTACACGATCGAACATGACACCAGCATTGAAACGGAATCCATTCAAGGCGAACCCTGTCGATTCCGGACCAGCAATGCCGTCACCATCTGGCCGGTTCAGGTGCAAGGAGGGAGTTGTCACAGCAGGCCCTTCAAAGCGCCGATGACGAAAAACTCGAAGGAAGCCGCGGGGGTCATTCATTTGACACTCAAAACGCGATCACCCGAATTTTCGATCAATCAGATCGAATGGGAGTCACTCCGTTTCTACTTGAGTGGACTTCCTCAGATTACTTATCCTCTCTATGAAACTCTCTGCAATAACGTGACAGAAGTCGCGTTCGCTCGTTCTGTTCAGGATGAGAATCCGCTGGTGTTTTCGCCCGAAATTATCCGGCAAGTTGGTTTTGAATCCGAGGATATTTTGTTGCCCGGCTCCGAACGGACGGCTTGGGAACATCGCCTGCTAACGGAGTTCTTTGTCTTCCCCGAAAAGTTTCTATTCTTCGATCTTGAAAAGCTCGACTTACTCAGAGGATCCGATTTTACTGAAGAATTTCATATCTTTTTTTATCTGAATGAGACTTTAGCCGAGTTGGAAAACGATGTGACGGCCTCCACGTTCCAACTGGGATGTACGCCGACGATCAATCTGTTTAAACAACGAGCCGACCCCATTTATCTGACACAAACCGAATTTGAATATCCGGTTTGTGGAGATGTCCGTCGTCCAGATGCTGTGGAAATTTACTCGATTGATGAAGTGACTGCTCAGGATAGCAACGGCGATGAGTTTGATTTTCAGCCGTTCTATTCAGTCGATCACCTGCATGAAGGCACGGGCGATCAAAATGGATTCTGGCATTCGATTCGCCGCGATAGCAAATTCAGCGAGACGGATGCTCAAAGTGGCTCCGAAGTTTTCATTTCTTTTGTGGATTTATCATTTACCACGATTCAACGGGATGACTGGATTGTGAATCTGGAGACGACTTGTCTGAATCGGAATCTACCCGAAAAGCTTCCTTACGGGAGAGGTCAACCGAAGTTGTACTTCTCGGAAGAAGCTGGGGCGGTCAGTGACGTACTGGCTCTTTCTGCACCGACAGCGACCGTACGGCCTCCGATGTTAAATCATGCTCGCTGGAAACTGATTTCGAACTTGAGTCTCGATCATCTCTCCCTCGTCGGAGATGATCAAGCGGCGAAAGCGTTGCGTGAGATTCTGGCAATCTATGATTTTGAAGAGTCGAGTGCCTCCCGAAATATGATTCAGGCGATCAAGTCGGTGACTTCCCGGCGTGTGACTCGCCGCATTCACGAGAGCAACTACAGTGGAGTGAGCCGGGGAATTGAAGTGACGGTGACGTTCGACAGTCAGGTCGATGAGCCGAAACTGTTTTTGCTGGCTTGTGTGATTGAGCGATTTCTCGGACAAGCCTGCACGCTCAATTCTTTTTCTCAATTGATTGTGCAGTCCGACAATGAAGATGTGATCTGGAAGAAATGGGCCCCCAGAACAGGAAGTCGCATCCTCTTATGATTCGCCGTCTTATCAAAATGACTCGAAAGTTTCGTTTGCTTCAGGCGATCCGTCTGGTGGAAATGCAGACGATTCGTGCACAAATAGGTCGTGGTCGACTTCAACAGATTGGTTCAAATTCGAGTCCAGATCAGGAACCGATCCGCCTCGGCTCGGTTGCCAAAGCTCGTTTCGCCGGCAGCGAAGTCGAGGAGATTTCTGAAGAACCCGCTGGTAGTCAACCCGGATTTTCAAATCAATTGATACGTCTGCAGACATCGGTCATGGGACTGACGGGGCCAACCGGCGTATTGCCATTGCACTATACATCGCTGCTGTTGCAACGCCAAAAGTTGCACGACAATGCGATGACCGACTTTTACGATATTTTCAATCACCGTTCGCTTTCGATTTTTTATCGCGCCTGGGCCAAACAGCAAATTCCGGTCTCCTATGAAACGAGCCGATTGATTGGGGATCGCCCGGATCGAATCACTGCGCTGTTGAACAGTCTGGTCGGTCAGGGATTTTCGGAACTCCAGAAACGAACTCCTGTTCCAGACCAAACGCTTTTGATGTTCGCCTCACTGTTTTCTTCGAGAAGACGAACAGCTTCTGGTCTGGAAAATATTTTGTGGATCTGCATGAAGATTCCTGTCGAGGTCGAGCAGTTCCAGCCTCAATGGTTAAATCTGGAACTGGAGGAGCGGACCAGGCTCGGCAGTCGGGACCAGGAAGTGATCGCGAACAATCAACTGGGGCGATCAGCGATATGTGGTGAGCGTGTCTTCGATTTGCAAAGTCGATTTCGCATTGTTTTGACGACAGCTTCCTATTTAGAATTTGCGAGCTTCCTTCCTGATCAGAAAAAACTGAAGGTCATTCAGGAATTGACCCGACGTTATGTCGGAATGGAGTACGATTTTGACGTTCAGGTAAAACTTTCAGGAAAAGATGTCCCGGCATGTCAATTGAGCCGAGAACAGAAAATACCCGCCCGACTTGGTCGCAACAGTTGGTTGCGAAGTCGTTCGATGACGGGAACCACTGGAGATGCTGTTTTTAATATCGCCGATTCTGCCTGAGAATCAATTGCTCTCCTGCAGAGAATGTCCTACAAATCATTTAATAAACCTCAGTGAATAACACGTTCCAATTGGATGGGAAAACAACTCGATGGTCAGCGTCAATCTCAAATCACTGGTTGGTAAGCTCAATCCGACAACGCAGCGAACACTTGAAGGAGCAGCTGGGCTTTGTTTGTCGCGGACAAATTATAATGTCGAACTGGAACACTGGCTCTATAAACTGGTTGAAGAACCCGATACCGATCTCACCATCATTTTCAAACAGTTCGATGTTAACCCCGCCCGCGTGTTGCAGGAGTTGACCTCGTCTATGGATCGGTTTAAAACTGGAAACGCCCGCCCGCCAGCATTGTCTCCGGATTTGATCACAGCAATTCGTGAAGCCTGGATTCTAGGTTCCGTCGAGTACGGCAGTTCTCTTGTTCGTACTGGATATTTGCTGGCCGCGATACTGGCGGATGAAACGCTTGGTCGAACCGTCGCGGGTGCATCCAGTGAACTGAAGCAAATCACTGCCCCACAATTATTGAGCCAACTTTCTGTCCTGTTACCTGAATCTCGTGAAGCGGGTGGTGAAGCAATTTCTTCAAAGACCGCCCGCCCTTCTTCAGGTGGGCAGCCGGTCAAGCCGGGAGGTGTATCGAAAACACCTTCGCTCGATCAATTCACGGTCGATATGACGGAACGTGCCCGTCAGGGTGAGATCGATCCTGTGCTCGGACGTGATGAAGAAATCAGTCAGGTCGTCGATATTCTGACTCGCCGTCGGCAGAACAATCCAATTATAGTGGGAGAGCCGGGTGTCGGTAAAACGGCTGCGGTGGAAGGCTTCGCACTTCGCATCGCAGCAGGAGATGTTCCCGAGCCGTTGAAAAATGTTTCTTTGCGATCGCTCGATCTGGCATTGTTGCAGGCAGGAGCTGGAGTGAAAGGTGAGTTCGAAAATCGATTAAAGTCGGTACTGAATGAAGTGAAATCCTCACCTCAGCCAATCATTATGTTCATCGATGAAGCACACACGATGATCGGAGCTGGCGGTTCTGCGGGACAGGGCGATGCCGCGAACCTGCTTAAACCGGCTTTGGCACGTGGTGAGTTAAGAACGATCGCTGCGACCACCTGGGCGGAATACAAAAAGTACTTCGAGAAAGACGCGGCTCTGGCTCGTCGCTTTCAGGTCGTACAAGTCGGTGAACCGCCCGAAAAATCAGCCATTGAAATGATTCGTGGTATCGTCGATGTTCTGGAGAAGCACCATCATGTGCGCATTCTCGATGAAGCGGTTCGCGATGCGGTTGTGTTGTCCAAACGATACATTTCCGGGCGACACCTTCCTGATAAAGCGGTCAGTCTGATTGACACGGCTTGTGCTCGTGTGGCGATGAGTTATCAGGCGACTCCCGGTCAAGTAACCGATTTGCACCGACGTGAAGAGCAGCTCGATGTAGCGATTAAAATTCTCGAACGAGAATCGGCAGCGGGGAGCGACCACAAGGAAGAAATCGAAGAATTGATTGCCGAAAAAGAAGCCGTCACCGCTGATCTGCAGGCGATCGAAGAACGCTGGAAAAGCGAACTCGAACTCGTGCAGGAAATTCGAGATGCACGGGAACAGTTGATGAATGGTCCTTCTGAAGGCGAAGAGAAAGACGCGGATGCGAAACCAGTCACGTTGGATTCCCTGAAAGCACTTAACGAAAAACTGGATACGATTCAGGGGGATGCTCCGCTGGTGCATGTCTGTGTCGACTCCCAGGCGATTGCCGAAGTCGTTTCCAACTGGACGGGAATTCCTGTCGGGCGAATGGTTTCGGATGAAATTTCGAACATTCTGCATCTGAAAGATCGGATGGAAGGCCGCGTTGTTGGTCAATCTCATGGATTGTCTGCAATTGCCAAAAGCGTACAAACTTCCCGCGCGAAATTGAAAGATCCGCAGCGACCAATTGGCGTCTTCATGCTGGCCGGGCCGAGTGGTGTGGGGAAAACCGAAACGGCAATTACCCTGGCCGAGTTGCTTTACGGCGGCGAGCAGAACATGACGACGATTAATATGTCGGAGTTCAAGGAAGAGCATAAAGTCTCCCTGCTGATGGGATCGCCTCCCGGCTACGTTGGTTATGGCGAAGGGGGCATTCTGACAGAAGCGGTTCGACGTCGACCATACAGCGTGGTTCTGCTCGATGAACTGGAAAAAGCGCACGAAGGGGTGCAGGAGATTTTCTATCAGGTCTTCGACAAAGGTATTCTGCGTGATGGCGAAGGTCGGGATATCGATTTCAAGAATACCGTCATCATCATGACTTCGAATGCGGGGACGGATCTCATCACAAAATTATGTGAAGATCCCGACACGATGCCGAATGCCGAAGGTTTGACCGCTGCACTGCATCAGGAGTTGATGAAAACATTCAAGCCAGCCTTCCTTGGTCGCTGCACGTTGATTCCTTACTTCCCATTATCCGAAGATGTTCTGCGGAATATTATTCATCTGAAATTGAAGAAGGTGGTAAATCGCGTGCAGGATAATCACCGGGCGACTCTCGAATACACACCGGCTGTGGTCGATAGTATTTTGAGTCGATGTCAGGAAGTGGCCAGTGGAGCTCGAAATGTCGATAACATTTTGAATGGCACAATGCTACCCGAGTTGAGCACCGAGTTTTTATCGGCACTGGCTACCGGAAAGACTATTACAACCGCTAAGATCGACGTCGCAGAGGACGATCAGTTCACCTACGACATTCAATAATCTGGCTGACGACTTACTTCGAACTACCTTTGTTGGAATGATCGAAATTTAACCTGGCACTGAGAGGAGCACGACATGGCTTTTGATGCGTTTTTGCAGATTGACGGAATTCCTGGCGAAAGTACTGATTCCAAGCACAAAGACTGGATCGAAATTATCGATTACAGTCACACAATGGCGCAGAAAATCAGTGATACCGCAAGTAGCTCAGGAGCTCGCGCTTCAGAACGAGCCAATCACGGACTGTTCATTGTCACAAAAGACCTCGACAAATCGAGCCCGAAGCTGGCCGTCTCTTTGAATACAGGAGCTTCGATTGCCACAGTTCGTATGGAACTCTGCAGAGCCACCGGCGACAAACAGTTGTATATGGTTTACGAAATGAAGGACGTGATCGTCGCCGATATTTCCGTTCAAGGAGATATGACTGGCGAACGCAGCGTCCCGACCGAAGTCGTATCCTTCAACTACGGCGAAATCGAATGGACTTATACAGTCACCGATCAGAAAACTGGGAAAGCTGCTGGCGATATCACTGGGAAGTGGAGTGTTGTTGAAAATACTGGTGGTTAATCTGCTGAGTGATCAGAAGAATTCAATCAACCTTCGGAAGATCATTACAATTTTCCGAAGGTTTTTTATTTGTCCATTTTCAAATAGGCTAAGCAGGCCTCCGAGTTCTAAGTGTTGTGATCATACTCGTAATCCTTATGATAGGAATCATGGTATCGAACAATATTGATGCGTTGTGGTCCTTTCAGAAAATATGGATATCAGCATGATCAGTTCCCATTTTTCTTCTGCTGAAATCGAACAGTATCAGCAAGATGGCTTTTTACTGATCGAAGACTTTCTCAATCCCGAAGAAGCTTCGCTACTTCAGCAGGCCAGTCATAACGATGCGATCCTGCAGAAAGCCGCGATGGATGTCAAAGATGCTGCTGGGCGGAAGACGAATCTTTCACTCTGGAATCATCCCGGCGACGACATCTATGGCGTGATCGCGCGGAGTGAGCGGGTTGTCACTCGGATGGAACAACTGCTCAACGATGAAGTCTACCACTATCATTCTAAGTTGAGTGCCAAAGAGCCTCGTGTTGGTGGCGCCTGGGAATGGCATCAGGATTATGGCTACTGGTACAAGAACGGTTGCCTGCTGCCGACGATGGCCAGCGTGTTTATTGCGGTCGATCCCGCGACTAAAGAAAACGGCTGCATGCAGGTGTTGACCGGTTCGCATCGCATGGGGCGGATCGATCATCACTTTGAAGGCGAACAGACCGGAGCCGATCTTGATCGGGTCGAACTGGCGAAACAACGCTTCCCGCTCCTCTATTGCGAAATGAAAGCAGGCACGGCTCTCTTTTTTGATGGCAATCTGCTGCATCGATCCGATCCGAATTTGAGCGACTCACCCCGCTGGGGGTTAATTTGCTGCTACAACACGAAAACAAACGATCCACTTATTCCCCATCACCATCCCGGCTACACACCACTGAGCAAATTGCCGGACTCCGCGATTCGAGAAACGGGTGTCAAAACCGCTTCCAGACAAAGTCAGTTTCTCAAGCAGGCGGAAGACAGAACGAGCCGTGTAATCGGTGAAGTCGGAGAGCACGGATGAGTCAGCCAGGTGAGTATGAATTGCAGACGAAACCGATTTTGCCAGAAGATCGCTCAATTCCCATCGGCTGCATCGGATCTGGCTTCATCATGGCCGATTGTCAAATTCCTGCTTACAAAGCAAACGGCCTCAATCCTGTTGCGATAGCATCCCGCTCGCCGGATAAAGTCGCCGCAGTTGCAAAGCGACATGGGATGAAATCGTACGCGACACATCAGCAATTGTTGGCAGATGAGTCGATTCCGATCATCGACATTGCCGTCCCACCCGATGTGCAGTTCGACATCATTCGAGAAGTTATCCAGCACAAACACATTCGCGGCATTCTCGCTCAAAAACCGTTGGGCATGAATCTGGCAGAGGCGAGAGAGATTGTCGAACTCTGTGAGGCAGCCGGAGTCACACTGGCTGTCAATCAGAATATGCGCTACGACCAGTCGGTTCTGGCAGCGAAGTCATTACTTCAACAGAATGCTCTCGGCGAACCGGTGTTTGCGACCATCGATATGAGAGCCGTCCCCCATTGGATGCCCTGGCAGGAACGGCTCGGCTGGTTGACATTGCGAATCATGTCGATCCATCACCTTGATACATTCCGCTACTGGTTCGGTATGCCCTCACGAATTTTTGCGAGCTTACGAACCGATCCCCGCACCTCCGAAAAGTTCACTCATGTCGATGGCATCTGCACTTATATCCTCGAATACGAAAACGGCTTGCGGGCCTGCAGTTGGGACGATGTTTGGGCTGGTCCAATGACGGAAGGAGCAGGGGCCGATCATGGAATCAACTGGAGAATTGAAGGAACCGCAGGGCTCGCTCAAGGAACCATTGGCTGGCCGAAGTATCCCGAGCGCTGCCCGAGTACAATCGAATATGTGACGAAGCAGAACCCTGACAACTGGTTTCGCCCCCGCTGGGACGATGTCTGGTTTCCCGATGCCTTCGCAGGACCGATGTGCGAACTGCTATGTGCGTTAGAGCAGGGAATTCAACCAGTGTTGAATGGTCGAGATAATCTCAAAACGATGGCAATGGTCGAGGCGTGCTATCTTTCCGCCCAGCAGCATCGGGCTATTGATCCGAAATCACTTTAATTACTCCAATATCAGTTAGGATTCCCTTTTCATAATTCGATTTCAGCTCTCGCATTCCAGTTGGAATACAATAAGATCATTTCAAGAAGGACAATCTCTTGGTAACGACTAAGTGATCAGGACTGCAGTTTCACACAGAGTAATCGAGGGCGATCATGGTCTGGAAAATTGTTCAGGATTTTAAAAAGTTTACGCTCCGTGGCAACATGCTCGATCTGGCAATCGGATTTACGGTCGGAGCAGCCTTCACGACGGTCGTAAAATCGTTCGTGAACGATATTCTCATGCCACCAATTGGCTTATTAACCGGCGGCACGGATTTTTCAGATCTGTACGCCGTACTTGCCCCACCAGAAGGAGGGCAGATTCCTGAAGGGGGATATGCAAGCCTGGGAGCAGCTACGGAAGCCGGAGCGGTCACGCTCAATTATGGCGTATTTATCAACAACTGTCTCTCACTACTGATCGTCTCGGCTGCCATCTTCATTGTGATTCGTCTCATCAACCGCGTTGACGAAAAACTCGACAATGTCTTCGATGAAGACCCCCCGCCACCGGAAGAACCCTCCGATAAGAAGTGTCCTCATTGCCGAACGGTCATCCCTTTCCGAGCCAGTCGCTGCCCGAATTGTACTTCGGAACTGGAGCCAGTTGAGGGTGCTGCGACAGCGTGAGTCGTTGTGGGTGAATAGTTGAAACCAGAAGCATCAATAAGGTAATTGCTTTCCTTCTCCCCGGGGGAGAAGGTGCCCGAAGGGCGGATGAGGGGAAACGATTAACCATCGAGGCAAGATTTCATCCGTTGTTCAACAAGATGTAGGTCAGGCAGTGCCTGACTTCTATCTGGGTTGAACGCACAATTCGTCAGGCAGTGCCTGACCTACAACTGTGAGTTAAGCTTACAAGCACGAAGCGCAAGCGAGTGTGTCAAACACGGTCAACACACTCGCTTGCGCTTCGTGCTTGTATTCATTACACCAGCGCGCACAAAAAAACCCTTACCGAACCTGCGGGGTTGGCCGAAGGTTAGGGTCGGGTTTTCGTGTTTGATCGATTGCCGGGGGGAGGCGGTCTTGAACACTTTCGAATATTATCTGCAGCGATACGGTAGGAGCAAACACAGCATTTCGCCGTTATTTGATATCCGCGCGTCTGCAGTAATCATTTGAAAATGGTCGAGTCATGCGTATCATCCATGATACGCGATGTCTGACCTGATCAATTGACTGGAGATTGGAATCATTCCAACCGGGTTCAGGCAATTGCTTTTTTCCGGGTGATCAGTGTCCGCACACGTTCTGCCAAGAGGGCAATATCGAACGGTTTACGGAACGTTTCATTGAACAGTGTGCGATCGAAACCGCTGGCACTGTCGTCGTCGCTGATCAGTCCAACGAGCACGGTGTCGTTGTAATCAGCATTTTTTCGCAGGTTCTGGGCAATCATCAGAGCTTCGTTGCGGCCCATGGCGAAGTCGATGATGACTCCATCCGGGTGCAGCGATTCTGCTTGAATGCCGGCTTCAAATCCACTTGCGGCGGATTCCAGTTTAAAATCCTCCAAAGGAAGAACTTCGCCAAGCATCGTACGGATCGGGCCTTCGATGCCAACGAGGAGCAGTTTGCCCATCGCTTCATCTTCCAGCTCGCCGAGAGGCATGCCATGTTCTTTCAAAAATCTGATCAAATGCTCGCGGGGAATTCGTCGGTCTTGTGAACCGGGAATTCGATAACCGCGGAGTCGACCAGAGTCGAACCATTTACTTACGGTTCTTGGAGCAACTTTACAGATTTTTGCAACCTGTCCAGTTGTGAAGATTGTCCTCATTACGGGCTCTCCAATCACACTTATGCCACTCTACAGCGAACAATTCACTGCAAAGGAAGCCCCCGCTGTCGATGGTCGGCATCCGTGCCAATGTTTCCATGGCAGTGTCCACCGGACATGATTCAGGGTACTCTCAGGGTCAGGGTCTTATAACTCGATGGTGTTGCCTCACACGTTTTCAACTTGTTCGAATACAGATCTCTCTGAATTCTCGAACAGGGAAACGACTAACATACGTGGGCTCGTATATTTCTTTTGTCCATCGCCATGACAGGAGAGAATTGAGTCGACCGAACTGAAATGGGATAGGTCCCATATTCATGCTATTACCGTGTGACCAGACAAATGAGTCCGGTTGAAAGTCTCAGCATCCCCATGCTGATCATCCAATAGTAATAGTGGTCTCGTCCTTGATGGAGTGTCCCGTGAATACAACAGTATTCAGGCAAGTTTCCCCCCTCCATGACAGCTTCCAAAAGATACGATCGCTTCCCTGCAATCGTCGGAATCAACACCAGCAGGTTTTGGCCTGAGCCGCGATTCGTGGTACTTGAGGGCCAAATCGAAAACCGATTTGAAACCCAAGAGACACGAACCAAACCATGTCGGAATTGATTCCAGCCGTCTAAGTATCTCATTCGGTATTTTTGACACCCAATCTTGAACCTGTTGGCCAAAAGCGCGTCAGAACGTGTCAATCCGAAATGACTGGAGAATTCGTTTCGATCTGCCGAGAAGGACGTGAATTCCGCAAATGCCTAATTAATAGACACTTACGAACAACCCAGGTGGCAAAACGCTTTCCAGAGAGAGTCAAACCAATTTTGAAAAATTTTCAGCGAACCTGTTTGGGCGGGAGTGTTCCAGGAGAGGAAAAGAGGAGGAACCACGGATGCACACGGATGGGCATAGATAAAAGGAAGAGAGCACTTGATAGACCGGGGCGCCCAGAGAATTTCGCAGAGTTCTCTGGATGGCGCAGCCACAGGAGGTTTGTGGAAGTGTGGCGGAATTCAGAATTCAGACTGTAGGTCAGGCATTGCCTGACGAAACTGGACGTAGAGTCAAATTGAACTTCATTCGGATAGCTTATTGCAATATGTTCACGCGTCAGTTCATACTGCTGAGACTTGATAAACTGAATATGGCTAGTCAATTAAAATTTATTCGTCGGAGAATTTGATGGCTACTTCGCATACCTGGTTTGCCACCGATAAAGATATTTCGTTGATCTTAGACTGGCTCGTAAAGGCCGGAGCTCAATCAGTGGACAAGGTGCACAACATCGAAGATTTTTCAACGAATGGTTCTGAATGCGCTATCGTGTTCCCCACAATTGGGCCAACGGTATATTGGCCTGATCCAATTAACCTGAGTGAATATGAGGAAAATACGAGCTATTGGAGACAAGCCATTTTGACGAAAAGGGACATCGAGCTACACCCTCAATGTCGCATGATAGATCCTCAAAAATCACCTACTGCAGGATTGAAGTTGCCATATTTACGAGATGGAAAATACTGGGCGGCTGGATCACTCTGGTTCCCCACGATTAATCTCAAAAAGGTCTTTCCGGAATTAGCGAGAATTTGCGGAAGATTCGAACGTTGGATTCGTAAATTTCCCACTGTCTTTGATAATCGTAAGGGGAAGAATAAAACCGAATTTGATCATCAAATCTGTCACAGCAGCATTATACAATGTATAAATGCATTACCGGACGCATGTTCACTTTTGAAAAATGGTGCCTGCATGGTTGACCATATGACATCTGATTTCACATTTCGAGGTTGTAAGGAAAATTGGAAGACGTAAGAAGTCAGCAGGAAACCCAATCCTCAAACCGAAACCTCTTGTGGCGGGTGGCCCAGCCGTTTCGGCTGGGTCGATGAAATCGACAAGATGCCGTCATCGTGTGGGCCATTTTGTGATCAAACCGGTCTTTGCAAATTGAATCCGGATGGCGCCTCCATCTTTTTGCTCCGCAACCCGACCGAAGCGGTCGGGCCACCCTGCGTTCACCCCTCTTGGGGGCATTTTCTGGGCAAGTTCGATGTGAGACAACACCACATGTCACTCAAAATTGGACAGAGGGGCATAACTTGTAATCGACCACGGACACAATCCGTGGCTTTGGCCTGTCCCGTAACACGAGGTAATCGTTCTGGGTCTATTTGAATTCAATATCAACTTTCTACCACAGAATTGTGAAACCAATTACATTTTACTGACTCCACAATGTCCTGTCCAAGTCAGTCATTTGAAAACCGAGATCAATCGAATATACAATTAACATTATCTTAGTAATCTACTTTTTGAAAATAATCTTGCTGGTCCGACAGAGTCTTTCAGGGGCGAAGTCCATAGGCCGTGGGTTTAGTATATACTAAATGAATATTCTTCCCATTTGCAGGAAACGATGCAGGAAACCCCTCGTAATTCTATGCATTTCATGTAAACTGTGGAAAGTCAATCGAGCTGAAAACCTACATATTCTGCATTTTATGGCCTAGCACTCAGACCTACGGAACCGAAGGTTAGAGGTTCGAATCCTCTCGGGTGTAATTATAAAGCCATAAACCACAAGGGTTTCTGGCTTTTTCTTTGAAACGACTCGGATGGCGGTGAAATCAATTTCACAAGATTTCACAAGTAGGTCTACATCATTAGCTGACTTCCGATCGCTTAATTCAGATTAATTGCGGCTTATTTGAACAAGGTTGCTTCATGGGATGGTTTACAAGAAAAAAAACTGTATGTAAGCATTGCCTTGGCTATATGCACATTTGCACGGCTAGATGGTACTGCCCCAACGGCTGCGGTGCCTCGGGTGAAATGGCGTACAGCCCTGATTCTGCTTTTCCAGTTGACGAGTACGCACGTTGGAATTGCCGATACTGTGGCATCGATTTCTTGTGGACAAGCAGTGTCGAGTATGGCAACGTCAGGATTTGTTGTAATTGTGAAGAGGGAAGGTTTCATCAACAATGGTGTGACGGATTGCGTGATACTTACCGAAACCGGTACGGCGATAACTCTTGAGTTTTTCTTTGGTCTTATTTCACTTCCCGTTATTTTTCAACGGAGAAAACTAAGACGCACTTAAACTTTGCATTCACAAGAATTGACCTACTGCGTCATCCACTCTTAGTTTTTGGGTAGAGCCGTTTCAGTTTGGTGCGGGCGTCGTCGATCTGGAACTGCCCGTCGACTCCGCGGGTAACCCAGCCGTTTCGGCTGGGTCGATGAAATCGACAAGATGCAGTCATCATGCGTGCCATTTTGTGATCAAACCAGACTTTGCAACTTGAGCACGCATGGCGGAATATCTTTGCGTTCCGCAACCCACCGAAGCGGTCGGGCCACCCTGCGATATGTTAAACTTGGAGAGTATGCACCCAATTGGGGCAGCCACGCGGAATGGTATGGAGACGATTTCAAGAACTTCGAGTGAAAGGTGCGTCACGACGCACCCTACTGCACTACTGGTTGACAGATATCGATTCATCAGTCGATAATGAAAAATGTGCTATACAGAATATCAAACTTTATTAGACAGAAGTCAATTCTGCCTATCAATTAGTTATTTGCCAAAGGAGTGCATGAATGGACCCACTGACAACAGTTGGCGCAGGCCTAACTGTACTTGGGTCTAAGGAACTGCTGACAAAGCTCCTTGGACCATCAGCTGATTACGTCGGTGGCGAAATCAAGAATCTCGTCGAGCGGTGCAATATCAACCTCGACAACGTCTTCAGAATCGCACTTCACAAACTAGGTTCGCGAGCAGATGAACCCGGCGTCGTCAATCCTCGCGTGCTCAAACGCGTATTCGACGAAGCTCGCTTGTGCGACGATCCCTTGATGGCGGAGTATCTTGGTGGCGTGCTCGCGTCATCTAAGGGTGACATCGCACGGGATGATCGCGGGACTTTCTACCTCAATGAAATCAACGCCTTATCAACCTATCAGCTGCGGACACACTATCTGATTTATGCCGTAATCGTCCGTTCGCAACGTCCATACGACCAAGACCTCAGCTATTGGTATCAACAGGACACTATTTCGGTGGCAATCCCCGAGTCGGGTTATCTTGCCGGCATGGAGTACTCAACTGATGAGCCAAGCGATGACATTTCGTTTCACTCATTTCTCGGTTTGGAAATGAAAGGCCTTTGCGAACGCGGAATTGAAGTAATCGAACCACAAAAGCAATCTGATTTCGATGTTCCCTTTCGTTTCTACTGGCCAACACGATATGGGTTCGAGCTCTTTTTGTGGGGGCTCGGCTTAGGTAACACTCGCGTTTCATCATACTTCGATCTTGAAACCGACATTGCACTTCCACACGAACCGCCCTTTACAACGCTTGCCATTGAACTTGGCCAGCGATACTTTCACTGATGCGCAGGTGGCCCAGCCGCTTCGGCTGGGGCGATGAAATCGACAAGATGCAGTCATCATGTGTGCCGTTTTGTGATTAAACCAGACTTTGCAACTTGAACACACACGGCGGAATATTTTTTACTCCACAATCCGATAGCAGGGTGGCCCGACCGAATTTGGCGGCTTGTCTTTACCCACATATTTATAAAGTCGTGCCGGGCCACCCTGCGTACAACGTGTCACAATCTACTCGGACATCTCGGCAAACATTTGTTCGGCAGCAGCGCGGATTTCATGGGACGTCATTTCACGTAGTTTAGTCGTTATTCCCCATTCGTGCCCGAAAGGATCACGAACGCGTGCAAAACGCTCGCCCCAGAACACATCTGTTGGTTCCATTAAAACCGTTGAGCCGTTCTTTTTCATCGTTTCCACCATTAAATCACAGTCATCAACGTACAGATGAATCGCCACGCTTGTAGCACCAAGTCGAGTTGGACTTGGTGTGCCACCATGCTCCGGGAGCTCTTCACTGATAAAGAATCGGGAGGCCCCTACTCGAAATTCACAGTGCATGACTCGCCCATCTGGCATGTTTAGCAATAAGTACGGAGTTACGCCAAAAACATCTGAATAAAACGTGACAGCTCTCGTGGCGTCGGTGATGGAGAGATAAGGGACAAACTCGCACTTTTGTAATGAAGGCATATCGCTGTTGACAATCGGGTTATCAGATGTGAGGTTGGTGTGACACGAAAAAATAAATAGACAGACATCGCTTTCCGTCCATTAGTGTTTGACATTTAGTATAATACATGCTGATCGATTATTTATCGATGGGTCAACGCGGCTGGGGCGATAAAATCGAGAAGATGCATTCATCGTGTGTGCCATTTTGTGATCAACGCAGACTTATTAACTTAAAACCTGCATGGTGCCTCGCCTAATTGCTCCGCAACCCGAACGACTCTGCCTGGTCCCCCTGCGATTACTCCTGGCTGCTTAAGGATTTTCGCGTAATGCGGACGAGATGCGGATCATTGTGTGGCCGAGTTCGGAGATGCGTTGTTCGACGCCTTCATCGGAAATGCGAGTTTCGTCAAAATCATTGCCTGTGGCATAAACGAATTTCGGCAATATCAAACAGCGAAAATCGAGCATCAGGCTGTTGGCCAGTCCCATGATAGACATGTAGCTTCCGGTGCCTCCAGCCGCACAGAGAAAGCCGATGACTTTCTCCTGCCAGTTCTGGCCTGTCAATTCGATCAGGTTTTTGAGAGCCGCATTTACGCCGTAATTGTAAATCGGACAGGCGATCAGAATCCCCTCGGCTTCGATGATTTTCTTCGACAATGTCGCCACATGCGGATCGGCGTACGCACCCTCGGCATCGCAAAAAGGGAGAGGGAAATCGCGCAGGTTGATCAGTTCGACCTCCCGTCCCAATGAATGCAGACTCCGCTCTGCGGCTTCTGCCAGGAGTCGGCTTTTACTGGTCGATTTTAAACTGCAGGCGATAACGAGATACATGAGGAATCCGGAATGTTTGGAAAGCGGAAGTTGGAAAGCGGAAAGCCGGTGGCATGACCAGCATTCCTGATTGATTTTATGCAGTTAAGAGAGTGGTCTCAAGTTAGGCATTTGTCTATCTCCCGGGAAGGACTGTCAATGAGCGCACCAGATCGGCTTAAGTTGAACAGGAATGAACGGTTTGAACTGCGATGTGGATTGAATTGATGGTGATGACGATTGAACAGGCGGGTGAGTTTTTGGCGAATCATGGGTTGGCCATTTTTCTGGTGGTCGGTGCATTTCTGGTGATGGTTTACGGGTTGTGGAAGCCGCCATCTTGGATTCATGGGCCGTTTGAATCGTGGATCTCGAAAAAGCTGGAAGCCATCGAACGAGAAGCGCGGGCTCAGGAAATGATTGCCAATTCGACGAAAGCCATTTCCCAGACTGCAGAAGAAATCCGTGAGGCGATCCGTGCACAGGATCGGGATCTGGAAGAAATTTGTCTGAGTAGCCGAAAGTCGTCGGCCTGGTTTGATGCGTGGGGAGAGATCGCCAAGGAGATGTTTCAACGACACATCAACTGAAGAATTGTGCGATGGGTGGCTGGGGTCGCAGCGCAGCCCCCAGATGTTTAAGCGTGGTCATGTGTAATCGCCACGCCCATCACTACGTTCTGGGCGTGCCACCAGATTGAGTAAGAGTGAGAGTTGAATTTTTAAGAAAAGGAGAAAAGAGATGATGTTTGCCAAAGGTGAGTCGAGAGCGTTTGAACTCGACAAAGCGGATTTGTGGAACCTGCTGGTGACGGCTGGATTGTCGGCAGTGGTTGTGTTTGTCGGAAATCTTTCGGAATTGCTGCCGAGTCTCGACACGGATAACGGAGCGATTTCCTTGATACTGACCGGCATCATTGGCCCGGCTCTGGTGACCTTCAAAGATTGGCTGACTGACTATGCCGAGCGTTATTAAGTTATTTGGTTGTTACGGATTCGGTGGCATATGCGTGCTGTTCGGAATCTGTTTTGAGCGAGCAGGATGGCATTGGCTGACTGTTTCTTATGGACTGCTGTCGATCTTGCTGCCATTGGTCTGTTGGCTAAGTACTACGCTGATCAGCCTGTTGAGTTCGCAGTGGAAAACTCTGCTCGATCAATTAATTGCACAACATCTTCAGAACCAGAATTGGGAGGGGCATCAATGAAATTGATTGGAATTGGCTTGCTGGTTTTGGTCCTGGGATGCCTGCCAGCAGGTAATGGGCATCACGCAGATGGAGATCATCAAGATGATCCGAACACATCTGCAGAGACGGCTATCGAACGTGTGCTGAAAAACTATGACGAAGGATTGAAAGCGTTGTTCCTGGAAGTGGCTGACAAATTGGAAACGGGTGAACTGTCGACCGAGATGGAAACCAATCTTTTTCTACAGCAACAGTCGAAAGCCATTCGGGAACACGCTTTCATAATTTTGAATCGCGATGCGGCTGAGATCGGAGGAGAGAAGTGGAGTCCGCAGGTGGCGGCTGAGTATTGGCGGAAACAGGGTTTGAGTGGTCAGTGATGAGAGGCAAATTAGGTTAGTGGTTAGAGATTAGGGGTGAGAGTTTTAATGATAGCTCGAAGCCCTCTGGTCACTAGCCTCTGGACAGACAGTATGTCGTAGGAAACGAAAAGGAAAACAGAGAGTGACAGAATCAATTGAACGAGCAAAAGGTTGGCGGAATGATCTTGAAGATCAGACGTTTTTGTACGGGGCGGCTGTGAAGTTTTCGTATTTGAAAGCGGCGGAGTTGCCGGAAAAGGTGGATCCGCGAGGGAAGATTGAGGTGAAAGATCAGGGGCAGGTAGGAGCTTGTTCCGGTTTCTCCCGGTCCTATTGTATGGAGGCTTTGTCCAATGGAATTGGTGGGCAGGGAATTTCGTTCTCGCCGATGTTCAGCTATCTGACCGGACAGAAGGCTGACAATCTCCTGGGAAGCGATACAGGAGCGACGATCAGCGGCGGTATCAAGGCTTCCCGACAATATGGGAATTGTCCAGATCATCTGTTTCCTTTTCCCGGACGATATGTCTCCACGATTCCCGAGGCTTGCTGGGAGGCTGCTGAGCAGCACCAGTTGTTAGCGCATACGCCTGTGAACTCCGCTGAAGAATGTCGACTGGCGATTGGATCTGGATATCCGATTTATTTGGGAATCCTGTGGGATCAGTCGATGGATAAGCCTGTGTTGGATACGTATCGCGTACAGAATAACGGAGGCGGGCATGCGATTTGTCTTCTGGGTTATGAGGGAGATTACTTCTACATGCTCAATAGCTGGTCTGATCGATGGGGTAATCGCGGCTGGGCGAAATGGCATGCCCGTGCGGTCGATTCGATGATTCGTTCACGGTATTCAGAGTTCTTTGCCGTCTCTGAGATTGAGCAACCGGAACCTCGTTCCTGGAAGTATGACACCATGCAAATACTGGGTTAAACACGATTCGACATTCCTGTCAGAATTGCCAGAATGGAGATGAAATGTCATGCTCAGATGTGTGAACAGCTTTTAATACTGAATGGCAGAGCTTGAGTATCATCAGGCGAAGGAGTCATCGTGACAAGAATCAACTTTAGACGGACGACCTTTTGTATCCTGACATCTCTAATGGTTGCATCATCCGCTGCATGGATGCAGGCTGCAGAGAAACCGAATGTCTTGTTCATTGCGGTTGATGATTTGCGAGTTGAGTTGGGATGTTATGGCGATACTGTCGTGAAATCCCCCAATATCGACAAGCTGGCCAGTCGGGGGCTTTTGTTTGAACAGGCTTATTGTCAGCAGGCGGTTTGCAATCCGTCTCGCGCTTCAATGTTGACTGGGTTGGGACTTGACACCTTGCAGATTCACGATTTGCCAACTCATTTTCGGGAACGGGTTCCCGATGTAGTGACGTTGCCGCAACATTTTATGCAATCGGGTTATGAAACACGGGATGTTGGCAAGATATTCCATAACTGGATTCAGGTTGAATACAAAGGAGATGCTGCTTCCTGGTCTGTGCCAGCTGTGATGCATTTTAATTCACATGGCAATGACAAGCCGCTCGTTGAAGGGAAGTTGCCCAGGAATCTATCCGAGGTGCCCCGAACAGAAATGATGGATGTCCCGGATGAAGCTTACTTTGATGGCCGCATCGCTCAATTAGCGGTCGAGGCAATGAACGAGGTGAAGGACGAACCGTTTTTTCTGGCGGTTGGATTCTGGAAACCTCATGCGCCGTTCAATCCGCCGAAGAAATACTGGGATCTTTATGAACGGAGTGAGATTGAACTGGCGATGAATCGAGATCAACCGACAAACGTGCCAGGTATTGCCATGCACGATGGTCGGGAAATTCTCAGAGGCTTCAAAGATCGTCCCGACGGGCGACCGACTCTGGAAGAGGAGCGAGCCTTGCGGCATGGATATTATGCGGCGACCAGTTTTGTCGATGCACAAATTGGAAAAGTGCTCGATGAATTGGATCGTCTCAAATTGCGGGAGAGTACACTTGTCGTATTCTGGTCCGATCACGGATTTCATCTGGGCGAGAAAACACTCTGGGCGAAGACATCCAATTTCGAACTCGATGCCCGTGTTCCGATGATTATTTCTCTTCCTGGACAAACCGAGGCAATGCGAACGTCAGCGATTGTCGAGTTGCTGGATGTCTACCCGACACTTGTCGATCTGTGCGGACTCGAACAACCTGCCAGCGGCCTGGAAGGTGTGAGTTTACGACCTTTATTTGAGGATCCTGCAGGAAGCGTTCAAGCTGCCGCTTTGACGCAGCATTGTCGACCGGCTTATCCGAAACCGGGTGAAGCCCCAGAGGCGATGGGATATTCGATTCGGACTCCTCGCTTCCGTTATACCGAATGGCGAGACTATGAAGATGGTTCCGTGATCGCGACTGAGTTGTACGATCACGAGAATGATCCACAGGAAATGAAGAATGTCATTGGCTCGAAACTAGGGAAACGGGAGCAACCGAAATTGCGGGCTTTACTTGATCAAACCAGATCGCGTCAATAAGAGAAACCATGCAATAAATGCAGTGTTGACTGCATACCGATAGCAGAGTCGGCCAGGACGCCACCGGTTTGCTCATGATTCCTTCGATTTATTGAATTGTTGAATCCGGTATTATTTCCAATGGAGCAGGGCGACCAAAGTAGTATCCCTGGAAGAGTTGAAAGCCCATTTCCCGGCAGACTTCGCTGTCTTCGCCATTATCAATACCTTCAGCGAGTGTAATGATATTGTTCTCATGACAGACGTTAACAAGAGATTGCACCATTGCTCGGTGTTGTGTGGATGCTGTTGCAAGTCCGTCGACAATTGTGCGATCGAATTTGACGATATTTGGTGGAACTTCTGTCAATTCTTTTAGTCGAGACTGCCCCGCTCCGAAATCATCGTAGGCGATTTCGATGTCTAAATCCTTCAATCGTGCCTGAAACTCTCGGATTGTTGCCAAGTCGGGAACAGCTGCTTCATGGATTTCGAGAACGATGCTCCAATCCCCAACCCATGAGCGTAAATTCGACAGTGAGTTAATCAATTTCTGCCCGAGTTGTTCATTCGGATGAGTATTCAGAAAGAGCCGTTTGGCGGGATGTTGTGGCGCAATTGCCATCGCTGCTTTGTAACGAGCGGCATCACTTAATCGTTCTGCGAGCCCGAGTCGAGAAGCGATTTCGAACAACATGATTGGCGATTCGAAGCCAGCAATATGGCATCTCAACAAAGCTTCGACGCCGTATAACGAATCCCCTACAGCAGTGACAATCGGCTGGAAGACCATGCGGAATTGCTGCTCCTGGACGACCTGATTCATCTTCGAGATCTGCCAACCAGTTTCAGGTTCATCAAAGACAATCGTCTGGTCGTTACGTTGCTCCTGATGGCGTCCCAGTTGGAATTCCATATCGGCAAATTGCAGATAATCGCTCGCAGCCAATGGGGTATCGACAATGATGCGATTCCCGTTGACGAACGTTCCATTCGTGCTGTTCATATCGCGGACAAAGATTTTATCGCCGACGGTGATCAGTTGTGCGTGCTGTCCCGAGACTTTCTGGGAGCCAATACTGCAATCGTTGGTGTTACGTCGACCAATCGTGAAAGGAGAACGCGTAATTGCGACGCGGGATGTGCTGGCATCCGGCTGAAAACAGCCTTCAAGAAACCAGTCCACGTGCGACTCGTGACTCCCTGATTTTATACCATTCTTTTCCATAATGTCGTTGATAATCATGACTTTTACCTTCTCAGGATTGCTTCAGGTGTTTGTCGGAAACGTACTTCGTATTCACGAAGAGAGCCAACGCAGTGTTTAATTGTCTAAATTTTGATTCGAGGAAATGTTCGCTCTTCCATTCACTACGATTTGAGCCGAAAGACTCGATCGGATTGTCCGCCTGATTTTTCCGGAAAGACGTTCATCTTCTTCAATCCCTGTGTCACTTCGATATCCTGTGCCAGCGATGAAGAGAGCAGTAATCCATCGGCGACTACTCGTTCGAGCATTTGATTCGCAGTGGTGACGGAGCGTCCGAAATAATCCATTTGACCATTCATGGTCGTCGTCATGGTGGTGCCTCGATGTAAAGTGACGCCGAGTGCCATCTTGAATTCTCTGGTCTGTTGTTCTTTCAGCAGGGTATGAGTCAACTCCAGTGCATCATTCGTTTCTGGGAACGCGGCTAGAATACGATCTTCCGCTTGCTTGATGACCTGTCCGCGACAGGCAACAACTGACTGACACAACTTTTCAAATTTCTGCGACAACATCCGAAATGCACCAGATTCACTGGAAGCTTCGAACAAGGCTTCGAGATCAGTGATGCGAATCCCGAGTAATGTACAGGTTGTGTAATCGGTCAGTTGTTCTCGGGAAAGAACTTCATCTGGGAACAGTTCTCGGAACATCGCAATTCGGCTTGCATCGGCTGCAGTCAGAACATTCTGATTGAGAACGGTTCTTTCCAGTCGAACCAGCAATGGTATTTCATATCCGTTTTCGAGTGTGAAAAGTTGACGACCAGCCTGGAGTCTTGTTTTGCAGCGAGTGTCAAACTTTTGAGAGAGTTTCAGTGAAGTTCGGATCGCCCCCTGATTCGATTCGGCAATAAATTGTGCGGTGTACGGAAGTTGTGGTCCTCGCAATGTGTAAGTGCCGGCGTCCAATGCGAGATCGAATTCGAGTTTTTCACCCGGAGACATCCGCGCCTGAGCGACGACATGCGGAGCATGTTCGGGACCGCCAATGCAATAAGTCTTCAAATCGGCTTTGCGGATTTCCGGATGAACTCGGAAAAAAAGCTCGATTGCGTTCTGAAAGTCGGTTTCAAATTCCAGGTCACAGGCTTCGCAGTAAGAGTGTTTGTCGATGTCAGCGATGGTGTCTTTAATGTCCGATGAGATTCGGCATGTCGGGCAAAGGATATCCCAGTGCAATTCGAGCAGACCAACTGTGCACGCCTGCAGGCAGGTTTCGGAAAACATCTGTTTGTCCAATCCCCACTTTTCTGCAATCGCATACGGGCGAATTCGTGCGAGTTCCTGAGCAGGAGAATCTGTCAGATGCCGGATTAAATAATCAAGAGATTCCTGGTCCACTTGTGTTGAATCCAGTCGTTCAACGCGAGACTGTATCCGCTGCTGGATTGATCTGGTGAGCTTGGCGGGAGACTCAAAAGGATCTTCCAGGTTGACCTGTTTTGATTTCTTCGCGATGACAGAATCAATCCGCTTGTAAACCTGATCGAGGTTTTTGCGGCCTTTGACGTTGACTTCAAGGTGAGCCAGGAAGCGTCCCAACATGCCTCGCGTGGCTACGCGGACTCGATGCAGTAATTTTGTGCCACCATCCGATAAGGGCTGTAGTTCGACAATGCTGGCAAACCAGTGAAATGGGCCATTCTTGAATTCGCGAAGAACTCCTAGGCGTTTTCCTTCCACCCATTCAAAGGGATGTTCTTCCCAAGTGAGTTTAGAGAAGCCCAATTTGAAAGACCCGAATCTTCGTAGCTGCCCATTCTCGTCCCGTTCCGTTTGATAATCGACAGACGGTAAACCGATTGCCTGATTGATGCGTTCGGTATTGGAGACATGTGGCCAGAGTTCTTGTGGAGTCGATTTCAAATCCCATTCCCAGACGGCTTCTGTGATTTGAGACTTAACCTCAGGCACGATGGGATGAATGGCCACATCGTTGGTTTCTCCACGCAATAATCGATCGATTTCATCGCGTAAATGAGCCCCATCGGCAAAGCGTTGATCGGGAGTTTTCTGCAGGCAGCGTTCAATGAGAGCAGCCACGCCATCGCTGACTTCGGGATTGTGCTTACGAATATCGGGTGCTTCTTCGAAGCTGTGCATCGTAATCAGTTTGACCGGATCGGGAGCCTGGAACGGCGGCCTGCCAGCCAGTATTTGAAACAGGGTGATACCCAATGCGTAAATGTCGGTCGCCGGACTGATTTTGTACTGTCCTGAGCATTGTTCCGGCGAGAGATAATACGGGGTGCCAAGCATGGCTCCCGTTTTGGTCATCGCCATCGATTCGGACTGGTCAACGTGCCGAGCCAGACCGAAGTCGGTCAACTTGACCATCGGATGATGACCGCCGCGAATCAATTCGGATAACGTATGGACCGCTTCCTGTCCGGGAACTTCTTCAACAACCAGCATCACATTAGCGGGTTTGATATCACGATGAACAATGCCGCGTGAGTGGGCTTCGGCCAGGGCATCGCAGATGTCTCGAATGATCCCCAGCGCCAAGTACTCGGAAAGTTTTCGTTCGACGGCCAGCAGAACTTTGAGATCGATCCCGTTGACATAGTCCATCACGAGGTAAAAAACGCCATTCCATTCGCCCGCATCTCTCAAATTAGAAACGTGAGGATGATTTACCTCGCCAAGCAGTTTGGCTTCTTTTTCAAAACGACGGACGGCATCCAGATCAGGTTCCGCATCTTGAGTAAGTACTTTGATAGCGACTTTGGAGTTGTCACGTTCATCAATACCGAGATAGACCGCACCCATCCCGCCAGCACCCAACTTTTTGATGATCCGGTAAGTACCAATTTGCTGAAGTTGTTGGGCATTCCGCGAAACGGGAGCCATGCCGTGCGATATCCGGGGATCAGTTTCAATCTGCCCTGTAACTTCGCAATTATCAATCTCGTCAACGCCGTTTTTCACGAAATGTGAACTGGCATTGGTGTGGTCCAGATTGGTGACTGTCATATTGGTAAACTCTCCATGAGCACGCTAGATCCAAGTTTGATCTGTATTCAAACTTAGTTCGCAGGAGAGCTATTGACGGGAAATGCCTATCTGGGAAGACATAATTACGACGATTTCTAAAGATCGTGGCGAAGTTTTCGATTCTGAGGATTTATTGCATCAATTCGGTCATACGCTTGGTCAGAGGTGAACAATTCGTGAGTTTTGACTCTCGGCTGATCACCTATCAATGATTGCGCACAATTTAGATGGAAGGACAATTCCAAACTGGTCGAATAGCGGATTGCTACCCAACCTGTGTCATTGAACTCTGTTTGCAACAAATAAGTTATCTTCGCAAATCTACTGAGAAGGATGTATTGCTGGCCACGGGAAGCACGGGCGAGTTACGTTGTTTTCGCCAGCCGTAGGCGTTGCCGCCGGGGTAGTAGACGAATCCGAGGTAGTAGACGAATCCGAGGTAGGCATCGACGGTCCCCGTATCGGAAGGTGTGATGAAGTTCGCCTCTCCGAAAAGTGCGATATGACTATTGAGCGGGACGTGAAAGTCGGCTCCGTAAATCAGTACATTCGGTGTGCGACTCTGGTCTCCCAAAGCGAAATTGTTCTGAGCATGACTTTCCGCCATTCCCAGCCAGATCGAAGTTTCCGACTGATTATCCCACGTCTGACGATAAAACAGACTCCCCTGAGCAATCGATTCCAGTTCGACCGGGATCGCTCCCCAGGTTTCAGTCGCATTTGTCAGTGGCAATATTCCGTAGAAGCCGACTTCGCGATCGGGAGCCATCCGATAGCTCACGCGACCGCGAGTCTGACTGAGAGAAAACTGATCGTAATCATCTTCCGCCAGATAATCGTAGACTGCTCCCCACGTCCAGCCGGTTTCCGACTTCTGAAATAGACCGAATGTTGTGAACGACTGTGTACGGGCACTGGCTCCCTGAACACGGGATGTCACACGAACGGCATGATCGCCTCTGCAATAATCGCCGTTCCGACCTGCAGGCCCAGGCCCCACTCCGGGACAATGATCGAGCCATAATTGACATGCACCCGGGTTCCCATGTGGGCATTGACCCCGAAATCCTGAGGCTGCTTGGAACCTTCCAGCCCGGCGAAGAATTCCAGAACATCCATCCAACTGCTTTCGCAGCAGTTCTCCAGGCACTCATCATAACTGACATTCGTCAATAATTCAGACTCAATACTTTCAGCAAAACCGGACTGGCAAATTGATGAAACTGACATGTAAACAACTGCAATTATAAACGCACGCATCACACTATCCGTATTTACTAGGGAAAAACCCTGGCCATTGAATAACCATTATTTTCCATCGGCCAGTTGCAATTGGTAAAAATTGAATTTTTTGATTCAATTCATGCGTCCGCTACAATCGTTAAACTCGCAAAAGATGTGGTCTTGTGTATACACTCCGCTAAGTGCGGCTGAATGCAGGTATCTGAAGAAAGGGCACAAAAAAACGCTCGTCCTCAAAGATTGAGGGCGAGCGTTTCAATTGGATACCGAAGGCGGGACTCGAACCCGCACGGGGTTTACCCCCATCGGATTTTGAATCCGACGCGTCTGCCATTCCGCCACTTCGGCTCTGTGCAAGAGTCGAAAACTAACGTATTTTCTGCGAAACTACAAGCATAAATGCTGAATGGATCGGGTTAGATCGTTCAGTTCATGTTCGATACATCAATCCATATTATGTTCATCGATTTCTGCCATTCCCTTTCGTAGTGACTCGATGCGGATTATTGTGAGGAGACCATCGGTCGAATGACCAATGGAATAACTCGATGATTTCAACACTCAGGAATTCTTATCGATGAATTTACTCTCATTTATCTTCTGTCTGATGGCTGCTCTGGCTTCTTGTTCGAACTCGACTGCCAGTGAGCAGCCGAACATTATTTTTATCCTCTCGGATGATATCGCTCAGGGAGATCTGGGTTGCTACGGTCAGAAACGGATTCAAACTCCCCATTTGGATCAGATGGCTGCCGAAGGGACACGTTACCTGCAGGCTTATTGTGGAACGTCTGTCTGTGCGCCATCTCGTTCTTCCCTGATGACGGGCCTGCATATGGGACATTGTCCGATTCGAGCGAATCGCGAGATTCAGCCGGAAGGTCAAATGCCAATGCCGGCCAACACTTATACGGTTGCAAAGCATCTTAAATCTCAGGGTTATGCCACTGCCTGCATCGGCAAGTGGGGCATGGGCATGTTCGATACCACGGGTAGCCCAGCCAAGTTGGGGTTCGATCATTTTTATGGATACAACTGCCAGCGACACGCTCACAGTTACTTCCCGACTTATCTCTACAACGACGACCAACGTTTCGAACTTCCCGGTAACACCGGCAAACCGGGGCGGGGGAAATCTTATGCTCAAAATTATCTTGCTGATGAAACGATTCGCTGGATCGACGAGCAGGATGCCAGCCCCTTCTTTTTATTTTATGCAGCGACCTTGCCGCATGGACGTTATGAGATCGATGATCAGGGAATTTATTCTGAAAAAGACTGGAGCGAGTTGCAAAAGAACTACGCGGCTATGGTCACTCGCTTCGACAGCGATGTCGGACGCATTCTCGATCTGCTGCGAAAAAAAGGGATCGCCAAAAACACATTGGTCATCTTCTCCGGCGATAATGGTTCGTCATTTAATCCCAATTCCGAAATTGGAAAACTGTTTGATCAGACTATGGATGGTCAATTGCGTGGCTACAAACGAGGCATGTATGAAGGAGCCTTACGCCAGGCGGCCATTTCCTGGTGGCCGGGTACCGTGCCCGCCGGTCGTGTCACTGAAGAGCCCTGGGCCTTCTGGGATTTTCTCCCGACCGTTGTCGAATTAACGAATTCCGAACTTCCAGGTGATGTTCGTTCTGATGGAAAGTCGCTGGTCAGTTTTCTCAAAGGGGGATCTGCTCCCGAACGTGATTATTTTTACTGGGAATTGCATGAAGGAAAATCGATTCAGGCGATTCGTTTCGCTAACTGGAAAGCCGTCCGCAATGGACCGTCTCTGCCGATCGAACTGTATAATCTCGAAACAGATACTGGAGAAGAACACAATCTTGCAAATGAGAAACCAGATCTTGTCAAAAAAGCAGAACGCATGATGGCCGATGCTCGCGAAGAAGATCCCAATTGGCCACTACGAGATGCGAAGCCAAAGCGTAAACCGAATTAGTGGCTAGTGAAAAGAACCCTCAACTCTTAACTTTCAACTCTCAACACTCCCCAGGAAAGAATCGAAATGTCTGGACGCCCTCCTATGCCCTCGACCCCGCAAGAAGAGCCAAGTATCAAATTGCACGAAGGCTGGCATTGTCTGCACATTTATTATCAGGTGAATCAACGGGAGTTGAAGAACCTGTCCAAAAAACAGTGTCGACGAGGCATTCAGCAGGTTATCGAAATCCTGAATCCAGAACGTGCTGGAGTTCCAGAACGGATGCAGGTGTTTGCCACTTCCGGGCATCGGGCAGACCTGGGATTGATGCTGATGGATCCTGATCCGCTGGTGATTGACACGATCTGTCAGGAACTCCGTTCTTCCGAACTGGGAACGGTTTTGCAGCCGACGTATTCGTTCGTCTCTTTGACGGAAATTTCCGAGTATGTGCCGACTCTCGAACAGTTCTCTGAAAAACTGATTCGCGAAGGGGCCAATCCTGAAGACGACATGTTCAAAGCTCGTGTTCGCGGCTACGAACAACGTCTGCCGGCTATGAACAAGCAACGAATCTATCCCGAAATCCCACCATACCCCGTGCACTGTTTTTACCCGATGAACAAGATTCGTGATCCGCACGCGAACTGGTTCGATCTGCCGTTCAGTGCCCGTTCGGAATTGATGGCCGAGCATGCCACTTCGGGAATCAAATTCGCCGGGAAAGTATCCCAGTTGATCACTGCATCCACCGGATTTGACGACTGGGAATGGGGCGTCACCTTGTGGGCCCGTAATCCGATTCACGTGAAAGATATCGTCTATACGATGCGATTCGACAAAGCCTCTGCCCGTTACGCGGAATTCGGTCCGTTTTACATCGGCTATGTCATGTCAGCAGCTGAGGTTCTGAAGCATGTGCGGATTGATGCCTGAGAATGCATAGATCACACATTGCTGACAGACACCGGCTTGAGTAAATGACTCTGAGGTAGGGTGGGGCCTGCCCCACCATGCTGGTGGGATGGGTTCCTGTTTTGATTGTTATGATATTGAATACATCAATTGTAACCGTTCATGAATCTTAGTGGATTCGAGCGTTCATTCTTTGTATTCCAATAACAAGGGAGGGTGGCGGGGGCGCTCTCGCAGAGAAGCCCCCGAGACATTGAACGATCGGGGGCTTCCGCTGAAGCGGAGCGCCCCCGCCACCCGCAATTTTAGGCTCAGTTCAAGTGCTTTCTGGCAGAGAGCGTACAACCACGCGTCGTCCGCGAACTTCAATAATTTCCACTGGAGATTTCGCGGCGATGTAAGGGCCTTGCGTGACGACATCGACGAGTTCATTCTCGAATCGAGCTTTGCCGGAAGGTCGGAGAATCGTCGTGGCCACTCCCTGCTTCCCGACGAATAAGCCAGACTTTCCATCTGCAAGATCAGGGCGCAATTGTAGAGTGTCGGTATCTCCAGCATGCTTCCGAATTGGTGGGACTAATACGATGTGCCTCAACAGTGGGATTTGAGGCAAATACTTATTGATAAACATCGACGAGACAATCACCGCCGCGAGCGGAACGAGAAGTATCGTGACCGCCTCCACAAACTTCTGAGAGTTCACTTCCGGCTCGATATTATTGAAGGTTTCGCTGGCCAGAATCAGCGAAAGGACCATCAGCAAGCCTCCCGAAACGCCAAAGACACCAAAGCCCGGGATGACGAATATTTCCATCAGAATGCAGGCGATGCCCATCATGAATAACACGATTTCCAGCCCGGTCGCTGTCCCTCCGAGATAACGACTCCAGAAGAAAATCCCAAAACAGAGAGCCGAACAGATCCCGAAAATTCCCACCATAAAATGCAGTTCGATATAAATGCAGATGATCGCCACAAACAGGAGAAAACCTGTAATGAATGGATCGTTTAGCAGGTAAATCAGGGAATCAACCCAAGTGCGGCCGACAGCATCGAGTTCAACATCAGCGGGGATGTTGAGTCGATCTTTGAGATCATCGAGATCGTTCACGACACCTGCCGCGATTTTTAATTCGACTGCTCGATCATCCTGCAAAGTCAGCAGCAGTCCCTTAGCCGACTCGGGGACAATTGGACCTTTAATCCATTCGCCGTTGGACTTCTCGATATCGGCTTCGGTGAGATACCAGACACGACCTGTCTCTCGATGCGTCACCTGAAAGACTTCGAGGTCTTTGAACGACATCGCCTCAAGAATCGCAGGCGGACGCTTCTTCCGTTCGGCCAGTGAAATCAACGTCTGTCGTAAAGGGCTGAGTAATTTTTCGGGGACTCGTTCAAAGGCTCCGTCGAACTCCTGGCGAATCACACCGGCATCACCGATTTGGCCATCGGGTCCCATGTAGATTTCATCACAACCCAATGCGGTGATGGCTGCAGAACTGATCGCGTGATCGGGAACGTAAGCAACAGTGCGAACATTTTTCTCTTCAAGATCCGCGATCATATTCGCGAGGTTGGTTCCAGACATTAAATACCCACCGGGGGATTCAATCCGGAAGATAATAATCTCTGCATTTTCGGCCAAAGCTCGATCGATCTGTCGTTGAATGAAGGCTTCGAGGACGGGATCGATGATGTCGGTCACATCGATTAACTTAACGACCGAGGACTCCCCCTGCCCATGTTTTTCACGCAGGCTTTGTGGATCGATACCATAGAGGTTGGCCAGTTCCGGTTGGGAATCAATCGTGTGGGAAACGAGAATTCCTAACTCGCGAGCTTCTCGCCCAGAGAACAATCCCCTTTGACCTTTATCCTTAATCACTTCAACATCGGTAATCGCCAGTCCGTTATCCCGCAGGACTTTTGCCTGCTGTTCGGTAACGACTCGCTTTTCTGTCATGCCATCTTTTTCGACAGTGGCTACCAGCAGCGACACTTGTGGATTAAGCATGCCGAGAACGAGATCGCGATTCAGTCGGAGGTTGTGCCTTTTTTCTGCCAGTGAGAGTACGAGTTGTTCTTCATCCGGCTCGACCGGTTTACCCCGACCGATATCTCCCAATTCAGCATCGGGATGCATCACAATTTCCTGGCATCCCAGTGCGACGACCACATTGTTTCCTGTGACCGTTTCCGGAACCCAGGCAATAGTGGTGACACGATCGATTTTCGAGGAAGTCAGAAACTTAGCCAAGCCATGCACCTGATAAAACTCGCTTTGCCCGGCTCGAATTTCCAGGATCAGAAACGCAGGGCGATTTTCGACCCGAGCCAGTTCCTGAAGTTTTAATGCGGTGTTGCGGACATTGCGGAAAATACTGTCATCGACCGGACTCCGGACAGTGACATACAAGGCGAGAGGCGTTTTATTCGCTTTCTCCTTTTTCTCATCAGCCGCACCTTCCTCCACCACTTCGCCAGCGGGTTCTTCAGCGGCTGGAGCCGGTTTAAGAGCCGGTTTTTCGTCGGCTCGCACAGAAGTCGACAGCATTCCCAGCAGACACATGATCAGCGAAGCCAGTAATGCCTGAGGGAAATTGCATCGATTCGTGGCTGGTCGTAATTCACAGACCATTATTGCTTTCTCTCCGTTAATAAATCAACAAGTCAATCACTTGTTATTCTCACAGTTCCCGACCCGAAAATCCAGTATCACTTATAAATGATAGGAATCAGGACCGTCTGAGAGCACCCTTAGGACAGCCGCCATGCATGATTATTTTATGGAGCTTATTGCAGAAAACGTGTGAATCCAAAGCAGGGATCACGCAATTTGGAGGAGCAGAGCGGAATCGTAGCAAATGATATTTTGCCATAACCGTCAAGCTCAAAGCGTAAGCGAGCGTGTTATACTGTCAAATAGACAGACGCGCTTGCGTTTCGTGCTTACATGGCGAATAATTCAATTACGCAGCGGATTTCTCTGGCTTAGATGCCATTTCACCGAGAATCAGGCCGCCCCGTAACGCTGAGAAGCGGATGTTGTGAACGCGTCTGACTTGAGAAATTCGGATCGGCAATTCAATTTCAGAAATCGCCTGAGTAAACATTTCATCCGTTCCGGCTGGGCCTGCCAGAGTCCCACCAATGACTAGTGGAACTTGCTTAGGAATGAGAATGCCATCCTGATTCAACTCCTGTTGAATTCGGTGCATCGCCATGAAGGCGATCTCGCGATACTGATTCCTCAACTCCAGGGTACGGGAATCGGAAATGTGGTTGAGTGTCTCGACACCTTCCCGCCAGATTCGTATCGGGCGGACATCGAGCACTTCACGTCCATCCTGCAGACGGACAAAGCAGTTCTGCGAAATGGCGATCTGTCGATCGACTCGCTGACCGCCACAAGGCATCGTAAACCGGGCAAGTTCACGAGTTTGGTAAACAAACGAAACATCCAGAAGTGTCGCACCCATTTTGATGCCAACACCAGTAAAACCGGAACCGGAACATTCGGAAAGAATTAATGCCAGACCCGGTGAAATGACCTCGGGCGTATACCCTCGAAGTTTCACCAGTTGAGTCAGAAACCGAACCTCCTCCTGACTACTCGAATCTTGATCATCCTGCGAAGCAATGACGATACAAGGGGAGTTCGTCTTGGTCGGCACAGGTAGCAAGCCTTCTACCAGTGCGCCAAGAAACTGACGAGAAACCGGATCGTCTTTTCGCAAGTGACCATTTTCCAATGCCGACTGCAAAGGTAATGTCAGCAATTCCGCCAGTTCATTGGCAGCATTTCCGTAAACGATGATGCCTGCATCACAACGAGCAAACTCCTCGCTATGGCGTTCGAGAATTTTACGGCGAGATTCATTCGCATCGATGACGAGATAGTCGGTTGAAATCCGACGCGCCAGCAATCGAGTTCCCTCACGTCGCAACGAACGAAATTCGCCGCCTCCAAATTCGATTGCGATATTCATAGTCAGCTTCAATTCTTACGCGGAATATGTGGCCAGAGGCCCGAAGTGTCATTGAATACGTTGCTTCTCAATGACGGGTTAAACTTCTCTGAGATTGACTTTTCTATCTCAAATTCGGTGTCGTTTGTTGAAAGAAGTCTGAAGACGTATGTTCCATTCCGACCTGTCCCTGCCATTGAACATCTTCGCGAGTAATACGAAATGTCGGCCCTGATCCAATTTTTGGTTTGGATTCTGCATTCACTTTTGGTGTCTGAATATGTGGCTTCGGAATTTCGTGAGCCGCATCGACGCGGAACTCATAATGCAAATGTGGTTTGCCAAAAAATTTCATTTCCCGAGGCATTAAGACTCGCTCTTCGATGGTCGGTAGGCGATCCTCTGTCAACGCCTGGAGAAGTGCCTCTTCCTCAGACGGTGCAATTGGAGTCGTCTGTCGTTGAGATTCAACCACAGGGCTTTTCACGAGCGGTTTCACATCTCTGGTCTTCACGACGGGCTCTTTTTCCAGTTCGTCATCAGAGGTGAATTCAGGCTGTTCTAAGTGTGTTTTCACAGAAGCAAAAATCACCGTAAATACTCCGACAATGACAATTCCCCCTGCAATTAAGCCAATGAACGAGGATTGATTGGGCTCGTTGACATCAATCGGATTCGGAATCACTTCATTCGCGGCTGCCAGATGGATTTCTTCATTACTGACAGGACTGAGCAATGACTCGCTGGTGTTTTCTCCCAGGAAGGATTCATTCACAAAGCTATCAAAGCTGGTCTCGAACGAAGGAACGCTCGAAACGCCGTCAACACTCTGCCCGCTCTCAGGCTGATACGAAATGCGACTTTCTTTGGTATTAGACTGTGATGACATGCCCGCTGCGACTGGAGCGGAGCTCTGTGGGATGACCATCATTCCCATTGTTGGATCTTGAAGTGGAGAATCGATTCGCAGTTCTGGTCTCATCGCCTGCATGTTGTTCTCAGGATTCGGCTGGACGGATTGCATCAACGTCGGCAGGCTGAACTCCGGCACCGAAGCCAATGGCTCAGGTTCGGAGACAATTTTTGCAGGGGCATTTTGTGTGATGGGGACTGGCTGTAAATCCGTTGAAATCCCGTTGTCCTTCAACCATCTGTTTTGATTCTGTGTCTCTGGTTGGTAGTCATTTGCTGATTTCTCACTTTTCGCTTCTGGATTGTTTGGCTCACCTAAAATCGATGGCAAACGTGGTAGCGAATTTCCGTTGACGAGCTTCGAGGGGACTTGAAGAACCATACCGTCAGAAAGTTCGTTCACTTCTCCCCGGCTACGAGGTCCGGCAATCAGTTGAACTCCCTGAGCCACTTCGGCAGGCTGTTTCAGCCAGGTCGTCAGCAACTCGTCTGTTGTTAATTCCGGTTTCCAGAGTGGCATGACTACCGCATGATCCTGCAGGCCGACCAGAACGATATGTCCATAATTCGATTTTCGAGTCGCTGGCTGATGATGTGTTGCCCGAACAACCAGTGAGTTTGCGGTCGATTTTCCATTCGTATTTTCATGATCATACGAGATCACTTTTGCCCGACTCGGAGAGCCTTCAGCAATAATCACCACATCCCCTGCCCGTAGGGTGTAATCCATTTGAGACTGGTAGAACAACACAATCCCGGCTCTTCCACCACGCACAATCTGGACTTTCTGACCAGCAGTTTCAGTCAATCCGCCTGCCTGAGTAACCATGTCTGCAAGAGTGAGCGTGCGGCTTTGCAGCTGATAGGTTCCAGGTTCATTGACCGCGCCGATGATCGCCACGGTTGGGGAAGTTACTTGAGATGATTTTGGCGAATCAAACTGAATAATCTTAGGAGCCGCCTGGCATATCGTTACGGAGAAGGCTCCAATCAGAAATGCGAAAAAGTATCCGCAAAACCGCATGGATTTCATAATCTGACCCGTGACAATCATC